>JBJXEJ010000050.1:0-47213 GCA_046154125.1 Rhizobacter sp. | reverse complement strand
GTCCTTCTCGACGATGCCGTAGCGGATGTTCGGCCGATCGAAGCTGCTGATGAAGATGCGCGCGTCTTCGAGCTGCAGGCGCGCGATGATGTCGGCACGCGTGAGGTCGTCGGCCGTGGCCGTGAGCGCGATCCTCGGCACATCCGGATAGCGCTCATGAAGAACGTTCAGCGACAGGTAGTCCTCGCGGAAGTCGTGCCCCCACTGGCTCACGCAGTGCGCCTCGTCGATCGCGAACAGGCTCAGCAGCCCGCGTTCGTGCAACGAGTCGAGCTGCGCCAGGAAGCGCGGCGTCGTGAGGCGCTCGGGCGCGGCGTACAGCATCACCAGCCGGCCGCCCATCATCTCGCGCTCGATGCGCTGCGCCTCTTCCGACGTCAGACTCGAATTCAGGTAGGCCGCGTGCACGCCAGCCTCCTCCAGCGCGCCGACCTGGTCGTGCATCAGCGCAATCAGCGGGCTGACGACGATGGCGACGCCCTGGTCGGCCCGGTGCCGCACGATGGCCGGAACCTGATAACAAAGGCTCTTGCCGCCACCGGTGGGCATCAGCACCAGCGCGTCGCCGCCGGCGCACACATGGTCGACGATCTGCGCCTGCGCACCACGGAAAGCGGAATAGCCGAAGACAGTCTGCAGCACCGACAGCGCCGCGCGACCGTGGGAGCTGGACGCGGCGCCCGGGTCCATCGAGACCTGGGATTGCCCCGGGTCGATCACGTCAAGCTCGGGGGTCATGGGCGGTTGCAGGCATGGGTGGCGATGGTAAGGGCGGCATGAAGTCGATAATCTGCGGCTTCAAGAAACGTCACCGGAGCTCGCACCATGGCCTCGATCAACAAAGTCATCCTCATCGGCAACCTGGGCCGCGACCCCGAAGTGCGCTACACCCCGAACGGCAATGCGATCTGCAACATCAGCGTCGCCACCACCCGAAATTGGAAAGACAAGACCAGCGGCGACAAGGTCGAGGAAACCGAATGGCACCGCGTGGTCTTCTACGACCGCCTGGCCGAGATCGCCGGCGAGTACCTCAAGAAGGGCCGCCCGGTCTACGTCGAAGGGCGTCTGAAGACCCGCAAGTGGCAGGACAAGGAAGGCAAGGACGTCTACACCACCGAGGTGATCGCCGACAACATGCAGTTGCTCGGCGGGCGCGAGGGCATGGGTGGCGGTGATGCGGGCGGGGATGCGGGCTACGACCAGGGCGGTGGCAGCCGGGGAGACAGCCGAGGCGAGGGCCGCGGCGAAGCGCGTCCAGCCTCCGCTGCGCGCAGCGCCCCGGCGAGCCGCCCTGCGCCCTCGAAGCCGGCGCCGAAGTCGTCGACCGGCTTCGACGACATGGACGACGACATCCCGTTCTGATCCGCGGCGCAGGGGCGGTGCGCGCCGAGCCGATTCAGCGCGCGCTGCTGCCCCGGTAGCGATTCACTTCCACCGCCGACACCGCATCCGCATGGTTGCCCCAGCTGCCGCGCAGGTGCGTGAGCAGCGCGGCGACGTCCTCGTTGTTCAAGGTCTGAGCGAACGGCGGCATGCCGTAAGGTCGGGGGTGCGCAGCGGTCGATGGCGCAAAACCGCCTTCCAGCACGACACGCACGAGGTTCGCCGGCACCGGCATCGTCACCGCGCGGTTGCCGGCCAATGGCGGATAGGCCCCCGCGACACCGGCACCTTGCTCGCCGTGACAGGATGCGCAGTGATCGGAGTACAGCGTGGCGCCGCGTCCGCCCGGCGCCGAAGCGCTCGGGCTGGCCGGCGCCGTCGTATCGGCAGTCCCCGTTCCCAGCGTCTTCAGGTAGGTCGCCATCGCGCCCAGATCGGCATCGCTCAGGTGCTGCGTGCTGCGCAGAACGACTTCGCCCATCGGGCCCGATGCGGTGACAAGCGCGCCACCTCGGTCGACCACGCCAGCCTTCAGCAGCGCGACGATGTCCGCCGCGGCCCAGTCGGCCACGCCAGCTTCGCGCGGATCGGTCAGCGACGGGGCGTACCAGTTCTGGATCGGGATCAGCCCGCCACCCAGATCGAGCGGCCCCGCGGTGGCACCGAGCGCATTGCGTTGCGCGTGGCAGGCATTGCAATGGCCCAGGCCCTGCACCAGGTAGGCCCCGCGATTCCATTCGGCCGAGCGCGCCGCATCGGGCTCGAAGACACCGGGTTTGAAGTACAGCGCCCGCCAGACCGCCAGCGCCGCCTGAGTGTCGAACGGGAAGCGCAGGTCGTGTGCCTTGGCGGGCTGGCGCACCGCCGGCACACCGCGCAGGTAGGCGTACAGCGCGTCCGAATCGGCGCGGGTGACCTGCGTCGTGCTGGGGTACGGGAACGCCGGCACCAGCAGCCGACCGTCGGCAGAACGGCCATGGTGCATCGCGCGCCAGAACTGGGGCGCAGACCAGCGGCCCAGGCCGGTGTCGGCATCGGGGGTCAGATTGCTGCTGTAGACGGTGCCGAACGGCGTGTCGATGCCGCGGCCGCCGGCATACGGCTCGCCGCCGCGAGCGGTGTGGCAGGCCATGCAGTTGCCGGCACGTGCCAGATAGGCGCCGCGAGCCACCGGCCCGGCGTCGGCTTGTGCGCCGGTCGCTGATGGAAGCGTGGCGGCGATTTGGGCGCTCAGGTCGCCTTCGCCGCGCAGGTTGAGCGCGATCACCGTCGCTGCGAGCGCACCGACACCGACGGCCCCGGCGACCAGAACCCGCCAGCCAAGGCGGCTCATCGCGATGCCCCCGAAGATGGAAGTGAGCCCACGCTGACGCCACCGCAGACCACCGGCAGCTTGTGCCCCGCGGGCAGCGCGCTCAGCGGCTTGGCACGCGACGGCACCGGTTGCGCCGCCAGCCACTGCGACACCGCATCGATGTCGGCCAGGCTCAGTCGCCGCGCGACCTGCGCCATGCAATCGGGCGACTGAGCGTGTCTCTTGCCGCTGCGCCAGGCGCCGAGCTGCGCGTTCACGTAGTCGCGGGGCAGGCCCAGCAGGCCGGGAATCGCCGGCGCCACGCCCATCATCGCTTCCCCATGACATTGGGCGCAGGCGGGAATGCGGGCGGCCGGATCGCCCTCGCGCACCAGCCGTTCGCCACGCTGCAACGTGGCGGCGCTGGCAGTCGCCGGCTGCGGCGCGGGGTACGGCACATCGAGCGATGCGAAGTACGCGGCGATCTCTCGCAGGTAGTCGTCGCCGAGCGGATCGATCAACGCGGTCATCGGGGCAAAGTCACGACGGCCGTCGCGAAAGTTCAGCAATTGGTGGAACAGGTAGCCGGCAGGCTTGCCGGCCAGGCGCGGCTGGTAGCCGCCCGGCGTGGCGCGTCCCTGTTCACCGTGACACCCGGTGCAGGCCTGCAGCCGCTGCGCCAGGGTGTCCTCGAACGGTGTTGCCGCATGCGCAGCCCAGCACACGACGCATCCTGCACCAAGAGCAAGCATGGGTCTGGCGATCCACACGCTGCATGCACTCGCGAGAGTTCGGAAAACGGACGAAGCAATGATGGTCATGCCGGGAGCCAGACGGGTTTTCCCTGATTATCCGATGCTGCCCCCCGTCGCATGGGTCCGGGGGCTTCCTGGAGTCACATCGGCCGCACGACTGTGGGGCAGCCCTCGTCTTGGATGCCCCGGATCGGGCCTGTCGTGTCAGGGCAGCGAGGCCGGGCCAGGGTCGACCCAGGCCGCGACATCGTCGCGACCGGCGGCAGTCAGGCCACGCACCACACCAGCGCGGTCAGCCGCCGCTCGGTTCTGGCTCATCTTCCACTTGCCTTTCAGGGCGGTGAGCTCGACCTCGATGCCGACGATGGCGCGCTGGGTTGCGGCGATGTAGTCGGCAGGCGCATCGGCCACCTTCCAGGGCTTCGCCTGCGTGGCCTCGTGGAGGTCGGTCAGGCCGGATACCAGTGCATCAACCCAGGCCGCGTCGTCGCGCACCACCAGCCGACCGCGCGCCTCGACCAGGATGCAGTTGCTGGTCGGCACCACCTTGCCGGTCTCGGCCTTTGTCGCGTACCAGCCCGGCGACACGTAGGCCTGCGGCCCCTGGAACACCACCAGCACCTCGGTGTCGGTGCGGGACTCTTCGAAATGGGTCGGCAGGTACATGGAGATGCTCTCGAAGCCAGCTCGCAATCGCAAATCCCGCGTCGATCCGGCCCGGCCGGAAGGGTGAGCCGTCAGTGCAGCATCAACGCCGCCGCCACATCGACCGTCGGCCGGTGCTTGGCCAGCCAGCCGACCGACCAGTTCGAGAAGGTGTCGGCCGGCATCGGCTTGCCCATGTGGTAACCCTGCGCCTGGTCGCAGTTGAGGTCGCGCAGCATGTTCCAGACATGCTCGTTCTCGACGCCTTCGGCGACGACGGTCAAGCCGAGGTTGTGCGCCAGGTCGATCGTCGAACGCACGATCTTCGCGTCGTCGGGATCGGCTTCCATGCTCTTGACGAAGGACTGATCGATCTTCAACTCGTCGACCGGCAGACGCTTCAGGTAGGCCAGCGACGAGTAGCCGGTGCCGAAGTCGTCGATCGACAGCTTGAAGCCCAGTGCACTCAGGCGGTCCAGCGTGGCCTGCGCCCGTTGCGGATCGTCCATGATCGCGCTCTCGGTGATCTCGAGGCAGAACGCCTCGGCAGGAACCTGGTGCTTGACCAGCAGCGCGTCGAATTTCTGGGGAAGGTCCTGGTCGAGCAGGTCGCGCGTCGACAGGTTCACCGACAGCGTGATCAGCAGACCCTCGGCATGCAGCATGCGCCAGTGACGCGCGGCCTCCTCGAAGATCCACATCGTCAGCACGCGAATGAACCCGGTCTGCTCGGCGAACGGGATGAACTGCATCGGCGGCACCAACCCGCGCTGAGGGTGCTGCCAGCGGACCAACGCCTCGGCGCCAACGACCAGACCGGTGTTCAGTGAGAGCTTGGGCTGCAGATACAGCCTCAGCTGGTGCTCGCTGACGGCCTGACGCATCTCGGTCAGCAGGGACAGCGTCTGCGCACTCGACGCGTCGATCGCCGGGTCGTAGACGATCGCGCCAGCACTGCGCTGCTTGGCAGCATACATGGCTATCTCGGCGCGACTGAGCAGCGTATCGGCGTCGCTCGCATGCTGCGGCCAGCAGGCGATGCCGACGCCAGCGCTCATGTCGACGGTGTGTTCCTCGAGGGTCAGCGGCGCATCCAGCGAGTCGGAAATGCGCGCCGCGACGGCGAGCGCCAATTCGCCATCCCCGCCGCGCAAAAGGATCGCGAACTTGTCTCCGCCCAGTCTCGCGACCACGTCCCCGTCGCGCACCGAGTGCTGCGACAGGCGTTCCGCGACCCGTTGCAGCAGCATGTCGCCAAAACGGTAGCCCAGCACGTCGTTGACGTGCTTGAAGCGGGCGAGATCGAGCATGAGCACTGCGACCGGCGCACTCACGGACGACCCCTCAGACCCACACTTCTTTTGCGCCACGGCGATGGCCAGGCCGACCGCGTCTCGAAACTGCGCACGGTTCGGCAGCCCGGTCAGTGCATCCCAGTAAGCAAGCTTCAGGATCTCCTCCTTCTGCGCCGACACGCTGACCCGCATTCGCTCGAAGGACTGCGCCAGCTGGCCAATCTCGTCCTGGGACTTCTCGCCGTCCATCGGCGTCGTGTAATCCCCCGCGCCCAGGCGGTCGGCGGCAGCGGCCAGGCAGCGCAAAGGCTTGATCACTCGGTGTGCCGTGAAGACGCTGCCGACGCCGAACAGCGCGCAGCTGAGGAGGGTGACGACCAGCAACGCCACCTGCAGATCGTGCGGGATGCGCGTTGCCTCATCCACAGACAGCGATGTCAGCGCCAGCACGCCGCCGCCCTGGCGCACCGCATCGGAACCCGCTGGGGTCGTGAGCCAGCTCGGATGCACGCCGAGCTCCTCACCGTGCACGTCGACCGATGCCATGCCCGCCTCGACGACGTCTCGATTCCACATGTGCGATGCCAGCCCGTCGGCACGCTCGCCGGTGATGCTGGACAGTTCGACACGCCAGGGGTCGCCGTCGCTCGTTCGCGTGAGCAAGGTCACCTGCAGTGCCGCAAGCGCCTGCATGTCGGCCACCAGCCGCGCGTCGATCGAGAAGCCCATCAGCACCCACCCGACGACGACCGGCGCCTTGATCGGCACCATCACGAATTGATACGGCTTGCCCGACAGCAACGCGATCTCGCCCTGCGACGCATCGGTGCCGCCGGGGCGCTGGCCCGCGGCCAGTCGCGAAAGGCGCTCAGCCAACGGCCCCAGCGCAGCGAGATGATCGCCAGTGGTGGCCCTGAGATCCAGATCGGTGCCGTACAGGGCCACCTGCGTGGCGCCGATGCGGCGCCCGTGGTTTTCGAGCACCGAAACGATGGTTTCGGTGTCATTCGAGTTCACCGCCTCGCGGAAGCCGTAGTCGGCGGCCAGCAGCCGGGCGCCATCGGTCAGTCTTTGCGCACGCTGTGCAAGCAGGCTCTGCAGAACGCGATCGCCCACGTCGAGACGACCTGGCAGCTCGCGGTGGGCGTGACTGGAAAGGCTGGCGCGAATGGCGTTGAAGCCGACGACCTGCACGACCAGCAGCAGTCCGAGGAACAGCGCCACGATGCGCGCCTTCAACGAGTGCTGCATCAACCGCACGAAGGCACTCACAGGTGCATGGCCAGCGGGTTGTCGCCGACCGTCAATTGGACCGCCTGGTCGACGTCGTTCGTGCCGACCGCGACGGCACTGACCACGCCATCGGTGGAGCCGGTCAGTCCCGGATGCCAGACCTTGAGCCGGTAGCTGCCCGCTGCGACGGCGTTGATGCGCGCCTTGCCGTCGGCTCCGGTCTGCGCGTAGTACGGCGTGTCGAGCACGGCGATCCAGGCCGCCATCTGATCGTGGATATTGCAGCCGATCACCGCGATGCCCGGCTTGTCGAACACCACCGGCATATTGGGAACGCCCGCATAGAGCTTCAACTCGAAGGTCTTGGTCGACGAGAACGAGTAGACATGGTGACGCACGGTGTCGAAATTCGCGAAAACCACCGACGTGCCGACCGTCACGACGGAAACCTGCGGGCGGAACTGGCGCTTGACCTGCGACACTTCCAGCCAGGGGTTCGGCTTGACCGTCAGCCTGCCCGTGACCGGTTCGAGCGACACGACCGCCTGCGGCAGCGGCTGGCCCGTTGCGTCGGTCACACGGACATTGACACCACCAGCGTGCGCCGCGGCACTCCACAGCACCAAGGCGATGGCGAGCCCAAGCAGGCCAGCGTTCGATCGGGCAGGTTCGGTGGAGTCGGCAAGATTCATGCGGGCTGACAAGAAGGCAGATGCGTGGAAGGACACTCCACCCGGTCGGCGGGAAGCCGCCCGGCTCACCTCGTTGTCGGCAGCTCAGCGGTCGACTTGAACGTCGCCGATGACGCCACCCCCGAGACAGACCTCGCCGTCGTACACCACGGCCGATTGCCCCGGTGTGACAGCCCATTGCGGAGCAGCGAATCGCAATTCGAATGCACCGTCACGCGGCGGCGAAACGCCCGCCAGCGCGCACTGGGCGTCGGCCTGCCGGTAGCGCGTCTTGGCCGTCAGCAGACCGGCGGCCGACGCGTGACCGCCGATCCAGCTGGCGCTGTCTGCCACCAGCACGGAGGACAACAGCCACGGGTGGTCGTGGCCCTGAACCGCGTAGAGCGTGTTGGCGGCCATGTCCTTGCGGGCCGTGAACCAGGGGGCGTGATCGCTGCTGCCGCGTGCCGCACCACGCGCCTTCAGGCCGCCGATGCCGATGCCCTTGCGCTGGCCCAGCGTGTAGAAGCTCAGCCCGACATGCTCGCCGATGACACGCCCGCGATCGTCCTTGATCGGGCCAGGCGTGCGGGCGAGGTATCGGTTCAGGAATTCGCGGAACGGCCGCTCGCCGATGAAGCAGATGCCGGTGCTGTCCTTCTTCTTCGCGTTCGGCAGGCCGATCTCGGCGGCGATGCGGCGCACCTCGGTCTTGGGCAGCTCGCCGACCGGAAACAGCGTCTTCGAGAGCTGCGCCTGGTTCAGCCGGTGCAGGAAGTAGCTCTGGTCCTTCAACGGATCGAGGCCCTTGAGCAGCTGGAATGAACCGTCTACCTCTCGGACCCGTGCGTAGTGCCCGGTCGCGATGCACTCTGCACCAAGCCGCATCGCGTGGTCGAGGAAGGCCTTGAACTTGATCTCCGCGTTGCACAGCACATCGGGGTTCGGCGTTCGGCCGGCCTGGTACTCGCGCAGGAAATCGGCGAATACACGGTCGCGGTAGTCGGCTGCGAAATTGACGTGCTCGATCTCGATGCCCAGCACGTCGGCCACCGACGCGGCGTCGAGAAAGTCCTGGCGCGACGAACAATGCTCGCTGTCGTCGTCATCCTCCCAGTTCTTCATGAAGATGCCGATCACTTCGTGACCCTGCTGCTTCAGCAGGTACGCGCTGACCGCCGAGTCGACGCCGCCGCTCAGACCCACGACGATGCGCTTGGACGCAGTCATGCTTTCAGAACCGGGCTGTAGACGCTTGCCTCGGTGGTGATCAGGTCCAGCGGATGGCGGCGCCCGGCCACGTGGTCCTCGATGCTATGCAGCACCATGCTGCTGCGGTGGCGCGGTGCACACGCTCGCAATTCGTCCAGGGTCATCCACACGGTGCGCACGATGCCGTCATCGAGCGCCCGGCCCGGCAACGGCTCGCCGACAGTACCGGCATAGGCGATGCGGAAATAGGTGACATCTTCGCCCCGCGAGGGCCGCTGGAAGCGCCCCAGGTAGACCCCGACGATCGACTGCGGCGTGAATACGCAGGCGGTCTCCTCCAGCACCTCGCGGACCATGCCTTCCTGCGGTGATTCGGCCGGATCGAGGTGGCCGGCCGGGTTGTTCAGGCGCAGTCCTTCCGGGGTGTGTTCTTCAACCAGCAGAAAGCGGCCGTTGCGCTCGATCACCGCGGCCACGGTCACATTGGGCTTCCAGCGTTCATTCATGGAGCACGATGGTACCGGCGGAGCCACTTTCGAGAGGCTTGGCGGGTGCAACAAGATCGGCTCAACCCTAGGCGTAGCGCTGTCCGAGTTGTGTAAGCTGAAATGAGTTACAAACCTCACCCGCACGCGACACGCGGATGACCAACAAGCCGGAGGAGGCTTTCATGCTGATAGGGGTTCCGCTCGAGACAGCGGCCGGCGAAACGCGCGTGGCCGTCACGCCAGAAACCGCCAAGAAGCTGAAAGGACAGGGCCACACCGTGCGCATCCAGGCTGGCGCCGGCGTGGCCGCCAGCGCCATCGACGATGCCTACACGGCCGTGGGCGCCGAAATCACCGATGCCGCCGGCGCATTCGGCTGCGAACTGGTGCTGAAGGTGCGCGCGCCCTCGGCCGCCGAAATGCCACTGCTCCAACCGGGCTCGGCACTGGTCGGCATGCTGAACCCGTTCGATGCCGAGGGACTGCAGCGCCTAGCCACCGCCGGGCTCACCAGCTTCGCACTGGAAGCCGCGCCGCGCACCACCCGGGCGCAGAGCATGGACGTGCTGAGCTCGCAGGCCAACATCGCCGGCTACAAGGCAGTGATGATCGCCGCTGATCGTTACCAACGTTTTTTCCCGATGCTGATGACAGCCGCGGGCACGGTGAAAGCGGCGCGGGTGGTGATCCTGGGGGTCGGCGTGGCCGGGCTGCAGGCGATCGCCACGGCCAAGCGCCTCGGCGCGGTGATCGAGGCCAGCGACGTGCGGCCGAGTGTCAAGGAGCAGGTCGAGTCGCTGGGCGCCAAGTTCATCGAGGTGTCGTACGACACGCCCGAAGAGAAGGAAGCGGCGGTCGGCGTCGGCGGCTACGCCAAGCCGATGCCGCAGAGCTGGCTCGACCGGCAGAAGATCGAGGTCGCCAAGCGGGTGGCCGCAGCCGACATCGTGATTTCCACCGCATTGATTCCGGGCCGCGCCGCGCCCACGCTGATCACCGAAGACATGGTCCAGTCGATGAAGCCGGGCTCGGTGATCATCGACATCGCAGCCGGAAAAGGTCCTGCAGGGCCGAACGGATCTGGCGGCAACTGCCCGCTGTCCGAGGCCGACAGAACGGTCGTCAAGCACGGCGTCACGATCGTCGGTGAGACCAACCTGCCTGCGCTGGTGGCGGCAGACTCGTCGGCGCTGTACGCGCGCAACGTGCTCGACTTCCTGAAGCTGGTGATCACCAAGGAAGGCACCTTCAACGTGCCCATGGACGACGACATCGTGGCGGCCTGCCTGATGACACAGGCTGGCGAAGTCCGGCGCAAGTAAGGAGAAGACGATGGACCTCATTTCGCCCACGATCACCAACCTGATCATCTTCGTGCTCGCCATCTACGTCGGCTACCACGTCGTGTGGACGGTGACCCCCGCACTGCACACGCCCTTGATGGCGGTGACCAACGCCATTTCGGCCATCGTCATCGTCGGCGCGATGCTGGCCGCGGCGCTGACCGAAACCACGCTCGGCAAGACGATGGGCGTGCTGGCGGTCGCGCTGGCCGCAGTCAATGTGTTCGGTGGCTTTCTGGTCACCCGGCGGATGCTGGAGATGTTCAAGAAAAAGGAAAAGAAAGTCGTCGCGCCGGAGGCCGCCAAGTGAGCCTGAACCTCGTCACGCTGCTCTATCTTGTTGCGAGCGTCTGCTTCATCCAGGCGCTGAAGGGCCTGAGCCACCCGACCACCTCGATCCGCGGCAACCTGTTCGGCATGGTCGGCATGGCGATCGCGGTGCTGACGACGGCGGCCCTGATCGTCAAGCTGTCCGCAGGTCACGCCGGCGGCATGGTCTACGTGCTGGGTGCGCTGGTCGTCGGTGGCGGCATCGGTGCGACGATGGCCAACCGCGTCGAGATGACCAAGATGCCCGAGCTGGTCGCCTTCATGCACAGCATGATCGGCCTGGCGGCGGTGTTCATCGCGGTGGCCGCGGTGGCCGAACCACAGGCGTTCGGCATCGTCGCCAAATCGGCCGAAGGGCTGATTCCGCCGATCCCCACGGGCAACCGGCTCGAACTGTTCCTCGGCGCGGCGATCGGCGCGATCACCTTCAGCGGCTCGGTCATCGCGTTCGGCAAACTCAGCGGCAAGTACAAGTTCAGGCTGTTCCAGGGCGCGCCGGTGCAGTTCGCGGGCCAGCACAAGCTGAACCTGATCCTCGGCCTGACCATGCTCGGCCTCGGCCTGGTGTTCATGTTCACCGGCAGCTGGAGCGCGTTCTTCGCGATGCTGGCGCTGGCCTTCGTGATGGGCGTGCTGATCATCATCCCGATCGGCGGGGCGGACATGCCGGTGGTGGTGAGCATGTTGAACAGCTACAGCGGTTGGGCCGCCGCGGGCATCGGCTTCAGCCTGAACAACGCGATGCTGATCATCGCGGGCAGCCTGGTCGGCAGCTCGGGCGCGATCCTCAGCTACATCATGTGCAAGGCGATGAACCGCTCGTTCTTCAACGTGATCGGCGGTGGGTTTGGTGGCGAGGCGACGGCGGCTGGCGGCGCCAAAGCCGAAGCGCGTCCTGTCAAGAGCGGCAGCGCCGATGACGCGGCCTTCGTGCTGGGCAACGCCGAGACGGTGGTGATCGTGCCGGGCTACGGCCTGGCGGTGGCGCGCGCGCAGCATGCGGTGAAGGAGCTCGCTGCCAAGCTGACCGAGAAGGGCATCACGGTGAAGTACGCGATCCACCCGGTGGCCGGCCGCATGCCGGGCCACATGAACGTGCTGCTGGCCGAGGCCGAGGTGCCCTACGACCAGGTGTTCGAGATGGAGGACATCAACGGCGAGTTCGGCCAGGCCGACGTGGCGATCATCCTCGGCGCCAACGACGTGGTGAACCCGGCCGCGCACATCAAGGGCAGCGCGATCTACGGCATGCCGATCCTGGAGGCCTACAAGGCCAAGACCATCATCGTCAACAAGCGCTCGATGGCCGCCGGCTACGCCGGACTCGACAACGAGCTGTTCTACATGGACAAGACGATGATGGTGTTCGGGGACGCCAAGAAGGTGGTCGAGGACATGGTCAAGGCCATCGAGTGATCGACGGGCGGGTGCAGCCGAGCCCCATACACGGTGCAAGCCGCCTCGCTGCATGGCCCGGTGTGGGAACGGTATGAACATTGCTCGGCCTGGAGATGCTCCTTTCTCGTGACCGCGCTCCGGCGGCTGTGCTGCATGCCCGTGCTGTGCCTGTCGACGCAGTACAGGGCGTGCGCGCGGCCCGTTCGTGGACCCCGCGATGCTGAGCGGACACAAGGAATCGTCCACGCGCACCGCCGTCTTCGCCGGTGCGGTCGACACGTTGATCACGCTCGCCGCGCTGATGGCGGCCCATTCGTCGGTGCTGCTGGCCGATTTCCTGAAGACGAGCCTCGAGTTCGTCGCGGTGCTGCTGGCCTGGATGGCGATGCGGCGGCTCGCACGGGGAGGCGGCAACACCTACGAATACGGCATCGGCAAGCTCGAGAACCTGTCGAGCCTGTTCGTCGCCGCATTGATGGCGCTGGTGTTCCTCGTCATTGCCGTCAACGCGGTGCGCGGCCTGATCTCCCCGTCGCACGTCGGGGGCATCGGCGTGACCATCAGTCTGGTGGCCCAGCTCATCTTCGGCGCGATCAACGGCTGGTTGTGGCAACGCAGCCGCCAGGCCGCGCGGGCGGAGGAGTCGCCGCTGATGGCGTCGCAGGCCAAGCTGTTCTTCACCAAGCTGTTCGGCAACGTCTTCATCTTCCTGTCGCTGTCGCTGAGTCTGGCGCTGGCCGATCAGACCTGGTCGGTCTACATCGATCCGATCGCCTCGCTGGTGATTGCAGGCAGCATCCTGATGTCGGCGGTCGGCGTGTTCTCGAGCTCGGTCTACGACCTGCTGGATGGCACGCTCGAGGAAAAGGACAAGCTCGACATCATGCGCGAGCTGGTGCTGCACTTCCATCGCTACGACATGCTCTACGCCGTGCGCTCGCGGCGCTCCGGCAACCGGGTGTTCATCGACGTCCACGTCGGATTCGAGGCTGACCGCCGCATCGGCGATGTCGAGCAGGACATCGCTGCAATCCGCGCCGGTGTGACGCGACATTTCAAGAACGCCTGCGTCACGGTGGTGATCGGACCCGAAGACAAGATTCGATCGGACACCGGCCTGTCGATGGGTGCGTGAGGCCGCCTCGAAGCTGATCCAGGCCGCCACGGCAGTCGTTCAGCCCTGTCGAATCCCCTGATGGTCAGGGACTGACGATCCCCCAGAATGAATTGTCTTTCCCGGAGTCGGAGCATCATGGAAAAGCCTTGGCTGAAGCACTACCCGCCTGGGGTGCCAGCGCTGATCGACGTCGAGGCCTACCCGTCGCTGGTCGCGATGCTCGAAGACAGTTTCAGCAAGTTCCGCGAGCGACCCGCCTACCGATTCATGGGCAAGACGCTCACCTACGGCGAGGTCGACCAGGCATCGAAGGCGTTCGCCGCGTACCTGCAGGCGCAGGGCTTCGGCAGGGGCGACCGCATCGCACTGATGATGCCCAACGTGCCGCAGTACCCCGTTGCCGTGGCCGGTGTCCTGCGCGCCGGCTGCGTGGTGGTGAACGTCAACCCGCTGTACACGCCACGCGAGCTGGAACATCAACTGCGGGATTCGGGGTCGACCGGTGTGGTGGTCCTGGAGAACTTCGCGAGAACGCTGCAGCAGGTGCTGCCCGCAACACCGGTGCGACGGGTCATCGTCACCGCGCTCGGCGACCTGCTGGGGTTCCCGAGGTCCTGGGTCGTCAACTACGTCGTGCGCCACGTGAAGAAACTGGTGCCTCCGTTCGAGCTGCCCGGCTCCGTGAGCCTCCTTGCCGCACTGTCCGCGGGGCGCGCCCATTCACTTCGTCCCATCTCCGTCGGCCCCGACGACATCGCCGTGCTGCAGTACACCGGCGGCACGACCGGCATCAGCAAGGGTGCGGTGCTGTTGCATCGAAACCTGGTCGCCAACGTCCTGCAATCCGAGGCCTGGCACGGCCCGGCACTCAGGAAGATTCCTCCAGGCGAACAGCTCATGACCGTGTGCGCCTTGCCGATCTATCACATCTTCGGTTTCAACACGAACATGATGCTGGGCCTTCGCATGGGCGGATGCAGCCTGCTGATCGTCAATCCGCGGGATCTGCCCGCCATGTTCAAGGATCTGGCCCGCGAGCGCTTTCACAGCTTTCCCGCAGTCAGCACCCTGTTCAAGGCCATGGCCAGCCACCCCGACTTTGGCCAGGTCGACTGGAGTCACCTGATCATCTCGATCGGTGGTGGCATGGCCGTGCAGAGCGCAACAGCGCAGCTGTGGATGGAGAAGACCGGTTGCCCGATCGTCGAGGGCTATGGCTTGTCGGAAACATCGCCCACCGCAAGCTGCAACCCGATCGACAACGTCAGCTTCAACGGCACCATTGGCGTACCGATGCCCAACACCGAAATGAAGCTGCTCGACGAGATAGGCGACGAAGTGCCCGCGGGCAGCCCGGGAGAGATCGCCATCCGCGGTCCACAGGTGATGGCCGGTTACTGGCAGCGCCCCGATGAAACCGCAAAGGCGATGACGCCAGACGGCTTTTTCCGGTCGGGTGACATCGGGACGGTCGACGAGCGCGGCTACTTCAAGATCATCGACCGCAAGAAGGACATGATCCTGGTCAACGGCTTCAACGTCTACCCGAACGAGGTCGAGGACGTCGTCTCGCAATTGCCGGGCATCGCCGAATGCGCGGCAGTCGGCGTGGCCGACGAGAAGGCCGGAGAGGTCGTCAAGCTGGTCATCGTGCGCCGCGATACCGAGCTCACCGAAGGCGCCGTGCAGGCCCACTGCGAAGCGATGCTGGCAGGCTACAAGCGGCCGCGGCTCATCGAGTTCCGCGACGAATTGCCCAAGACCAACGTCGGCAAGATCCTGCGCCGAGAATTGCGGGATCGCCGCTGACGTCCGGGCGGCCACCTCGAGCCTTTTCTGATGCCCCCTCGATTCTTCATTCCTCCGCCACTGCGCTCAGGTGATGTCCGCGCGCTGCCGCCCGGCACGGCGCGCCACGTGCAGGTGCTGCGCCTGCAGCCCGGCGATGACATCACGCTGTTCGACGGCGAAGGCGGAGAGTGGCGCGCTTGCATCGATCGCATCGGTCGCAGCGAGGTGTCCGTGCATCTGATCGAGCACGTGGACACGAGTTGCGAATTGCCTTTCGACGTCACGCTCGCGATGGGCATGCCGGCCAACGACCGGATGGACAGCGTCGTCGAGAAAGCCACCGAGCTCGGCGTCGCGGGCATCCAGCCACTGGTCTGCGAGCGCTCGGTGCTGCGCCTGACGGGCGACCGCGCCAACAAGAAGGTCGCGCACTGGCAGGCGGTGGCGGCCTCGGCGAGCGAACAATGCGGGCGCACGCAGGTGCCGACGGTGCAGCCGGTGCGCACGATTGCGCTGTGGCTCGCCAGCCTGCCGCCGGAGTCCACCCAGATTCGGCAACTGCTGAGCCTGCGTGAAGACCGCCGCTGGAACCCGATCGCAACCGCCGGACAACACTTTCTGTACCTCAGCGGCCCCGAGGGCGGGCTCTCGGAAGCCGAGGAGCAATCGGCGGTGCAGGCTGGATTCCAGCCTGCATCGCTCGGGCCGCGCGTGCTTCGTGCAGATACCGCACCGCTCGCCGTTCTCGCCGCGTTGGCCCTGCAGCGAAACACGCACTGAGCGTTGTGCTTGTCTTGTCATGGGTCGGCAGCCAGAATCTCCAATCAACACTCACGGAGATTGCAATGGGCTTGCTGGATTCGGTCATCGGTGCGCTGGCGGGCGGCACCTCGGGTAATGCAGCAGGACCCGGTGGCGGCCAGGCCGCACTGGTCAACATCGTGCTGGGCATGCTCACCAACCGCACCGGCTCCGGGACCGATGGCCTCGGTGGCCTCGGCGACCTGCTGGCAAGGTTTCAGCAGGCCGGGCTCGGCGAGGCTGCATCGTCCTGGGTGGGGACCGGGCAAAACGTCCCGGTGTCACCCGATCAAGTCGAAGGAGCACTCGGGTCGGATCTGGTGGCACAGATCGCCAGGCAGATCGGTCTCCCCCATGGCGAAACAGCAGGACACCTGTCGGAGTTGTTGCCTCAAGTGGTGGATCGGATGACACCTGGCGGGCAACTGCCCGAGGGCGGCGTCAATGCAGACGAGCTTGCAGGGTTCGAAGGCCTTGGCGACTTGCTGAAGCGCTTCTCCTAGCCTCCAGGTCGACCACAAGCAACCGGGTGTCACAGCACCACGGCTTCTCCGCGCATCGAGCCTGCCACCAGGTCGAAACGGAACAGGCGGCATTCGATCGGACCGTTCCACATCGGCGTACGGCGCGATTCCTTCAGCCGCATGGCCCCGGGCAGCTTCATGTCGGGGCTCAGCACGTAGGCAGTCCAGCCGGCCGGATGCCGCGTGTAGGCGCGCTTCCAGTGCGCACTCAGACGCGCGAAGAAATCGTCGGGCAGTTCCTTGTTGCCTGGCCCCTCGGCGGGCATCGCCGAGCGTGCGGCCTTGCCCGCAACCTCGATACGTTCTCCGTACGGCGGGTTCAGCATCAGCGTGCCCGGCAGGTCGTCGGGCAACTCGGGTGCCGGGCGCTCGAGCGCATCACCACCATTGAACGTGATGGCTGCCTCGACGCCGGCGCGCTGCGCATTGCGGCGAGCGAAATCGACCATCCGGAAAGACACGTCGCTCGCATGAATCGGCACCGCCGACGGATGGATGCGAGCCTGCGCGTGACTGCGCAGGCGCTGCAGTTCGGCGCGCATCTCGGGCGTCGCAAACGGCAGCAGGCGCTCGAATGCGAAGCGGCGCTTGAGCCCCGGCGCGATGCCACAGGCGATCTGCGCCGCTTCGATCGCGATCGTGCCCGAGCCGCAGCACGGATCGTGCAACGCGCCGCCGGCATCGGGGCGCCCTTGCCAACCGGCAGCAGCGAGCATCGCGGCCGCCAGCGTTTCCTTCAGCGGCGCATCGCCCTTGTCCTCGCGCCAGCCGCGCTTGAACAGCGGCTCCCCCGAGGAATCAACGTAAAGCGCTGCGCGTTCCTCGCCGAGGTGCAGCACCAGCGCAAGAACAGGCTGACGGATATCGACGCTGGGTCGTTCGCCGGTGGCTTCGCGCAGCCGGTCGCAGACCGCGTCCTTGACGCGCAGTGCAGCGAAATTGAGACTGCGCAGCGGGCTGCGGTGCGCGGTGGTGTCGACACGCAGCGTGTGCTGCGGGGTGATCCACTGCGTCCAGTCGACGCTGGCGGCCAGGTCGTACAGCGCCTGTTCGTCGCGATACGGCCCTTCGGCCACTTCGACCAGCACCCGCTGCGCGAGGCGCGATTCGAGGTTCAACACCATCACATCGCTCTGGCTGCCATCGAGCGCGACGCCGCCGCGCAGCGTGTGCACCACGGCCTGCGGCAACACGCGCTGCACCTCGGCGGCCAGCAGCGCCTCGACGCCGGCGGCGCAGGGCAGGAAGAAGGGAGCGGTCATGCAGGGGTCACATCGTCTTGCGCAGGTTGGCCGGGGCGATCCTCAAGGCTTCGCGGTACTTTGCCACCGTGCGGCGCGCAACCTGGATGCCCTGCTCCTCAAGCATCTTGCTGAGCTGGCTGTCTGACAACGGCTTCAGAACGTTCTCGGCCGCGACCAGCTGCTTGATCAGCGCGCGCACTGCAGTGCTCGACGCATTGCCGCCGGCATCGGTGTTGAGCGACGAGCCGAAGAAGTACTTCAGCTCGAAGGTCCCGAACACCGTCGCCATGTACTTGGCGGTGGTCACGCGCGAGATGGTCGACTCGTGCAGGCCGAGTTCGTCGGCAATCTCGCGCAGCACCAGCGGCTTCATCGCAATCTCGCCGTGGGTAAAGAAGTTCTTCTGCCGCTCGACGATGGCCTGCGACACCCGCTGGATGGTGTCGAAGCGCTGCTGGATGTTCTTCATGAACCAGCGCGCTTCCTGCAAGCGAGAGCTGAGTCCGGCGTGGCTGCCGTTGGCGTTGCCGGCGCCGCGCCCCTGCCGGATCGCCTGCGCGTAGAGGTCGTTGATGCGCAGCTTGGGCATCACATCCGGGTTCAGCACCACCTTCCAGTTGCGCCCCGACTTCTGCACGATCACGTCGGGAATGATGATGTTGGCCTCGGCACGTGCAAAAGGTCGGCCGGGCTTGGGCTCCAGCGCAACGATCAGCGCTTGGGCCTGCTTGACCAGATCCTCGTCGGCGCCGGTCACCGCCATCAGCTTCTTCAGGTCACGTCGTGCCAGCAGTTCGAGATGCTGCTTGCAGATCATGATCGCGATCATCTGCGCCTCGCTGCGCGGCAGCAGCCGCAACTGCAAAGTCAGACATTCGGGCAGATCGCGTGCGCCGACGCCGATCGGATCCAGGTTCTGCAGCCACTTCAGCGCGCAGCCCAGGCGCTCCATCACCTCCTCGAGGCGGTCTTCGTCATCGCCGGCCAGGGATGCGGCAATCTCCTCCAGGCTGTCGGCCAGGTATCCGTCGCCGTCCAGCGACTCGATCAGCACCTCCAGCGCGGCAGCGTCTTCGGGCGACAGGCGCATGCCGAGCAACTGGGTGCGCAGGTGATCCTGCAGGCTGGCCGGCGTCGGGTTGCGGTCCTGAGGATCGAAGTCCTCGCCATCGCTGCTGGTGCCCGCCTTGCCAGGGGTTTCACGGATGCCGTCGAAGTCTTCGCGCTCGGTGCCATTCTCCCAGTCATCGCGCTCGGTGGTTCCGAAATCCGCCGCGTCGACGCCTGGGGCATCGTCACCGCCTTCAACGCTCGCCTCGGCCGGGGTATCGGCGCGCTCGGTCTCGCGCTCGGCAACGCGCTCGGTAGGCGTCGATCGGTCGACCATCGGCTCGAAGGCGGGCGCACCATCGTCCTCGGTCTCGAGGAACGGGTTCTGGTCGAGCATCTGCTCGACCTCCTGGTGCAGCTCCAGCGTCGACAGCTGCAGCAGGCGGATCGACTGCTGCAACTGCGGCGTCAGCGCCAGATGCTGCGACAGCCTGACCTGTAATGACGGCTTCATTTGCACCCCCAACAAAGCGGGGTTTGATCAAGCCACGCCTGCGGCTCGGGTCTCCCGAGCCGCCAGGCGGCGCCCCTCGGGGGCAGGAGCAACGCGACTGGGGGGCCCATCACATTCGGAAGTTTTCGCCGAGGTACACCTTGCGGACGTCGGGGTTGTCGACAATCTCGGACGAGGTGCCTTCGGCCAGCACCCGCCCTTCGCTGATGATGTAGGCGCGGTCGCAGATGCCCAGCGTTTCACGCACGTTGTGGTCGGTGATCAGCACACCGATGCCGCGGGTCTTGAGGAAGCCGATGATCCGCTGGATCTCGATCACCGCGATCGGATCAACACCGGCGAACGGCTCGTCCAGCAGGATGAAGCGGGGTTGCGTAGCCAAGGCGCGCGCGATCTCGACGCGCCTGCGTTCGCCGCCTGAAAGCGCGAGCGCAGGCGAATCGCGCAGCTTCTCGATGCCGAGATCGCGAAGCAGCCCTTCGAGCAACTCATCGATCACCGCCGGGCGGAGCGTCCTGCCATTGGCGTCCAGTTGCAACTCGAGCACCGCGCGGATGTTGTCCTCGACATTCAGCTTGCGAAAGATCGATGCCTCCTGCGGCAGATAGGACAAGCCGAGGCGTGAGCGCCGGTGGATCGGCAGCCGCTCGACGCGCTGACCTTCGATGGTGATCTCGCCAGCATCGGCGGGCACCAGGCCCACGATCATGTAGAAGCTGGTTGTCTTGCCGGCGCCATTGGGTCCGAGAAGACCCACGACTTCGCCAGCATCCACGGAAAGGTGCACATCCTTGACCACCTTGCGTGCGCCGTAGCTTTTTTGCAGCCCGCTTGCACTCAAGCGGTGAACCGCAGACCGGGTCTCTGTCGTCGCGGTGTTCAACGCTTGTCGCCCAGCGACGTGCTGGGCTTGAGGGTGACGCCCACCGGCTGCGAAGCCGCGTCGGCGGCAGCCGGGACTTCACGCGGGGTGAGCACGGCACGAACCCGACCGCTCGGGTTGGTTGGAGTGGCAGCAGCAGCGCCACCGACCACGCTGAAGACCTCGGCCGTGTTGTCGTAGACGATCACGCTGCCGGCAGTTTCATCGGCCAGCGTCGAGCCGCGAAACCGCCTGATCACCGCTCGATTCACGAAGCGGATCGTGTCGGCCTTGCCGTCGTATTCGATTCGTTCGCCTTCGCCTTCGATGTACTCATCGAGCCCTTCGCGCTTCTGCCGGAAGATGGCCCGCTTGTCGGCGTCAGCCGTTGCAACGCCGAACTGCGCGCCATCAGGCGTCTGGCGCACCTCGATCTTGGCTGCACGCATCGACATGGTCCCCTTGGTGACCACCACATTGCCTGTGAAGGTACCCATCTGCTTGGCATCGTCGTAGCGTCCGTTGTCGGCCTCGATGTTGAGAGGCTTGGACTTATCCGCCTTCTCCGCATGCGCGAGCGGCAGGCCGAACGCAGCCACCGCAAGCGAGGCCAGCAGCCGTGAACGGGTCAACCAGGCAAGGGGATGAACAGGTGTGTGATGTTTCATGGGGCACGATTCTTGCAGGAAATTCTATCCTACAAGATCGCGCTGCGCCGACGGACATCCACCTATTTCGTGTGCTTTCACCAATCTGGGCGTGACGGCAACGCCCGATCACAGCGGTTCACGCGTTCTTGCGAACCCGCTGGATCAGATAGTCTGCCACGGCCAACGAGCGCTCCCCCGATCCGGCCATCGAACCGGAGGTGTAGAAACGACCCTGGATGCCCAGCGCCGGCACGCCGTCGATCCTGTAGGCCTCGGCGAGTTGCTTCGCCTGGCGGGCCTTGGTCTGCACCGAAAACGAGTTGTAGACCTCCGAGAACTTCGCGCCGTCGACGCCATTCTTGGTCACGAACTCGACGATGTCGGGCAACTTGTCGAGTCGGGCGTGATCCAGGTGAATCGCGCTGAAGACCTTGCGGTGCAAAGTGTCGACGAGACCCAGGGTCTCGATGGCGAAGAAAAGCCGCTGATGGGTGGTGAACGGCTCCTCCCTGAAAGCCACCGGCATTCGGCGGAACGACACATCGGCCGGAAGCTTCTTTTGCCATCCATCAAGCGCCGGTTCGAAGGCGTTGCAGTGCGGGCAGCCGTACCAGAAAAACTCCACCACCTCGATCTTGCCGCCCGCCGGCACCGCCTGCGGCTGGCTCAACTTCACATAGTGCTGGCCTTCTGCGAAGTCACCCTGAGCCCGCACATTGAATGCCGCAGACCCGGCTGTGGCACCGACCGCCGCAACCAGCAGTTGCGTTGAAAACTCGCGTCGCTTCATGATCCTCGATTCCTTCGCGTATCCCATTGCAGCAGACGATGGGCATGCTGAAACAAACTCACCAAACCCGACTGAGTGACGGCGGGCCCGAAAAGTTCGGCCCCCTCCGCCAGCATCGTTACAGCGTCAGGCGCATGCCCGTTCTCATTTGGGGGCTCGAACGAGAACCGCCTCCAAACCCGCCGCCACCAGTTTCTCCTTGGTGCTGTCCGCCTCGACCTTCTCGTCGAAGGGGCCCAGCCGCACCCGATGCACCGTGCGGCCGGACTGCTCCCGCTCGGTGACGCGGGCCGCGTAGCCCAACAGCGCCAGTTTCCCCCGCTGTGACTCCGCATCCTCGGCACTGGCATAGGCACCTGTCTGCACGAAATAACTGAACGCTTCTTCGGCCGATCCGGTGGACAGAGGCGCCGGCGATTTGCTCGAAGCCGCCGCACCCGGCACCGGGCGATCCGCCAGGATGCTGGCCGGATCGCGCGCAACGGTGGTGTAGGTGCTCGCCGGTGCAGAGGCGGCAGCCGCGGCCGAAGCCGGCTTGGCCGGGTTCTTGCCCGCCAGCGGCGCGTTCGGATCCCAGTTCTTGTTCTTCTCGCGCTCTGCCGCATCCTGTTCCTCGGTACGCTGGGGCACCTTGTCGAGAAAAGGCACGGGCACCTTCGTCACGTAAAGCGCGACACCGAGCGCCAGCGCCAGGCCGATCAGCAGTCCGACGATCACGCCGGTGAAGAACCCGCCGCGTTGACGGAACAAGGAGGGGTTGACGCGCGCGCGGGTTCGCATGGCAGGACTCACATTTTCTCGGGTGCGCTGACACCCAGCACGGTCAGGGCATTGCGCAGCACCTGGCGGGTGGCGCTGAGCAGCGCCAGGCGCGCCCGGGTCAGCGCGGCATCGTCGTCGACGAGAAAACGCTCGGCGCCGTAATAACTGTGGAAGGCACTGGCGACATCGCGCAGATAGAAAGTCACGTCGTGCGGAGCCAGGCTGCTCGCGGCGCCCGAGAGCATCGATGGATAGTCGGCCAGCTTGAGCATCAGCGCGGTTTCGGTCGGCGCGGTGAGCAATGACAAGTCGGCATGTTCGATGGCAGCCCGCTCACCGCCCCTGTCGACGTACTGCTGGATCACCGAGCAGATGCGCGCATGTGCATACTGGACATAGAAGACCGGGTTCTCGTCGTTCTGCTTGAGCGCCAGATCGACATCGAAGGTGAACTCGGTGTCGGCCTTGCGACTGATCAGGAAAAAGCGCACGGCGTCGCGGCTCGTCCAGTCGATCAGGTCGCGCAGCGTCACATAGGAACCGGCCCGCTTGGAGATCTTGACTTCCTCGCCGCCCTTCATCACCGTGACCATCTTGTGCAGCACGTAGTCGGGGTAGCCGGGCTCGATGCCGACGCCGGCCGCCTGCAGCCCGGCGCGCACCCGGGCGATGGTGCCGTGGTGATCGCCGCCCTGGATGTTGATGGCCTTGGTGTAGCCGCGCTCGAACTTGCTGATGTGGTATGCAACATCTGGCACGAAATACGTGTACTGGGCGACATCGGTCGACGCAGCGCCGAGGGGTGACGACTTGCGCATCACGCGGTCCTTGTCGTCGCCGTAGTCGGTGCTGCGCAGCCACAGCGCGCCGTCCTGCTCGTAGGTCTTGCCGGCGGCAACCAGCCGCGCGACGGTGGCTTCCACCTGGCCGTTCGCGTACAGACTGGACTCCAGAAAGTAATGGTCGAAACGCACGCCGAAGGCCTGCAGATCCAGATCCTGTTCGTGGCGCAGGTAGGCCACCGCGAACTGGCGAATGCCGTCGAGGTCGTTGACATCGCCCGACGCAGTGAACTCGCGGTCGTCGGCCTTCACCGTCTTGCGCGCCGAAAAATCGGCTGCGATGTCAGCGATGTAATCGCCGTTGTAGGCCGACTCCGGCCATTGCGGATCGCCGGGCTGGTAGCCACGCAAACGCGCCTGCGTTGATGCGGCCAACGTGGCGATCTGCACGCCTGCATCGTTGTAATAGAACTCGCGCCGAACGCCCCAGCCCTGAGTCTCGAAAAGATTGCAGATCGCGTCGCCGAGCGCGGCCTGGCGTCCGTGACCGACGTGCAGCGGACCCGTCGGATTCGCAGAGACAAACTCGACCAGCACATGCTGGGCGTTGGGCGCCTGTCGCCCGAAACAGGCGCCAGCCGCCAGCACCTCACGCACCACGGCCTGTCGCGCAGAGGCATGCAACCGCAGGTTGATGAAACCGGGCCCGGCGATCTCGAACGATTCGACATGGCGCCGCACGGCAGGGTGGCGCTCGAGAGCAGCGATCAGCGCCTGCGCCACCTCGCGAGGGTTCTTCTTCAACGGCTTGGCCAGCTGCATTGCCGAGGTGCACGCCAGGTCGCCATGCGCGGCCAGCTTCGGCGATTCGAACGCGGCCTTCAGGGGGCTCGCCGGACTGACTTCCTCGATCGCTGAGGCGAGTGCCTTCAACAGGTCTTGTTTCGCTTCAATCATCTGCAGATTCTACGTTTCGGCCCTGTTTCGAACGCCGGAGCGCCATCGCAGCGGTTTGAGGGGTGATTAGGCGCTTGTTCACCGCTATCGACAGGGCGCCGGTGGGAGAGCATCCACCGACGCGGCACTGCGGGTGCGGCGTTGCCGCCTTTCACTTCAGCCGACGACCATGGCCCTTACCAGTACCGCCAGCCGACCCACGGACACGACAGTCGACATCACGACCGATTCCGCACCGACGCGGCCGCCGGTGGTGCCGGACCCGATCAAGTCACTGCCGGAGCAGATCGGCAAGTACCCAGTGCTGCGCAAGCTCGGCGAGGGCGCCACCAGCGAGGTCTACCTGTGTCGCGACGAGTTCCAGGGGCGGGATGTCGCGATCAAGCGGGTGCGTGCCGCGACCTCTTCCGATGCTGCAGCCAATCGCTACAGCGAGCGCTTTTTCGCCGCAGAAGCCGCCTTGGTCGGCCGACTTCAGCACCCCAACGTCGTGAAGATCTATGACGCGGTGTCCGACCCCGCCAGCCAATACTTGGTGATGGAATACGTGGCCGGCACGACGCTGAGGCCGTACTGCCGCGCCGACCAGTTGCTGGCGCTGGAGCTCATCGTCGAAATCGGGTTCAAGTGCGCCATGGCGCTCGGTTACGTCTACCGGCAGGGACTGATCCACCGCGACGTGAAACCGGCCAATGTGCTCACGGTGCTGACCAACGGTGCCATCACCGACGTGAAGATTTCCGATTTCGGGAGCGTGCTGAACCTCGATTCGGACGTGACCCAGGTCTACCGCGTGGGTTCGCTGGCCTACATGTCGCCTGAACAGCTCGACGGCAGCACACTCGACTGCCGGGCGGACATGTACTCGCTGGGGGCGGTCCTTTACCACCTGATCGCCGGACGTCCTCCATTCGACGCGCAGGTGCAGTCAGCCATGATGCATCAGATCTACCACGCGACGCCGGCCTCGCTGGTCGGGATGCGCGATGGCGTTGGCGTCGCCGTGGACGCCGTGATCCAGCGCGCACTGGCCAAGCACCCGCAGGACCGGTATCCCGACTGGGATGCGTTCGCGCAGGCACTGTCTGGCCTGATCGCCAACCAGGAGGTACCGCGCGGCCAGTTGCAAGGCGTGCTCGACTCCGAGCGCTTCAACATGCTGCGCAAGCTGGAATTCTTCGCCAGCTTCGGCGACGTGGAACTGTGGGAGGTGGTGCACCGCGCGCGGTGGCAACGTTTTCCTGTCGGTCACGCGCTTTACCGCAAGGGGGAGGAAGGACGAACTTTCCACATCATCGCCCAGGGCGAGTTGGAGGTGTTCCGCGAGGGCAACAAGGCCGCCGTGCTGGGTGCCGGCACATCGGTCGGCGAGATGGCGTACCTCGCACCGAGCCCCGACTTGCGACGCCACAGCACCGACGTGCTCGTCAGCGAGCAGGCGACGACGATCTCGTTCGTTCCGGAAACGCTGGCTCAGGTGAGCCCGAACTGTCGGCACCTGTTCGACGACGCATTCATCCGCGTGCTGGTGCGTCGGCTGCACGCAGCCCACGAGGCCCTGGCGCACCCGCGACGGATTCTCTGATCCTCGGCAGACTCGGTTGGCGTCGTGCATCGCTGGCGCATGTGCACCGACTGACGAGCTGGCGCGTTGTGGAGGCTGCTGCCGCGGCCACGTGTCGTTCGAATGCGGTCCAGCATTGCTTCACGACTCCACCAATCCACGAGGACATTCCATGAAAAACCTGATGATCGCGCTGACCCTGAGCGCCGCCGCCCTGTCCGGTACCGCTTATGCCAACAGCCACAAGGAAGCGCCCGACATGGCCGCCGCCGCGAGTGCCCCCGCAATGGGCAAGCAGCAGAGCAAGATGGCCAATTGCAATACCGAAGCTGGCGACAAGAAGGGTGACGAACGCAAGACATTCATGAAGTCCTGCCTGTCCGCCAAGAAGCAAACACAACAGGACAAGATGAAAACCTGCAATGCCGATGCCAAGGGCAAGAAGGGCGACGAGCGCAAGGCATTCATGAAGAGTTGCCTGAGCGCCTGACGGACACAGGCAGGTCGCACAGCCTCACACCTGCGCCGACGCCGCCGTCCAGTAGGCGACGTCGCCGTAGGTGTGCTTCAGGAAGTCGATCCACAGGCGCACCCGCAGCGGCAGGTGCTTGCGTTGCGGGAACACCGCATAGATGCCGTTGGGCGGCGCCGCGAACTCGTCGAGCACGCTGACGAGACGACCAGCGGCCACATCCTGCTCGACCTCCCACAGCGAGCGCCAGGCGATGCCCAGACCGGCCAGACACCACTCATGCAGCACCTGGCCATCACTGCAGTCGACCCGGCCACGCGCCCTCAAGTGAGTGATTACTCCATCTATGGTGAAAGCCCATCCACGTGGCTGACTCGCATCACTGCTGAAAGTCAGACACTCGTGCTGGTACAGATCGCCGGGATGGATCGGCGTGCCGGCACGTTGCAGGTAGGCCGGTGACGCCACGCAGAGCCGGCGGTTGTCGGCCAAGCGCACACTGACCAGGCTGCTGTCGGGCAGGTCGCCGACCCGCACCGCGCAGTCAACGCCTTCGTTGACGATGTCGACGATGCGGTCGCTGAGGCTCAGCGACACGTTCACATCCGGATGCAGCCCGATGAAGCTCGGCACCAGCGTCGCCACGTGCCGGCGTCCGAACCCCGCCGGGGCGGTGATGCGGATGTAACCGCTGGCCTTGACGCCACCAGCGCTGACGCTCGCCTCGGCGTTGCTCAGGTCCGCCAGCACTCTCTGGCAGTCCTCAAGGAACGCGCTGCCTTCGTGCGTCAGCGTGATGCGGCGGGTGGTGCGCACCATCAGTTTCACGCCCAGCCGGCCTTCCAGCGCGTCGATGCGCCGCCCGATGACCGCCGGCGCGACGCCTTCGGCAATCGCAGCTGCGGTCAGGCTGCCCTTGGTCGCCGCCTGGGCGAACGACTCGATCTGCTTCAGCTTGTCCACGATCGACACCTCCGGCTTCGTTCAATTACCCGCAAAATAGTCATGAATGCATTGTCGTATCAGTAATTAATCTCGGAATAAGTCTGGAATAAAGTTTCCGAATGTCCGCACACACGCCTCGACCTCACCCGCAAGCCGTGCTGTTCGACGCCTACGGCACGCTGTTCGACGTGTACAGCGTTGCCACGCTGGCCGAACAGATGTTCCCGGGGCAGGGGGAGCGACTGGCAGCGCTGTGGCGCGACAAGCAGATCGAATACACCCGACTGACCTCGATGAGCAGTCCGACGGGTGAGCATTACCAGCCATTCTGGGAGCTGACACGGGCAGGGCTGAAGTACGCGGCGGCGCGGCTCGGATGCGGGCTCGACACACCGTCCGAAGACAGGTTGATGAACGAGTACCGTCACCTCAGCGCCTTTCCCGAGAACCATGCGGTGCTGACCGCGCTGAAATCGCGCGGCATCCCGACCGGCATCCTGAGCAACGGCGACCCCGAGATGCTGGGCGTCGCCGTCAAGAGCGCCGGCTTCGGCCCCTTGCTGTCGCACCTGCTCAGCGCACACCCGCTGCGCAAGTACAAGACCGACCCTGCCGTGTACGCGCTGGGTCCGCAGGCATTCGACTTGCACGAGAAAGACATCCTGTTCGTCTCCAGCAACGGCTGGGACGCGTTGGGCGCGACCTGGTACGGCTACACCACGCTGTGGGTGAACCGGGCCGGTCTGCCGCCCGAGACCCTGGGCACGGAGCCGACGCGCACCGGCAGCAGCCTGCGCGACGTGCTGAGCTTTTTTGAAACTTGAAGGAGAACCCGATGAATACCACCACGACTCCCGCGGCCAGCACGCTGTCGCTGCCTGCAGGACTGCAGATCAACGCACCGATCCTGCCCGGCTTCGAAACCATCCTGACGCTGCCCGCGCTGGAACTGGTCGCCAAGCTGCACCGCAGCTTCGAGCCGACGCGCCAGAAGCTGCTGGCCGCGCGCGTGGTTCGCGCCCAGCGACTGGACGCCGGCGAGCGGCCCGATTTCCTCGCTGAAACGAAGCACATCCGCGACGGCGACTGGAAGGTCGCGCCCATCCCGGCCGCGCTGCACCGCCGACGCGTAGAGATCACCGGACCGGTCGACGCCAAGATGGTCATCAACGCCTTCAACTCGGGCGCCGACAGCTACATGACCGACTTCGAGGACAGCAATTCGCCGCTGTGGGCGAACCAGATGCAGGGTCAGATCAATCTGGGCCAGGCGATCCGCCGCACCCTCACGCTCGACGCGAACGGCAAGCACTACAAGCTCAACGACCGGATCGCGACACTTCAGGTGCGCCCGCGCGGCTGGCACCTGGACGAGAAGCACGTGCTGGTCGACGGCCAGCGCGTGCACGGCGGCATCTTCGATTTCGCGCTGTTCATGTTCCACAACGCGAAGGAGCTGCTGGCACGCGGCGCGGGCCCGTACTTCTATCTACCGAAGATGGAGAGCCACCTCGAAGCGCGGCTTTGGAACGATGTGTTCGTGATGACCCAGAAGGAACTCGGCCTGCCGCAGGGCACGATCAAGGCCACCGTGCTGATCGAGACCATCCTCGCCGCGTTCGAGATGGAAGAAATCCTGTATGAACTGCGCGAGCACAGCGCCGGCCTGAACGCCGGCCGCTGGGACTACATCTTCAGCTGCATCAAGAAGTTCAAGCTCGACCGCGACTTCTGCCTGGCCGATCGCGCCAAGGTCACGATGACCGCGCCGTTCATGCGCGCCTACGCGCTGCTGCTGCTCAAGACCTGCCACAAGCGCGGTGCCCCGGCGATCGGCGGCATGAGCGCGCTGATCCCGATCAAGAACGACCCTGCCAAGAACGAGATAGCGATGGCCGGCATCATCGCCGACAAGCGCCGCGATGCCACCGATGGCTACGACGGCGGCTGGGTCGCGCACCCGGGCCTGGTCGAGGCGTCGATGAAGGAATTCGTCGCGGTGCTCGGTGACCGACCCAACCAGTTCGACAAGCAGAAGCCCGAGGTCAGCGTGTCCGCCTCCGACCTGCTGAGCTTCCAGCCCGAGGCGCCGATCACGGAAGCCGGACTGCGCATGAACATCAATGTCGGCATCCACTACCTGGGAGCCTGGCTGGCCGGCAACGGCTGTGTGCCGATCCACAACCTGATGGAAGACGCCGCCACCGCCGAGATCAGCCGCAGCCAGGTGTGGCAGTGGATCCGTACGCCCACGGGCGTGCTCGACGACGGCCGCAAGGTCACGGCCGACATGGTGCGCGCGCTGATTCCCGAGGAACTGGCCAAGATCAAGGCGGGCGGCTTCGAGGGCAAGTTCGACCGCGCGGCCAAGATCTTCGAGCAGATGAGCACGCAGGATGCGTTCGAGGAGTTCCTGACACTGCCGCTCTACGAAGAGCTTTGAGGCTGGTCCGTCTGGAGACGCGCCGCGTACAGTCGGCCGTTTTCTTCCCTTCCTGACCGAGCGATCCATGCCACATCTCCTGCACATCGAAGGTTCTCCACGCAAGCAGCGCTCCGCCTCCATCGAGGTGGCGCGGGCGTTCATCGACACCTGGAGCGCACGCCAGCAGCAGGGCACCGTGGACACGCTGGACGTCTGGTCCACCAAGCTGCCTGAGTTCGACGGCGCCGCACTGGAATCGAAGTACGCCGGCCTCGAGGGGCGTGAGCGCAACGCAGACGAAGCGAAGGTGTGGGCCGACATCGAGGCGCTGGGCCAGCGATTCCACCGCGCCGACGTGATCGTCTTCAGCGTACCGATGTGGAACTTCGGCATCCCCTACCGCTTGAAGCACCTGATCGACGCCGTCACACAGAAGGACACCCTGTTCACCTTCGACGAGCGCGGCCTGATCGGCATGCTGGGTGGTCGAACCATGGTGCTGGTGGCTGCCCGCGGCGTGGCGCTCGGGGACGATTTTCCGGCGTCGGTCTACGACCACCAGGTGTCCTACATGTCGATGTGGGCGCGCATGGTCGGCATCACCGCGTTCCACAACGTGACGGTCGACAAGACGCTTTTCGGCCCCGAAGCCGACACCGCCTCGCGTGCGCAGGCCAAGGCGCAAGCCCAGGCGCTGGCCCAGTCGCTCGAAAAGGGAACTTGAGGCGGTACAACCTCTCGGGGGGGCACGCACTCCAGGAACCGCCCGGCCGACCCCCGGGTAGTAAACTGCGCGCCCGTCCAACGAACCCCTCGACTGGTCTTCATGCTGCACGGGTCAACCAGCCCGGGCATCACCGGTTCGGAACTCTCCATCCTCCTGGCCCGCCTTGCGGGCGCACCGCCACCCGCCACACGCCCGGCTTTTGCCGAGCGCCTCGGCCACTGGCTCAAATGGACCGACGCGGCCTCGCTGTCCGCGGCGCTGAACACGAACCCGGCTGCGTCCACGATCGCGCGGAAGCGCGGCCCGGGCGGCGACGAGGCTGACTTCCAGCGGGTTCGCGCGGCCCTGGAGGCGTCCATCGCGGCCGGGCCGCGCGAACCCGCATCGGATCCGGCCGACTTCGGCCCTCAGCGGCGCCATTGCATCGCCCAGCAGCAGGCGATGCAGGAGGCTGTCGGTGCGCTGCGCCAGCGCCTGCGTAACGCGTTGTCGCAGCGCTCCCCCCAAGGGGCCCGGCTGGCTGCCATCGATGCGGCGATGGACCTTGCTCTCGCCACGCACGAACGCAGTCTGCTGGGCCTGGTGCCGTTGCGGCTGCAGTCGCATTTCAATCGGTTGTCGCAAGCTGCGGATGAAAACTCCCACTGGCCACGGGATTTCCGCCAGGACATGGACCACGTGCTGCGGGCCGAACTGGCGCACCGGCTGCTGCCAGCCCGTGGCCTGCTGGACACACTGCGAACCCACCCACCGACATGACCCGACACCTCCATCACGTCGCCTTCGCAGCGGGCCTGCTTGCCCTCGCCTGGGTGGCCGCCGGTTACCTGCCCGGCAACCCGCTGGCGCTGGCGCTGGTGCTGCTCATCGGGGCCTTCTTCCTGATGGGGGCACTCGAACTGAGCCGATTCCGGCAGGCCACTTCAGGCCTGGCGGCCACCCTGATCGCCACAGGCGAGCCACCACCCGCACTGGGTCCGTGGGTCGCCCGGCTCCACCCCAGCCTGCAGAACGCCGTGCGGCTGCGCGTGGAAGGCGAGCGCGTGGCGCTGCCCGGCCCGGCGCTCACACCGTACCTGGCCGGACTGCTGGTGCTGCTGGGCATGCTGGGTACCTTTCTGGGCATGGTGGCCACGCTCAAGGGCACCGGCCTGGCGCTCGAAAACGCCACCAATGTCGAAGCCATCCGAGCTTCGCTGGCGGCGCCGATCAAGGGCCTGGGCCTGGCCTTTGGCTGCTCGGTGGCAGGGGTGGCCGCGTCGGCGATGCTGGGGCTGATGTCGGCTCTGGCGCGGCGCGATCGCCAGCGCGTGGCCCGGCAGCTCGACGCGCGCATCGCGACCACGCTGCGCGGTTTCTCGCAAGCGCACCAGCGCGAGGAATCGCTGCGCCTGCTGAAGGCACAAACCGAGATCATGAGCAGCAGCATGCCCGAGCTCGTGACCCAGTTGCAGGAACTGGTGGTGCAGATGGCGCAGCAGGGCCAGGCCCTGCAAGACCGCCTGATCTCCAACCAATCGCAGTTCCACGGCGAGGCGCAGCGCGCCTACACGGGCCTGGCGGAATCGGTGGACCGTTCGCTGAAAGCCAGCCTCACAGAAAGCGCGCGTCTGGCCGGCGACGCCATCGAGCCCGCGGTGCAGGCCACGATGGCAGGCTTGGCTCGTGAGACGGCCACGCTGCGCGAGGCGCTGACCGAAGCCGTGCATCGGCAGCTGGACGGCGTGACCTCGCGCCTGGACACCACCACCGCCACGCTGGCGGAGCGTTGGCAGCTGGCACTGGGAGATCAGCAACGCCGCAGCGAATCGTTGACGCAGGAGCTGCACACCGGCCTGGACCGCTTTGCGCAGACCTTCGAACAGCGCTCTGCCACGCTGCTGGACGGCGTGGCCGCACGCATGGACCACAGCGCTGGCGTGTGGGCCGACGCCTGGGGGCAGGCGCTGGCCCAGCAACGGCAGGGCAACGAGGCTCTTACGCAGCATACCCACCAGGCCATGAAGACCACAGTGGCCGGTTTCGAGCAGCACGCGGCCGCGCTGCTGCGCAGCGTGTCCGAGGCACACGCCGCATTCGATACTGCTGCAGCCGAACGCGAGAGCGACCGAATGGCCGGCTTCCATGACGGCCTGGCGACGATGACCACCGCGCTGCACCGCCAGATCGATCAGGACAGCCGTGCGACGGCCGAGCGCCAGCAGCAGATCTGCAGCACGCTGGAGCGAACCGCGCTGGCCATCACCGCGCAGACCGAGGCGCACGCGCGCGCCACCATCGGTGAGATCGCACGGCTGGTGCAGACGGCTTCGGACGCGCCGCGCGCGGCGGCCGAGGTCATCGCTGAGCTGCGCCACGCGCTCAGCGACAGCCTGGTGCGCGACAACGCCGTGCTGGACGAACGCAACCGCCTGATGAACACGCTGGGCAACCTGCTCGACTCGGTGAACCACGCCAGCACCGAACAGCGCGCCGCCATCGACGCCCTGGTGCAGGCCACCACCGGCGTGCTGGAGCGCGCGGGTGCTCGCTTTGCCGAATCCGTGGAAGTCGAGTCGCGCACGCTGCAGTCCGTGGCCGCGCAGGTCACGGGCAGCGCGGCCGAAGTCGCGAGCCTCGGCGAGGGATTCGGCCTGGCGGTGCAGCTGTTCAGCCGCGCCAGCGAGCAATTGATGGCGCAGTTGCAACGCATCGAGGCCGCACTCGGCCATTCGATGGCGCGCAGCGACGAGCAACTGGCCTACTACGTGGCGCAGGCCCGCGAGATCATCGACCTGACCCTGGGCTCGCAGAAGCAGATCGTCGACGACCTGCAGCAACTGGCCAGGGCGCCCGCAGGCACACCGGCCGCGGCGAGCGCCGCATGACCGCGCTCGACGACGAACTCGCCGACAGCGTGGAATCCAGCACGCCCGTGTGGGCCGTCTTCGGCGACCTGATGGCCGGGTTGCTGGGCGCCTTCGTGCTGATCCTGGTGTGCGCGCTGGCAATGCAGTTCGACCTGTCAGAGCGTCTCAAGTCAGAAGTGCAGCAACGCCAGGCCGAGTCGCAACGCCGTGCGGAGCTGGAGCGTGCGCTGGCCATTCCACTGGCGGCCGGCCGCGTGACGCTGGCCAACGGCCGCATCGGCATCAGCGGCAGCGTGCTGTTCGCGTTCAACTCCGCCGACCTGCAGCCCGACGGTCGCCAGCTGCTGAAGAGCCTGGCCGCGCCACTGGCTACCTACCTGGCCGCACGCGACGAGATGCTGATGGTCAGCGGCTTCACCGACGACCGCCAGGTGCGGGACGGTGGTCGCGCCAAGTTCGCGGACAACTGGGAGCTTTCGGCACAGCGTGCGCTCACCGTGACGCGTGCATTGATCGAAGACGGCGTTCCCCCGTCGACGGTGTTTGCCGCGGCCTTCGGGGCCGAGCAACCGGTGGCCTCGAACACGGAATTCGCCGGCCGGGCGCTCAATCGGCGCGTCGAGATGGCGCCGACGCCGCGGCCGAAGCCGACATGAGCGAGAGCACGGCCGCAGCGTCGGGTCTCGATCCGGTCACTGCGGTCGAAGCCGGTCGCGCACGGGGCGAGGCAGAGTTCGACCCGGTGGGGTTCAGTGTCATCGAGGCGCTGGCGCGTCGCGCCGCGGCGCAGCAGGGCGAAGTGCGCCGGCTGATGATGCAGCGCATCGAGTCGCTGCTGGCCGAGCACGCCGCCGCGATGCGCTCCGCCGGCCGGGCCGGGCCGGCGCCGAGCGGGCCTGCGGCGGGGCACGCCGCGCTGGCAGGTCTGTCCGAACTGACCGACCGGCTCGGCCGCTCGCCGGTTTCGCAAGCGAATGCCCCTTTGCCACCCCGGCCCGGTGCGGCTGGGCGCGGCGACGCGCCGGGCACGGCATCGCTGTTCCATGGCGCACCGCCTGCGTCGCTGAGATCCGTGGCCGCGTTCAAGGGCACCTGGTCGCGACTGCGGACCGAACAGCGTCTGCGCCAGGCCCTGGACCAGGTGCCCGCCATGGCCGGGCCGCTGAACTCGTCGCACCTGGTCAGCCGCGCACTGCGGGCAATGCACGACCTGTCGCCGGATTACCTGGACGCGTTCATGTCGCACATCGACACGCTGCTGTGGCTGGAGCAGGCCAGCGGCGGCGACCTCGCGCCACGTCGGGCGACAGCCCCCGAAGGCAGGCGACGGCCGGGCCCACGGACCGACCGCAAGACCTGATTTTCCCCGCCGGACTATCGTTCGGTCCATCGACACGGCGAATCCACATCGAAGGAGTCCCATGGACCTCGGCCTCAACAGCAAACGCGCACTGATCACGGGCTCCACCGCGGGCATCGGCTACGCGACCGCGCGGGACCTCGCACGCGAGGGCGCGCACGTGACCCTCAACGGCCGCACCACCACGCGGGTCGATGACGCCGTGGCAAGACTGCGCGACGAGTTACCGGGGGCCCGCATCGACGGCATCGCGCTCGACCTGGGACAAGCCGACGGCTGCAATGCCTTGTTCGAGCGCCTGCCCGCGGTCGACATCCTGATCAACAACCTCGGCATCTTCGAACCCAGGCCTTTCGCGGAGATCACCGATGCCGACTGGCTGCGCTTCTTCGAGGTCAACGTGCTCAGCGGAATCCGCCTGTCACGTCACTACGTGACTGGGATGCGCGTGCGCAATTGGGGCCGCATCGTCTTCGTCTCCAGCGAGTCGGGTCTGCAGATCCCGGCCGAGATGATCCACTACGGGATGACCAAGACCGCCCAGCTGGCGGTCGCGCGCGGGCTCGCAGAGACACTCGCGGGGACGGGCGTCACCGTCAACAGCGTGCTGCCCGGACCCACGTCCTCCGAAGGCGTGGGCACCTTCGTCGCCGATCTCGCGGCACAGCGCGGGACCGACGTCGCCAGCGTCGAGCGCGAGTTCTTTGCCACGGCCCGACCCTCGTCCATCATCCAGCGCTTCGCCACGCCCGAAGAGGTGGCCGCGTTGATCACTTACCTGTGCAGCGAGCGCGCCTCGGCCACCACGGGCTCGGCCATGCGGGTCGACGGCGGCGTGGTTCGGTCCATCGCCTGACGCTTCGACGCGAAGCGCCGAAGTGCCGCCTGCTCGATCGTCACTTGTCGGCGCCAGAACGGACGTGAAGCCTCAGACCAGCTCTCGGCGCATCAGCCGCTCCAGCACCCGCAGGGGCGACCTGGCCGGCTCGGCCATGCCGGCGACCGGCAGGTAGAAAGTCTGCTCGAAGGCGTACTGGCCCGCCATCGCGGCGTGCGAGACCTGATCGGTGTAGACCAGCCAGGTCTGGCCGGAGGGGAACTCGTGGGTGCTCTGCTCCACCTCGGTCTGGTACTTGGTGTCTGCCTTCATCCGGTCGTGAAGCTGCAGCATGAAATGGTCGTAGGCCGTGCGGCGGCCCTTGGTGATCCCCAGCAGGTGCAGCAACTCGCAGCTGCCCGGCAGCGGACGGTGCAGCGAAGGGAGGTATCGGCGAGCGACCCCCTCGAACGATTCGCCGAGCCGCCAGCAGCGCGGTCGACCGTGCGGGTGCACGTTGGTGAACAAGCGCAGGATGCGCTGCCCACCGGTCGGTGACGACGGAAAGCTGTCGACGTGCAGGCGCGTGTCGTCCTTGCGCCACGAGGTCTCGCGCCCGGCGATCTCCGCCGGCCGGAAACTGGTGCGTCCGGCCCGCACCGTCGAGGCGTACGTCGTCAGCAGTCCGCGCAGCAGCGTCTGGCTGGACGCTGCGAAGCGATCCATCATGCCGTGCAGGACGCGCAGTTCGGCTCCAGCCGCGCTGCTTCCGCGCACGCTGCCGTCAGCCGGATTCAGGCTGACATTCTTGGCCGCGCCCGCGATATCCGGGGACAGGAATTGGCGTTCGGCATCGAGCAGCGGAAAGTCGAGTTGCGGCAGCAGGAGCACGTGGCCCGCTTCGAGAGCCTGCGTCGCGGTGTGCTGGTCTTGCAGCGAGAAGGGCTGATCCCAGCTCGCGATGGGCAGACGGATGATGTCGGTCATGGCGGGGGTGCGGGTTGGAGACGGGACTTATAGCGCGATGCGCAGGGCACTTCGAGAGTGCGGATTCACCGGCCGAGCACGCGCCGGTAGACCGCGCGGTTGCCGGCGGCCATGATCGGCGGGGTGAAATCCGACTCGACATGTGCCGGGCCGGCGGCACCGAGTCGACGCCGCAGATCGACGTCCGTCAGCAGGCGATCGATTGCCGTCGCCAGCGCATCGGCGTCGCCGACCGGCACCAGCAGGCCTGTGCAGCCGTCGGCGATCGCTTCCGGAATGCCACCGACACGCGTGCCGATGGTTGCCACACCGGCTGCACCAGCCTGCAGGCACACATTGGCCAGGCCCTCGGTGTAGGCCGGGTGCACGAGCAGATCGAGCGCCCCGATCCACTGGCCCAGATCCTGTCGAAACCCGGCGAAACAGACCCGCGACTGCAAGCCGCGCGCAGCCGCTTCCGTCGGCAGGCTGTCGGACAGCGGGCCGCGGCCGAACACGATCAGTTGCACTGTGGGATGACGACTTGCGAGCATCTGCAGCGCCTCGAACAGCAGCGCGTGCCCCTTGCGGTCGATCAACTGCGCGGCAATGCCCAGGATGGGCTGCGCGGCATCGAGGCCGAAGGTCGACGCCAGCTCGGCACGGGGACGCGGATGCCGGAAACGCTCCGGATCGATCGCGCTGTGCACGACCGTGATGTCGGCACCGGCGATGCCCTGCTCGACCAGCACGTCCTTGATGCCCTGCGCGACCGCGACGACGTGGCGATATAGCGGGTACTTGAAGCGCAGCGCGAGCCACGCCTCGCGGTTGTCGTTGCGCCGGGACATGATCGCCGGCACGCCCGCCAGCCGGGCGCCCAGCCCGCCCCAGACATCGGCGCCGCGCCGGCTGTGGATGTGCACGAGGTCGGGGCGAAGGCGTTTCAGCAGCGCGGCGAAACGCCAGGTGATCGACGGGTCGGCGTCGCCGATCGTCGGCAGCTCGACGACGTCGGTGCCGGCGGCTCGCGCCTTGGTCGCCATCTCTCCACCGGCAGCACACACAAGCGTGCTGCGCACGCCCAGCGCCGGGAGGCGCTCCGTGAGGTAGAGCACCTGCTGCGCACCGCCGTACACGTGGCGCCCGGTTTCGAGATGCACGACATGCGGCCGGTCAGCGGCTGCCCGGTTCGATTCCATCTGGGAGGTGTCCAATGACTGCTTCTCTATTGATAGGGCCGCGACGCTCAGGCGCCCCTGACGATGTCACTCGCACGTGGCGCCGACGGCAACGGAAGCAGGCCGAGCGCCGCCTGCAGCAGCGCGTAGATGCCCACGGCTGCAGCCGCACCGACCGACAGCGCCGGTGCCACCCCGAAGGCCGCCCAGCCCGTCACCGTCGCGGCCTCCCGCGTGCCCCAGCCACCAAAACTGACCGGCAGCGCGGCCAGCAGGAAGATCGGTGCAGCCGTCACCGCGATCAGCCAGCCCGGCAAGTGAACACCGAACGCGCGCGCCGCACAGTACAGCGCGCAGACGGAAACTGCCTGGACGATCAGAGAGGCGCCGGCCTGCCGCAGGTACTGCTCCAGGGCGTGAGGCCGTTGCAGCAGTCCCACCGCGACGGCACGACGACTGCCGGGCGCCGCGCGGTGTCCGGCAACAGCCGCCAGCGCGATCAGGCATGCCAGCGGCGCCAACAGCACGCCGACCAGGAGCGTCGATGCGATGAGAGCCGTCGGCCACGCCTGGGGCACGTGCAGCACATGACGCAGGGTATCCATCTCCGGCGTGCCTACGCCGGCAACGAGCGCCATCGAACTGAGCGCGAACAGGATCCACAGACCGCTCAAGCGATCGAGCACCACCGACATGCCGGCCAGGCTGCGCGCACAGCCGTCGCGGTGCAGCTGCCACGCTCGGAACATGTCGCCGCCGACCACCGCACCGGGCAGCAGCGCATTGACTGCGACCGCCTTGAAATACACCGCCAGCGCCCAGCGGGCTCGAACCCGGTGGCCGAGCCAGCGCGACAACTCGGCCCACCGCAAGGCCGCCGACGCATTGCCCAGCATCGCGAAGACCAGGCCCGCGAGCAGCCACCCTGCATCGGCTTCCCGGACCGCCTGCCAGATGGCCCGCGGTCCGGCCATCCACACCACGCCACCGAGCAGCAGCGGCGCACCGACCACGCGCAGCACCTGCATCGCCCGCTGGCGCGTGACCGATGTCATCGCAAAGCCTCATCGCAGGGACACGGGTGCCGCCGGTCGGCGCTCATGGCGTCGACGGTGTGTGCGTCGTGCGCGGCGCACCGCGCGTGTGGAACTGGGGCCGGCCCCGGCCCTCGTGATAGATGCGCACCAGCATCTCGCCGATCAGCCCGGCGACGATCAGCTGCAGACCGACCAGGAACAGCACCACGCCGGCCAGCAGCAGCGGGCGTCCGCCGATCGATTCGCCGGTCGCCTTGATCACCGCGAGGTAGCCGAGGATCGCGGCGCCGGGTGTCGCCAGCCACAGGCCGAGACCGCCGAACGCATGCAGCGGACGCTGGTGGTAGCGCATGAAGAAGACGATCAGCACCAGGTCGAGGATCACGCGGAACGTGCGGTCGATACCGTACTTCGAAACGCCCTTGGTCCGTGCGTGGTGGCGCACCGGCACCTCGGCGATGCGCGCGCCGGCCTCGCGCGCCAGCGACGGAATGAATCGGTGCAGCTCACCGTACAGGCGGATGCGTTCGATGATTTCGCGCCGGTACGCCTTCAGTGCACAGCCGTAGTCGTGCAGGTGGACGCCGGTGGAGGAGGAGATCAGCCGGTTCGCCAGCATCGACGGCAGTCTGCGCGACAGGGCTGCGTCCTGCCGCTGCTGGCGCCAGCCGGAAATCATGTCGACATCGGGGTCGGCGTCGAGGCGATCGAGCAGCGCCGGGATGTCGAGCGGATCGTTCTGCAGGTCGCCGTCGAGCGTGACGATGTAGCGCCCGCACGCGCTGTCGAAGCCAGCCTGGAGCGCGCTCGACTGCCCGTAGTTGCGCGCCAGGTAGACCGGCTTCAGCCAGGGCCGATCGGCAGCGAGCTGCGCCAGCAGGCGATCGGAGCCATCGCGCGAACCGTCGTCGGTGCAGATCAGTTCGAAGCGGCGGCCGGTCGGCGCCAGCGCCTCGTGCACGCGATCCACCAGGTCCGGAAGGCTCTCGACCTCGTTGTAGACCGGGATCACGATCGACACGTCGACGGCGTCGTCCGGCACGATGACATGCAGGGCAACCGGTTCGGCAAGCAGTGTGGACATGGGTGGGGTCGAGGTCAAAACGGCAATCGGCAACGCGACGCTCGCCGCACCGGATTCTAGGGAGCCCGTCCGACTCGCCTGTGTATCCTTCGCCGCCACATGAAGTCGCCTGCATTCCCTACTACCCCTCCGGCCCCGGATGCGGGCTCGTCGGCGGGTCACCGCGGCACCATTCCGCCCGCTGCCCGGCTGTTCGGCGGTCTGCTGCTGTACTTCGCGCTGCAACTGGCTGTGCGCGTGCTGACCGCCGAAGGGGTCGAGCTCGACGAGGCCGAGCAATTGCTCTGGACGCAGGACCTGCGACTGGGCTACGGGCCGCAGCCGCCGCTCTACAGCTGGCTTCAATGGGTGTTCTTCCAGGCCTTCGGTGCGTCGATCTTCGCGCTGGCGCTGATGAAGAACCTGCTGCTGCTGGGCACCTACAGCTTCACCTGGCTGGCCGCGCGCCGGCTGGTCACCCCGCCGCTGGCGGCGCTGTCGTCGGCCTCGCTGCTGCTGTTGATGCAGATCGTCTGGGAGTCGCAGCGCGACCTGACGCACTCGGTGCTGGTCACGACCTCGGCTGCGGCGACGCTGGCATTGCTGGTCGAACTGCTGCGGCGTCCCTGCGCCCGCCTCTACCTGCTGCTAGGCGTGTCGGTGTCATGCGGGCTGCTTGCCAAGTACAGCTTCGCGATGTTCATCGTGGCGTTCGGCGGAGCGCTGCTGCTGTCGCCAGGCACGCGCCGCGTGCTGCTCGACCGGCGTCTGCTGCTCAGCGTGGCAGTCGTGCTTCTGCTGATCGCGCCGCATGCGCTGTGGGTGGTCGATCACCTGGGTGCAGCCGTCAACAGCACCGCCGGCAAGCTGTCGGCCGATCAGGCGCGCGGCGCCAGCCAGATCGCGCACGGGCTGCTGAGCCTGGCCGGCATCTGGCCCTCGTTCCTGGCACCGCTGTGGGTGGTGCTGGCGCTGTTGTTCGGTCGTGGCCTGTCGGCCCACCGCGACGGTCGCGACCCGGTCCTCGCCGGCCTGTTCGCGCGCTATCTGATGCTGCTGCTCGCGCTGCTGGTGGCCACGGTGGTGATCGGCGGGGCCTCGCACTTCAACGACCGCTGGCTGCAACCGCTGCTGTTCTTCGCGCCGCTGATGTTCTTCGTCGGCTGGCCCGGACTGCATCGCCATCCGCGCCTGCCCTGGCTGGCCGGGGCGGCGGTGGCGATGGCCCTGCTGTCGCTGACGCTGCTGTCGTTGCGTCCCTGGAATGACGGGCGCCGCGGCCACATCGGGGATCAGAACCTGCCGATCCAGGCGATCGCGAAGGCGATTCATCAGGCTGGCATCGCGCCGGCGGTCGTGGTGTCCGACAACAAGCACCTGGCCGGATCGCTGCGCCTGGGGTTTCCGGGGGCGCGCATCGTGCATTCGACCTCGGACCCGCTGTCGCTGCCTGCCGGGCCCACACTGCTGTTGACCTACGCACCTCGTTTTGAAGCGCTGCGCGCCCAGCACCCGGAGTGGTCCACCGTCGTCCCGACGATGCTTGAGGTGCCCTATGTCCACGCCAGGCCGGACGCGCCACGCATGCGCTTCGCCTACGCGCTCGTGTCGCCTCGATCAGAGTGACAGGTCCGACAGGACGCAGCATCGGCCCCTGCGGCTCACGTGTCGTGCTAGCGGTGGCCGGGGTGGTAGCGCGGCCGGAACCAGTCGGTGAAACGCTGGATGCCAGTGGCCAGTGTGGTGGCCGGGCAGAAGCCGACCCAGGCATCCAGCGCCGACGTGTCGGCGTGCGTGGCCAGTACGTCGCCGGGCTGCAACGGCAGCATCTCGCGAACGGCCGTCACCCCGAGCGCACGCTCCATCGTGTCGATGAACTCGAGCAGCGGCACCGGCGTGCTGTTGCCGATGTTGAACAGCCGCCAGGGCGCACTGCTGGTTGATGGATCGGGCCGCGCGGGGTCGTACAGCGGATCGGCCGTCGCGGGCTTGTCGAGCACACGCAGCACGCCTTCGACAATGTCGTCGATGTAGGTGAAGTCGCGCGTCATCCGGCCTTCGTTGTAGACCTTGATCGGGCGGCCCGACAGCATCGCGTCGGCAAACAGGAACGGCGCCATGTCCGGCCGGCCCCAGGGGCCGTAGACAGTGAAGAAACGCAGGCCGGTGGTCGGCAGGCCGTACAGGTGGCTGTAGCTGTGCGCCATCGCCTCGTTGGCCCGCTTGGTCGCCGCGTACAGGCTCACCGGGTGATCGACGCTGTCGACCTCGCTGTACGGCAGCTTGGCGTTGCCGCCGTAGACGCTGGACGAGCTGGCGTAGGCCAGATGTTCGACACCGCCGTGGCGACAGCCCTCCAGCACGTTGGCAAAGCCGACCAGGTTGCTGTCGACGTAGGCCATCGGATTCGTCAGCGAATAGCGCACGCCGGCCTGCGCACCGAGGTGAACGACGCGATCGAAGCGCTCGCGCTGGAAAAGCGCGGCCATGCCATCGCGATCGGCCAGGTCCAGCCGTTCGAACACGAAGCCGGACACATCGGCCAGCATCGCCAGCCGGTCGATCTTCAGCGTCGGATCGTAGTAGTCGTTCAGGTTGTCGATGCCGACCACTTGATCGCCCCGAGCCAGCAGCCGCTGGGCGACGAACATGCCGATGAAGCCGGCGACGCCGGTAACCAGGATCTTCATGTCAGGCGCTGCGGCGCCACAATGCGGCGCACGAGATGGAGGTTTTCATCCGAACATTGTCCTGTTGTTTGCATGCTGCTTTCCACTCACCACACGCCGAAGACGCCGCCGGGACTGAACCGACTGCCGGCCGACCTGCCGTCGCACTGTGACGTGATCGTCGTCGGGGCCGGCCCGGCTGGCTGCGCGGCCGCCATCACGCTGGCGCGCGCGGGCCTTGACGTGGTGCTGGTCGATCAGCAGGCGTTCCCGCGCGACAAGGTCTGCGGCGACGGACTGATCCCCGATGCACACCATGCGCTGCGCCGACTCGGACTGCTCGAGGCGGTGCTGGCTCGGGCACATTCAGTGAAGCATGTCGGCGTGATCGGCCCGCGCGGCGGACGCGTCGACGTGCCGGGCACGCTGGCCGTGCTGCCGCGCCGCGAGCTCGACCTGCTGCTGTGCGAGGCGGCAGTCGCGGCAGGCGCGCGCATGTTCGCGCCGGTGCGCTTTGTCGGCGTGCTGGAAGACGACGGCGCCGGCACGCCCCGTGTCGTCGGTGCGCAATTGCAGTGCGACGATGAGCTGCACGAATTGCGGGCGCCGTGGGTTCTGATCGCCAGCGGAGCACCGCCGCAGGCGCTGTTGGCCGCAGGCATGTGCGAGCGCCGAACGCCCACCGGTGTGGCGATGCGCGGCTACGTCAAGAACCCGGCGATGGTCGGCCGGATCACCGCGCTGGAAGTGGTTTGGCACCCGCGCATGAAGCGCGGCTACGGCTGGATCTTTCCGTGCCCCGACGGCGTATTCAACATTGGCGTCGGCGTGGCGCACAGCCACAAGGCGGGGCACGACTCGGGGCAGACGATGCAGCACATCAACCTGCGCACGATGTTCGACGAGTTCACGCGGGTCCATGCACCGGCGCGCGAATTGCTGGCCGACGGCACCTGGGTCGGCGAGCTGAAGGGCGCGCCGCTGCGCTGCTCGCTGGCCGGCGCCAAACTGTCGCGCCCCGGCCTGCTGGTGACCGGAGAAGCCGCCGGCAGCACCTACGCATTCACAGGCGAGGGCATCGGCAAGGCGCTGGAAACCGGCCTCGCAGCGGCCGACATGATGATCGAGGGACGTCATCGCGGCTGGACCGAAACGCAGGTTCGCACCGCCTACGAAGCGTGCGTGCGGGCACTGAAGCCACGCTACGAGATGTACGACAAGGCCAATATCGTCAATGCCCACCCGTGGCTGGTCGAGCTGGTGGTGTGGAGCGCCCGGCGCAGCCCGAGCCGTCTGCGCCGCATGACCGGTCTGCTCGAAGAGACGCACTTGCCAAGCAGCTTGCTGACCGTCAAGAGCTGGATGCGGATGCTGTTCGTGCACAGCTGAGGCCCGCCCAGATGTGCCAGCTCCTCGGGATGAACGGCAACACGCCGACCGACATCGTCTTCAGCTTCACCGGGTTCTCGACGCGCGCCGAGGAGCATCAGGATGGTTTCGGGATCGCCTTCTTCGAAGGTGCCGGATTGCGCCTGTTCATCGATGCGCAGAGTGCGCGCCACTCGCCGGTGGCCGAACTGGTGCGCCGCTACCCGATCCGCTCGAACAACGTCATTGCGCACATCCGCAAGGCCACGCAGGGCCGCATCGCGGTGGAAAACACGCACCCCTTCGTGCGCGAGCTGTGGGGCCGCTACTGGGCCTTCGCGCACAACGGCAACCTGACCGACTACGCGCCCCGGCTGCACGCGTCGTTCCACCCGGTCGGCGACACCGACAGCGAGCACGCCTTCTGCTGGCTGATGCAGGAGCTGGCCAAGGCCCACGCGAGCCTGCCACCGGTGGCCGAGCTGACCGCCACCCTGCGCGAGCTGGCACCGCAGGTCGCCGTGCACGGCAGTTTCAACTTCATGCTCAGCCAGGGCGAGGCGCTGTGGGCGCATTGCTCGACGAAGCTCAGCTACCTGGTGCGCCAGCATCCGTTTCACGAAGCGCGGCTGCAGGACGAGGACATCAGCGTCGACTTCGCCCGGCTGACCACACCGGCAGACCGCGTCGCGGTGGTTGTCACCGAGCCGCTGACCTGCGACGAGACCTGGGTCGCGTTCGCACCGGGCGAGTTGAAGGTGTTCGTCGGCGGCGAGCCGCTGGCGGCGTGATGCGCAGGGCGACGGGGCGCAGACCCTAAGATCAATCACCCACCCCAGCGCGACCCGTCCATGACCCTTTCGGCCCCCTCCCCCACGCCACGCTTCGACACCTTCTACCGCCACGACGCGCTGACGCGGCTGCTGGCCGAATACGCCGCAGCGCGTCCCGAACTGGTGTCGGTGGTGTCCATCGGCAAGAGCCACGAAGGCCGCGACATCTGGGTCGCCGTGGTGACCCAATCGGCCACTGGCATCGACATCGACAAGCCGGCGTTCTGGGCCGACGGCAACATCCACGCGGCCGAGCTGACGGCCAGCACCGCCTGCCTGTACTACCTGCACCAACTGATCACCGGCTACGGCGTCGATCCGCAGATCACGCAGCTGCTAGACACCCGCGTCGTCTACCTGTGCCCGCGGCTGAATCCCGACGGCGCCGAGCTGGCGCTGGCCGACCGGCCGCGGCACATCCGCTCGTCGACCCGGCGTTATCCGCATGAAGAGAGTGCAGTCGACGGCCTGACGGTCGAGGACGTCGATGGCGACGGGCGCGTGCTGATGATGCGCATCCCCGACCCGCACGGCACCTACAAGTGCAGCGAGGTCGACCCGCGGATGATGGTGTCGCGCGAGCCCGGCGAGTTCGGCGGCAGCTACTACCGGGTGATCCCCGAGGGCACGCTGCAGCACTACGACGGGTTGACGGTGAACGTGAACCCCGACGCCGAGGGACTGGACCTGAACCGCAACTTCCCGTCGCAATGGCGGCAGGAATTCGAGCAACTCGGCGCCGGCCCTTACCCGACCAGCGAGCCCGAGGTTCGCGCGATGGTCGACTTCATCACCGGCCACCCGAACATCGGCGCGGTGATCAGCTTCCACACGCACAGTGGCGTGATCCTGCGGCCCATGGGCACACACAGCGACGACGACATGATCCCGGAGGACCTGTGGTCATTCAAGCGCTTCAGCGCGCTCGGCGCGAAGCTGACCGGCTACCCGGCGGTCAGCGCGTGGCACGAGTTCAAGTACCACCCGAAGGAGATCATCACCGGCACGCAGGACTGGGCCTACGAACACCTGGGCCTGCTGTTCTGGACGGTCGAGATATGGTCTCCGAACGCCGAGGCCGGCATCACAGGCTACCCGTGGATCGAGTGGTACCGCGAACACCCGCCGGCCGACGACCTGAAGCTGCTGAAATGGAGCGACGAGCAGTGCGGCGGCCAGGCCTACGCGGCGTGGCGGCCGTTCCACCATCCGCAGCTCGGCGCGATCGAGATCGGCGGCTGGGACCACCAGAACTACTGGCGCAACCCGCCGCCGCACCTGCGCGAACGCGAAGCCGCGCGCTTCCCCGCGTGGATGACGCAGCTCGCGCTGAGCTTGCCCAAGCTGGAGCTGCTGCGCACCGAAGTGCGCGCGCTCGGCCCCGACACCTGGCGCGTGCGGCTCGCCGTCGCCAACAGCGGCTGGCTGCCGTCGTACATCAGCAAGCGGGCGCTCGAGCGCAAGGTGGTGCGCGGCGTGATGTTCGAGATCCACCTGCCAAGCGTCAACGGCATCGACGATCCGGCGGTCTCGCTGGTCAGCGGCAAGTCGCGCCACGAAGGCCCGCAGCTCGAAGGGCATGCGCCGCCACAGTCGCTGCTCGGCCACCATGGCGCGCACAACGCGACCGCCGACCGGGCAGTCGGCGAATGGGTGGTTCGCGCGCCGCAGGGGACACGGCTCGCAGTGAGTGCGCGCGCGGATCGCGCCGGGATCGTGCGGGCCGAGGTCAGCCTGGACTGATCGCTCTGCGCCGGACCGCGCACGCGGTTCTGAGGGTGGGCGTTCAGCGCGCGCTGTTCAGTTGCAGACGTGTCGCCTCGGCGACGCGGCGCGCGGCTTCGGCAAAGTCATCGCCTGCGCTCGCGTACAGCACGGCGCGTGATGAATTGACCGCGATCGGCCCCGTGGTGCGGCCGTCCTGCGATCGCCATCCCGCGCGCACCGTCGCCGCCGCATCGCCGCCCTGCGCACCGACGCCGGGGATCAGCAACGGCAGCGTCGGCGCCAGTTCGCGCACGCGCTCGATCTCGGCCGGGAAGGTCGCGCCGACTACCAGGCCGAGCTGGCCAGTGCGGTTCCAGGGGCCCTGCGCGAGCCGAGCGATGTGCTCGTACAGCAGGTCACCCGGCCGGCCGTCGGCGCCGACGAGGCGCTGCGCCTGCAGATCCGAGCCGCCAGGGTTCGAGGTGCGGCACAGCAGGATCAGGCCCTTGTCCGCGTATTCGAGGTACGGCTCGATCGAGTCGTGGCCCATGAATGGCGACAGCGTCACCGCGTCGGCCCGGTAGCGCTCGAAGGCCTCGCGGGCGTACTGCTGCGCGGTGCTGCCGATGTCGCCGCGCTTCGCGTCGAGGATCACCGGCACGGTCGGCGCCACCGCATGGATGTGCGCGATCAGCGCTTCCAACTGGTCCTCGGCGCGGTGCGCGGCGAAGTAGGCGATCTGCGGCTTGAACGCAACCGCGAGGTCCTTCGTCGCATCGACGATGGCGGCGCAGAAATCGAAGATGCGACCGGCATCGCCTTTCCAGGCGCCGGGGAATTTCGACGGCTCGGGGTCGAGGCCGATGCAGAGCAGGGAGTCGTTGAGGGACTCGGCAGCGGCGAGTTGTTCGGTGAAAGTCATGCTGGCTCGATGTCGTCGTCCCTCAAACCCGCCGCGCCAGCTCCGCCGCCAGCCCCACGTACGACCCCGGCGTCAACGCCAGCAGCCGCTCCTTCTCGGCCGCGGGGATCTCCAGCGTGCCGATGAAGGCCTGGATCGATTCGCGGGTGATCGTCTTGCCGCGAGTCAGCTCCTTCAGCCGCTCGTACGGGTTCGGCAGGCTGTAGCGGCGCATCACGGTCTGGATCGGTTCGGCCAGCACTTCCCAGGCGTCGTCGAGGTCGGCGGCGAGGCGCGCCTCGTTGACCTCGAGCTTGCCCAGGCCGCGCAGCAGGCTGTCGGCGCCGAGCAGCGCGTAGCCGAGCGCCACGCCCATGTTGCGCAGCACGGTGCTGTCGGTCAGGTCGCGCTGCAGGCGGCTGATCGGCAGCTTCT
>JBJXEJ010000049.1:0-8720 GCA_046154125.1 Rhizobacter sp. | reverse complement strand
GCAGCGTGAGGTCGCTGCAATGGGCGTGGTGCACCAGCGACGCGGCCTTGTCGTCTTCGTCGACGACCGACTCGAACGAGGCGAGCCCGCCGCTCCGGCAGGCGGCATCGAACACCTCGGTGGCCTGCTGCGCCTGCGCGCGCAGAGTCTCCCAGACGCGCGCCGCCAGCTCGGCCAGCGTGGCGGCGGCTTCCGGCGAACCGGGCAGGTCGACCAGGCTGGTGGGCGCCACGCCGACGAGGTGGCAGTCGAGTTCACGCGCGAGGCGCACGGCGTGGGCGGTGCGCTCAGCGCCGAGCGGGTCCTGGTCGAGAAGGACGAGCAGGCTGCGATAGGTCATGGCGGGCTCCTGGGTGGAAGCCCACTCTACGCAGCGGCTTCGGTGCGCCGGTTGATGCCGGTCAATCGGCGTCGCGGCGCCCATTGCAGCGGGCCAGCAGCAGCGCCAGAACGGGCGAGGCCACCATCGGGAACAGGCTCACCGCGTTGAGCACCGGGCTCGCGCCTTTGCGCATGCGGCAGTACATCAGCACCGTCAGCGGCGCATCGGCACCGACCAGCATCAGCGTGGGATTGAAGGTCTCGAACAACGTCAGGAACGAGATCATCGCCGTGCCCACCATCGCTGCCGCAGGTAAGGCAGCGTGAGCGTGCCGAGCACCGCGGCGCGGCTGGCGCCGATTCAGTCCGATGCAGGGGCCACTGGACTGCATGATCGCTGGCGAGATGAATACCGCCAGGATGACGTCGCAGCTGGTGATCGTGCGGCTCAATGCGGCGCTCAATGCCGTGCGGGTCGCCCCGGGGCTGCAGGCCCGTTTTCAAGACCTCGGCCTAGTCCCTCGACCAGGTGCTCCGCAGGCGTGGATGAAACAGGTCGTTGTCGACCTGGCCTGGTACCGTCGAGCGATCGAGCGCGCCCGCATCAAGTTGGAGTGAGGGGATCCCTGCCGAAGCGCCGAGGTTCAGCGCCTCGGCCGCTCGCGTCACGCTGCGCTCCTTCTGCAGCACGTCGAGCGCGACCGGCAGATTCAGGCCCGGCTTGTTGAATCACCCGTCGGGTGCCCATTGCGGCATGGCTCAGTTTCGAGACGTGCATCGACTCCATGCGTGCTGGCACGCACGACACGCTGACGCTGGGTGTTAACCCTTGATCGTTGCGTCAAACCGAATCGATGCATTGATCGAAAGGATTTCTCTTGCGCCGGTGGTGTACGTAACCTTCGTTACATCGAGCCCGGTACAGGGCCTTCCCAAAGCAGACGGAGACAACGAATGGCCAGCGGCCAAGCGTCAGGCGAACTTGCGCCAACGATTTTCAAACACGACGGTGAGTCTGCGTTGGCATGACGATCTGTCGCGTCGTCGTCATCGGTGCCGGCGTTGCCGGTCTGGCCTGTGCACTGGCCTGTGCACGTGCTGGCGCGCAAGTGCAATTGCTGGAAGCCCGCACGGTGGTTGCCCATGTGCCCGCACATGTCGATGTCGTGCCGAACATGCTGCGCGATTTCGCGAAACTCGGTGTGGCCGAAGCCTGTGTCCGGCGGGGCTTTGCCTACAGTGACCTGGCCGTCGTCGACGAACATGGCGACGAAGCCTTCAGGCTTCTGACGAAGCGGCTGGTCGGGCCGCAACTGCCGCCTGCAGTAGGCATCGCGCTTGATGATCTCCTCGACCTGTTGGCATCGGCAGCGCTGCAGGCCGGTGTGGCGCTGCATCGCGGCTGCGCCGTACAGGTGGTGGAAACATCGACCGGGCGCGTTGTTGCCGAAGACGGCCAAGTGTTCGATGCCGATCTGGTCGTGCTGGCCACGGGCTCAGAGTCGGCTTTGGCACAGAGGCTGTTCGGTGCCATGCGGTTGCCCGCGGTGCACCACGCTTGGTGGCACACGCTCCTGTTGCGTCCACAGGGGCTGGAGCGCACGACCTGGATGGCCGGCTCGGCGGATCGGCGCCTGCTGCTGGTGCCGCTGGGCATGTCGCGCGCAGGAGTTGCCGTCGTCGGCCGCATCCCCTCGGGTGAGGAAGCCAATGGGGGTGCGTTGACGCGCATGCTGGCCGCCTGGGGGGCGCTGCCGCGCCGCATCGCGGCAGCCATCGACCCATCCCAGCCGGTCGCACTGCGCCTTGCCAGCGGCGCGCTGCGCAGCACGCCCTGGCATCGGGATACCGTGGTGTGTGTCGGTGCCGCAGCGCATTCCATCGCACCGGCGTTTGGCCACGCGTCAGCGCAGGCCGTGGATGACGCGGTCGTGCTCGGCGAACTGCTGTGCGCAGGGATCGAATCGTCGCTTCTGCCCGAGCACTTCACCGAGCGGCGAGTCCCGCGGGCGCGTCGCCTACATGCACTGATCGAACGCGCCACGCAGTGGATGGTTCGACCCGAGCCAGCCATGAATCTGATGCGGCTTGCCGATGACTTCGCCACGCTGGTGGCCGAGCCCGCCTAACCCGAAACCTGAACAACACCAAGGAGACATGATGATCCGAGTCCCCCTACTGCGCCGCCGTACCGCCGTTGCGCTGGCCGCTGCACTGTCGGCCGCCGGAGCAAATGCCGTCGGCCTTGACCTCGGCGAGTCCGATTGGTCACTTCGCTTCGACAACACGCTCAAAGGCGGCCTGATGGCGCGCACGAAGAGTGCCGATCCGGCGCTCGTCGATTCGTTCCGGCTGCTCGTGCCGGGCGTGCCAGCATCGGCCTTCCCGCAAGCGCTGAACTTCAACGCAGGTGACGACAATTTCCGCAAGCGCGGGCTTGTCTCGAAGCGCATTGATCTTCTGAGCGAGTTCGATGCCGTCTATCGCAAGGAACACGGGCTGCGCATCAGCACTGCGGCGTGGTACGACGCTGCCTACCGCGGCGCGACCGATGCAACCGACCCGAACAACGGCCAGACCCCGGTCAACGAGTTCCCTGATCACACACGCCAGCTCGCCGGCCGCAAGGCCGAACTGCTTGATGCGTTCGTCTTCGGCAGCATCGACGTCGGCGAAGGACGCAAGCTGACGGCACGGCTGGGCCGGCACGCGCTGCAATACGGCGAGAGCCTGTTCTTCGGCGACAACGGAATCGCCCGGGCGCAGGGTCCGATCGACATCTTCAAGCTGCTGGGTTCGCCGAACGCACAGTTCAAGGAGATCATCCGGCCGGTGCCGCAACTTTCGGCGCAATTGCAGATCTCTCCCGAGGTTTCGGTCGGCGGCTACCTGCAGTTCCGCTGGGAAGCGGACCGCCTGCCGCCCTCAGGCAGCTACTTCTCGACGTCCAACATCCCTTGGGGCTCCCAGCAGCCGGAGTTCGTCGGCATCCCGAATGTGGGCAACTTTGTCCTGCAGCCGGGCAGCGATCGCAAGCCCAAGGACTCGGGCCAGTTCGGCATGCAGCTGAAGTGGCGTCTGGACGATACCGACCTCGGCTTCTACGTCGCGCGCTATCACGACAAGGGAGGGCAGCTGTACGGCCAGCTCAACCGGCTGGGCGCACCCGGGCCAGGGGGCACCCTGCCAGGCAATTGGTACTTCGCGTTCCCTGAAGCGGTGAAGGTCTATGGCGCCAGCGCATCGCGTTCGATCGGTGACTTCAACCTGTCGACTGAAGCCTCGATTCGCGACGACATGCCCTTGCGCAGCGCCAACATGCTGTATGGCTTCTTTCCCGGCCAACCGGAACCCAGGTTCGCCACCGGCCGCACCGCGCATCTGAACCTGTCGACCCTGGCCACCTTCGGGCCAAGCTTCATGTCGCGCGAATCCAGCCTGGTCGCCGAGATCGCGTGGAATCGCGTTCTGCACAAGAACGATCCCGATGGCGAACTCGACCGCAGTCGCACGCGCGATGCCACCGCATTGCAGTTCATCTTCACGCCCAGCTATCGCCAGGTTCTGTCAGGCCTGGACCTGAACGTGCCGATCGGCCTGCGGTACACGCTCGACGGCCGCTCCGCGGTGACCGTCTGGGACAACCGCCGCAGTGGCAGCTTCAACGTCGGGCTGGACGGCAACTACCTCAACGTCTGGCAGTTCGCGCTGAACTACACCCGCTTCCTCGGCAAGGCGGCGCCGTTCGTCGACTACTCGCCGTCGTTGACCGGCGGCAGCCCGACCTATGGGGAGGGCAATCCGCTCGCCGACCGCGACTTCGTTGCGCTGACATTGCGCCGCACGTTCTGAAAACAAGGAGACTCCAGATGACTCGACATCTCATTGCCACTGCCGCCTGCCTGGCGGCGTTCGGGCTGCCGCTGGCCGCATCGGCCGGTGTCAGCGCCGAAGAGGCGGCCCGCCTGAAGACCGATCTCACGCCGTTCGGTGCCGAGAAGGCAGCCAACAAGGACGGCAGCATCCCGGCATGGACCGGCGGCTACACGACGCCGATTCCCGGCGACAAGCCCGGCGGACGACGCGGCGATCCATTCACGGCCGACAAGCCGCTGTATTCGATCAACGCGAAGAATGTCGATCAGTACGCTGAGAGGCTGACCGACGGCACCAAGGCGCTGCTGAAAAAGTATCCCGACAGCTTCCGCCTTGACGTCTACCCGACCCGGCGCACGGCGGCCGCACCGCAGTGGGTCTACGACAACACGCTCAAGAATGCGACTCGCGCCAAGCTCGATGGTGACGCGGTCTCCAGTGCCTTCGGCGGTATCCCGTTCCCCATCCCGAAGAGCGGCACCGAGGTGATGTGGAACCACCTGTTGCGCTGGCGCGGTACGGCGTGGCAGTTCAACGTCAACATGTACCAGCTCACCGCTGACGGCAAGCCCGTGCTCGCGACCGATGGCGTGGGCGACCAGCAGATGCCGTACTACCTGCCTGACGGGAGCCTCGAGCAATTCGCCCAGCGTGGCGATTACTGGCTGGTGCGCCTGGTCAATGCCGGTCCGCCGATCCGTGCCGGCGAGGCGATCGTCGGACGCGAGAACGTGGATCCGTCGAAGTCACAGGGCTGGGTCTACCTCACTGGACAGCGCCGCGTGCGCAAGTTGCCGAACCCGTGCTGCGACACCCCGACGCCGGCGGCCGCGGGTGTGATGTCCTTCGACGAGATCGAGGTCTTCACCGGGCGGCTCGAACGGTTCGACTTCAAACTCGCCGGCAAGAAGGAAATGATCGTCCCGTACAACGGCAATCGCCTTCTGCAGCCGAAGACCGACGCCGAGGTGATGGCCGCGCACCACCTGAACCCGGACTTCGTGCGCTGGGAACTGCATCGCGTGTGGGTGGTGGAAGCCACGCTGCGCGAGGGCAAGCGCCACCAGGCTCCGAAGAGCCGCTACTACTGCGACGAGGACACCTGGACCTGCCTGCTGGCCGATCGCTGGGACGCGAATGGTCAGCTCTGGAAGACGGTGTGGAACCAGACCTTCGTCGCGCCGGACCTTCCGGGCCTGGTCGTCGGCGCCTTTGGCTACAACGATCTGCTCTCGGGCACGGGCTTCGTCGCCAACCTCTACAACGCGAAGAGCAAGCAATACCCAATCTTGCCGCCGTTCCCGGACAGCACGTTCACGCCCGACGCCATGGCCGCCACCGGCGCCCGCTGAGACACAGAGCCCGGAGCAACGACATCATGATCAAGATGATGGCCGCCATCTGCCGCAAGCCCGGCATGACGCATGCCGAGTACGTGGCCTACGTCCAGCATGTGCATGGCGCGATCGCGGTCGAGAACCCCGTCGGGCTCAGGCGCTACGTGCAGAACCACGTGTTCGACGCCGCCTTCGGCAGCGCCGCCGAGGCCACGCACGCGATGACCTTGGCGCGCGATTCGGTGACCGAGCTGTGGTGGGACAGCGCCGAAGACATGGGTGCGAACTTCGCGCACGCCCATGTGCGCACGAAGGTCGGCCCCGACGGCGCGAACTTCGGCGACCTCAGTCGCACGCTCAGCCTGGTGGCCATGGAGGTCGAGCAAGCGGTGCCGAACCCGGGCCGTGCCCACGGTGCGAAGGTGCTGCACTACCTTCGCATGGCGGAGGGTCTGACTTTGCCGGCCTTCTTCGAGCGCTGGTCGCAAGCCCATGCGCAGGCCCTGGTCGCCGCACCGGTGGCTGCCGCTGCACTGCGTCGCTGCGTGCACAACCGGCAACTGGACGAGTTCAACCCGATGCTGGCGTATTTCGCTGCCAAGGACGTTCCGATTTACGAGGGCGTGGCCAGCCTGTGGTTCGATGACTCGGCGTCGGTCGGGGCCTTCCGTTCCTACGAACGCGCGCTGCTCGCGATCAACGCCGAGCGTGGGGCTGCGTTCTACGCGCCGGCGCAGTCATTCTTCGTCTACGCGACCGAAGTACCCATCTACGAGCGGCACGGAGAATGACCGCCTGCCCGAACAACGCCTGCTGGGCCGCAGGAGCAGGCTCTGTGCGACGGCGATTGACCATGGTCGCGCTGCTGGCCGCCTGTGCTGCGACCGTTGCTGCCGAACCGGTCGGTGCCGCGCTCGACCGGCCTGCGAAGGTGGTGCGTGCACCGGAGCGCGCGGTGTTGCTCGGCGCCGCGCAGGCCGGCGCCCAATGGTTTGCCGTCGGTGAGCGTGGCCTCGTGCTGAGATCGGAGGACCGTGGTGCGCGTTGGCAGCAGATCGCCGCACCGGTCAGCGTGACGCTGACTGCAGTGCGTTTCGCCGACGAGCGTCATGGCATGGCCGTCGGGCATGGCGGCACCGTGCTCGTCACCGAAGACGGCGGGCGGCGTTGGGAACGCCGCCTGGATGGGCGACGCATCGCCGAGCTGCTGCTCGCCGACGCGAAGCTCCGGCAGGACGCCAGCGCACAGAAGGCTGCCGAACAACTGCGCGCCGACGGGCCCGACAAGCCACTGCTGGACCTGCTGGTGTTCGGGCCGGGCCGCGCGCTTGTCATCGGCGCCTACGGTCTGGCACTGTTCACCGCAGACGGCGGCGCGAACTGGAGCTCGTGGGCGTCCCGGCTGGACAATCCGAGGGGCCTGCACCTGTACGCGGTGCGACAACGCGGCAGCCGCATCGTGATGGCCGGCGAGCAGGGCCTGGTGCTCAAGTCTGAAGATGACGGGCGCACGTTCCAGCGCCTGGCCACGCCGTACCCAGGCAGCTTCTTCACGCTCGAGCTGCCGGACGATCGCGAAATCGTGCTGGCCGGGTTGCGCGGCAACGTCTGGAGCTCGATCGACGGCGGCCGCGGGTGGACTTCGCTCAGCACGCCGATGCCGGTTTCCGTCATCGCCAGCCTGCTCGGTCCCGATGGCACGCTGCTGCTCGCCAACCAGGCGGGGATCGTGCTCGCCCGTCGCGGCGACCACTTCGTGCCGCTGCAGCGCGCGCCGCTGCCTCCGTTGACCAGTCTGGCCGCCGGCAGTGACGGCACGCTGCTGGCCCTCTCCATCCAAGGTGTGATGCCCGTCGCCGCGAAGCCATGACTCAGCTCCAGGACTTCGACCCGCGCTCCGGCTCGCTCATCGAGCGTGCGCTCTTCAACCACCGTCTGATCGTCGTCGCGCTGTGCGCGCTCGTCACGGTGCTGCTCGGCTGGCAGGTCACGCGGCTGCAACTCAACGCGAGCTTCGAGAAGACCATCCCGTCCGAGCATCCGTACATCCGCAACTTCCTGCAGCACCAGAACGAGCTGAGCGGGCTGGGTAATGCAGTGCGCATCGCGGTGGCCAACCCCCAAGGCAGCATCTACGACGCGAAGTACCTCGAGACGCTGCGCAAGCTGAGCGACGAAGTGTTCCTTGTGCCCGGCGTCGGACGCAATCAGATGAAGTCGCTCTGGACGCCGACGACACGGTGGGTCGGTGTCACCGAAGAGGGCCTCGAAGGCGGGCCGGTCATCCCCGACGGCTATGACGGTTCTGCGATCAGCCTGGATCAGTTGCGGGCGAACGTGGCGCGCTCTGGCGAGATCGGCCAGATCGTCGCACTCGACGCGAAGTCCAGCGTGATCTTCGTGCCGCTGCTCGCGAAGGATCCCGAGGGCCGTTCGCTGGACTACGGCACGCTCTCGCGCCGCCTGGACGAACTGCGGGCGAAGTACGAAGCGCAGGGGGTGGCAGTGCACATCACTGGCTTCGCGAAGATCGTGGGCGAGCTGATCGACGGCGTGCGGGCGGTTCTGGTGTTCTTCGCCTTCGCGGTCGCCATCGCGGCGGCGGCGGTGTTCTGGTTCACCCGTTGTGTGCGCTCGACGCTGCTGGTCGTCACCGCCTCGCTCGTCGCCGTGGTCTGGCAACTCGGCCTGCTGCCGATGCTCGGCTTCGCGCTCGACCCGTATTCGATCCTCGTGCCCTTCCTCGTGTTTGCGATCGGCATGAGCCACGGCGCGCAGAAGATGAACGGCATCATGCAGGACATCGGCCGCGGGCTGCCCAAGCTCGTCGCAGCGCGATTCACGTTCCGGCGACTGTTCCTCGCTGGCCTCACGGCGTTGCTCGCCGACGCGGTCGGCTTCGCGGTGCTGCTGGTGATCGACATCCAGGCGATTCGTGAGCTCGCGGTGGCCGCGTCGATCGGCGTCGGCGTTCTGATCTTCACCAACCTGATCCTGCTGCCGATCCTGCTGAGCTACACCGGCGTCAGCAGCAGCGCCGCGCGGCGCAGCCTGCGTGCCGAGTCGACCGAGCAGAAGCAGCCCCTGTGGCGGTGGCTCGACCGGTTCACGCAGCGCCGCTGGGCATGGGGTGTGGTGGCGGGGAGCGTCGTGCTGGCTGCCGTGGCCTTTGCGGTGTCGCAGCAT
>JBJXEJ010000048.1:0-65918 GCA_046154125.1 Rhizobacter sp. | reverse complement strand
CCATCACCGGCACGCGGTGCGGCGCAAATCCTTCGTAGAGTGCGTGCTCGAAGTGAACGGTCTCACCGGTCAAACCCGCGCCCTTCTTGATCGCCCGCTCGAGCGTCTCCTTGGGCATCGAGACCTTGCGCGCCTGCTCGACAACCAGCCGCAGACGTGAATTGGCCGCCGGATCGGCGCCGTTGCACGCCGCGATCATGGTGTCCTTGGACAGCTTGCCGAACAACTGTCCCCGCGCATTGGCGGCCAGATCCTTGTGCTTGGCTTTCCACTGCGCGCCCATGTCCGACGTTCCTTTGAGTTTCCGGATTTCGACCCAAGGGCTTGATTCGAGCCGATGGAGCCCTGCGGGCGTCCATCGAGATCGCCGCGCAAAGCCTGCGGATTTTAGGTGCCCACTTCGTCGGCAGGACGAGTCCCGCTCGCGGCGAACGCCAGCCGCCGACCCGACACTGTGCGCGGGGCCGCTACTCCGGTGTGGACGGATCGTTGTCGGCACCCCCGTCAGCAAGGGCCTGGCGCGCCAGCTCTTCCTCGCTGAGTTCGGGCGCCGCTTCCAGCGCGGCGAGTTCTTCCAGCATCTCGGGCGTGGGTTGGGCGTTGCCGAGCATCACGTCCTCGAACGTGGCATGCGCAGCGCGGCGCTCCTCGTGGTCGACTGGCGATGGGTGCACCGCATTCGGCGCCAGCGCCGGCAGCCGGGCTGCGGCGAGCTCGAGCTGCTCGTCGACCAGCTTGGTGAGAGAGCCTTCGTGGGGGGTGTCGTCGGGGGTCATCGGCTTTCTCCTTGGAACACCGATGTTCTACCGTTCCGTGCCGGTGCGCCAGTGCCGTTTGCCGAGTCAGGATTCCACGAGCCCAAATTGCAGGGAAACAACACGCACGAACCACGAGCCGACGCCGTATCGACAGCCGTTCGGACTGACCGCACCGCGCGATTATCAGACCCTTTCCAGATCGCCTGCGATCACCAGCAGGCTCTCGATCGGCTCTGGCCGATGCAACAGGAAGCCCTGCGCATAGTCGATGCCGATGTCACGCACCCGTTGAAGAATCTCTGGCCGGTCGACGAATTCGGCCACGGTCTTCAGGCCCAGGACGCGAGCCACATCGACGAAACAGCGCACCGCTGCATCGTCCAGGGGATCATCGATCAGATCCTTGATGAACTGCCCGTCGATCTTGAGCAGATCCACCTTGAGGGTCTTGAGGTACCCGAACGAGGATGCACCGGCACCGAAATCGTCGAGAGCCATCCGGACTCCCAGCGCACGCACCTGCTCGATGAAGAGGGCAGCGTCAGCCGTGTTGGTCACGGCAGAGGTCTCGGTGATTTCAAAGCAGAGTCGCTGGCACACCGCGGCACCTGCAGCCGTCAGCGCATCAATGGCATGCCGGTGAAACGCGCGATCACCGATCGATTGACCGGACAGATTGATGCACAGGGTGTGGAGCGCCGCCAAGTCCGGCAGAGCAAGGATCTGCCCCACGGCTCGATGGAGCACCCAGCGATCGATGCGCGTGGCCAGGTGGAAACGCTCTGCGGCGGGCAAGAACGCGCCCGGCTGTATGAGGCTGCCATCCCCGTCGCGCAGGCGAAGCAGCACCTCGGCATGGAGACCCGCTTCGCAGCCGACGAGAGGATCGATGCGCTGCGCATACAGAACGAACCGATCTTCATCCAGCGCCTGCTCGAGGCGCGTTGCCCACTGCATTTCCCCGTGGCGGGCCAGCACGGCATGGTCGGTATCGACCCAGACGTGCACACGGTTGCGCCCGGCCTCCTTGGCCGAGTAGCAAGATGCGTCGGCTGCCTGCATCGCGGCAGCGGTGTTGCTCCAGCGACTGTCCACGGGCACCAGACCAATGCTGGTGCCGATGCGAAACCGCCGCTCGTCATGCACGAACCTGAATTCGTCCATGCGGTCGCAGATCTGCTGAGCGACCCGCTGCGCCTGATCGCCGGTGCAATGCTCCAGGATGACTGCGAATTCGTCTCCTCCCAGCCTTGCCAGCGTGTCGCGGGCACGGATCGCCTCCTTGAGCAAGCGGGCCACCTGCTGAAGCAGTTGGTCGCCTATCGAATGTCCGCAGGCGTCATTGACCAGTTTGAATTGATCGAGGTCGACATACAGCAAGGCGTGCTGGCTGCGGTCTTCATGTGACTTGTCCAGCGTGCGGCGCAGCCGCAACTCGAACTCGCCACGGTTGACAAGCCCCGTGAGAGCGTCGTGCGTGGCCCGATAGGTCATCTCACCCGACATGCGCCGTTGCTCGGTCACGTCATGGAACACCAGCACCGCGCCAAGAACCTCACCTTTCGAATTGCGGATCGGCGCAGCGGAATCCTCGATGCCGAATTCGACTCCGTGGCGGGAGATGAGCACGGTGTCGCTGGCCAGACCCACGATCCTGCCTTCCTTCAGGCAGGTTTCTACCGGACTTTCGACGGGTTGACGGGTTGCTTCGTTGACGATGTGGAAGACCTGCGCGAGTGGGCGCCCAAGCGCTTCGGCCGAAATCCAGCCAGTCATGTGCTCGGCAGCCGGGTTCAGCCAGGTCACCCGACCAGCGGCGTCGGTGGTGATCACGGCGTCACCAATCGACTGCAGCGTCACGCGCAGCAATTCGTGTTGCTCGGCAAGCTGTTCGTTCAGTTCTCGCAGCGGAGTCACATCCCAGTTGACACCGACCAGGCGAGTGGCACGACCGAAATCGTCGCGGCTGATTCGCGCAGTGGCACGCAGGTAACGCACACTGCCATCGCTCCAGACGATGCGGAACTCGCTGTCGAAGTTCTCGCCACTGGCCATCGCTTCCTGCAAAGCCTGCTCGGCTGCCGCACGGTCCTCCGGATGCAAGTGGCGAGACCACATGTCGTAGGTGACGCAGGCGTCGTCGGTCGGCAAACCGTACAACTTGTACATCCATGGATCCCAGCGCAGGCTGTTCGTCTGGACGTTCCAGTCCCAGACGCCGACGCCGCCACTGTCGGTCGCCAGCTTCATGCGCTGGTGAGCCTGTTCGAGGTCCTGGCGCTGAGCCACCAGACCGGTCACGTCTTGAAGCGCGCCTATCAAGCGCACGGCCTTTCCGTCCTCGAATTCGGCGTGGCCGACTGCCCTCACCCACATGGGACGACCGCCCTTCTGGGTGAAAGGCAGCTCCAGATCCCAGTCCTTGCCAGCCGATGTGGCTTCTTCCAGGGCAGCTTCGAGCACAAGGCGGGCTTCCGGCGCGTAGAAGCCGATGGCTTCATCGAGTTGCGGTTGATACCCCGGCGGCACACCGTGGATGTGGCAGGTCTGGTCCGACCACGTGAGGCGCTCAGAAGTGAGGTCGAGATCCCAACCCCCGACCTCGGCCAGGGCGCCAGTGCGATTGAGCAGTTCCACGCTCCTGCGCACGATTTCCTCCTGCGCCTTGCGTTCGCTGATGTCCAGGTGCGTCCCGAACATCCACTCGGGCCGTCCGTCAGCAGTGCGAGTCAACACACGCCCGCAGTCGAGCACCCAAACCCAGTGGCCACTGCGATGCCGCATTCGGGCCTCGCACTGATAGGCAGAGGTCTCGCCCGCAAAGTGGGCATTCAGCAATGCTGCCGACCGCGCCAGATCCTCAGGATGTGTCCGCTCGGTCCAGGTATCGATCGTGGTGGGCGCCAGTTCGTCGAGCGTCATTCCGAGGATCTCGGCCCAGCGAGCATTGAAGCGCGTCTCGCCGGTCTGCACGTTCCACTCCCAGGTCCCGGCTCCCGTGCCCGTGATGATCGCCGCGAGGCGCTGACGTTTGGCTTCCAGGGCCTGCCGAACCTCCCGCTGCTCGGTCACATCTTCGACCGAACCAACGTAGCCAGTCACCACGCCGAGGTCATCCAGCACGGGGCGCGACACGGAGCGCACATGCCGCAACGTGCCAGTGCTGTGGCGCAGACGAAACTCCATGTCGAAATCGAGATTCTGAGCGGCCGTTCGCTGCCATTCTGAAAACACCGCCGCCTTGTCTTCGGGATGCAGCGATCGGGTCCAACCAACGCCCAGCGCCTCCTCTTGGGTCAGACCAAAGACAGTCTGCCAGCGTTCGTTGGTGTAGATACATTCGCCCGCCGCATCGGTCGCGAAGACACCCAGCGGTGCCGCTTCGCTGAGGGTGCGAAAGCGCGACTCGCTGGCCACGAAAGCGCGAGCCATGCGCCGCGACTCCAGGGCCTGGACCGCCGCCACAGACAAATTCCGCAACACCTCGCGCTGCAGCACTGTGAGGTTGCGAGGCACTCGATCAATGACGCAGAGGGTTCCCACGCGCAACCCGTCGCTCAGACGAAGCGGCGCACCAGCGTAGAACCGGATGTCGGGGGCTGTCACTACAAGCGGGTTATCGGCAAAACGGGGATCTGCCTGTGCATCGGGCACCTCGAAAATCTCATCGTCCAGAATGGCATGCGCACAGAAAGCGAGGTCGCGCGGGGTTTCGGTGACACCCGGCAAGCCGACGTTGGCCTTGAACCATTGGCGCTCGATGTCGACCAGGCTCACAAGCGAGATCGGAACGTCACAGACCGCGGCGGCAATGGCAACCAGCGCATCGAACTCGCGCTCGGGCTCGGAGTCGAGTACTTCGAGTCGCTGGAGCGCCTCCAGGCGCTCCAGCTCGTCCAAGGGCATGGGGGCCGTCATCATGAAAATGACCTTTCGTTGCGTCGGATGCTAGTTTCCAAGTTCATTTGGAATTTTTGGCATAGGCGATCTGCCCGTCGGGCAAAACAAGAAGGCCATCCCATGCCTTTTCCTCCGATCGCGCCAGACGGGACTTCTTTCTGCTCGGCGACTCGTTCGGAGAGCGTACCTTCGTGCCGCATGGTTCCGGAACTCACGGGTTGCCTGCATGCGCTGACCATGCTGAGCCGTGCACTCAAACACTCACTATGAGCCCGGCGGCGACCGCTCGACCATGGCAACATGCGACCATGAGTCAATCGTTCGGTAGGGAAACTCCAACTGCGCATTCGCAGAATCCGCATCGCCAGCCAGCGCGGTTCCTGGTCGTGATCGATTCCGGCGGGTCTCCGGTGGCGCGTCTGTTCCTGGACACGCGCGAGCAGGTCGCCGAGTTCGACGCCGGGACCGAGGAGGCGGCACAGATGACAGCAGGATTGCTGCCGACCCGGGGAGCCGAGGGCCCCGAATGGAATCGTGCGCTCGAGGGGCACAGCAACGCTGAACGGCAATTGGCCGACGTCTACACCCTGCCCGTCTGACGAGGGCAGGGACCGCTGCCACGGCACGTCTCGAACGAACTCAGTCTGCCGCGTCCTCGGGCCGGCTCAATCCCCGCCGGATGCCCTGACACGACGGCCCTCGAAGGCCGCACGCGTCAGGTACTTGAAGCTGCCGGTCGCGTGTGCCACGAGCACCCCGGCTTCGTCGAACAGCGACGCCTCGCAAAAGGCCAGCGTGATGGTTCGCGACAGCACGCGACCCCTCGCGGTCAGGCGCCCGACGCCGGGGCGCATGAAGGTGGTCTTCATCTCGACGGTGATGACGCCACGGCCCAGCGTGCCGGGCGGCGCTGCGGCGCTCACGTCCGCGCTGCGGGCGGCGTGGGCCATCGTCACGTCGAGCAGGGTCATCGTCACGCCACCGTGCGCCATGTTCAGCGAGTTGTGCTGATCCGCACGCAAGGTCAGCGCGATCTCGGCTTCGCCATCGTGCATGCGCAGCAACTCGAAGCCCATGGCCTCGACGAAGGGGATCGACAACGGAAAGTCCATGCGGTGCGGGGCTATTTCTCGAGCGCGTTGAAGAAGGCCCGGCTGTCGGTCGCGCGGCCCAGAAAGCGCTGCATCAGCTCGACCGGCGCGACCTGGCCGCCGTTCGCGAGGACGGTCTCGCGGTAGCGGCGACCGACCTGCGCGTCGAGCCGGTCGGCGGCGAACGCGGTGCGCAGGTCCTCGGCCAGCACCAGGCTCCACAGGTAGCCGTAGTAGCCCGCCGCGTAGCCGCCGGCAATGTGCTCGAAGCCGGCCGGGAACAGCGAACCGCTGACGTACCCGAGCGGCGTCGCGCCCTCCATCTGCGCCCACAGCGCCAGCGGTTCGGCCGGTTCGCGGCCGTGCAGCGCCAGGTCGTAGCTGGCGAACAGATGCTGCCGCGAGAACTGCACCCCTTTGCCGAAGTCACGCGCGGCGCGGGCCTGCGCCAGCAGCGCGGGCGGCACCGGCCGGCATTTCGGGCACACCTCGGCGAACAGCGCGAGCACCTGCGGGTCGTAGACCCAGTCTTCCAGCATCTGCGACGGCGCCTCGACGAAATCGAGCTGCACGCTGGTGCCGCCCTGCGCCGCATATCGGGTCTGAGACAGCAGCGAATGCAGCGCGTGGCCGAACTCGTGCAGCAGCGTTTCCAGTTCGTCCAGCGTCAGGCCCTGGCGGTTGAAGTTGACGACCAGGGCTGCCGCCGGTCGCCGATCAGCGAGGCCCGACGCATTGCGAAAGCCCCAGACCGCTGCGTGATTGAACTTGTCGGCACGCGGATACAGGTCGACGAACAGCGTGCCGAGCAGTTCCCGGGTGTTGCCGTCGGTGACGACGTAGGTTCGCGCGTCGGGGTGCCACAAGGGCTGCGCCGTTGAATGCGGCACCGGCGCAAAGGTGACGCCGAACAGGCGCTCGGCCAGGCGAAACACGAAACGCAGGCTGGCATCGGGCGGAAAGTGGCGGCGGAACTGCTCCTGATCGACCGCGTAACGCGATCGACGCACCCGCTCGGCGTAGAACGAGGTGTCCCAGCGGTCGAGCGCGGTGCTGTCGACACTCTGCTTCAGGTGTGCCGCCTTCCCTGCACGCAGCTCGGCGAGGTCGGCCAGTTCGCGCGATCGAACCGCGTCTTTCACCGTCGCCAGAAAGGTCTGCACTTCGGCTTCGCTGCGCGCCATGCGATGGCGGAGCACGAAATCGGCGTACGACGCGTGGCCGAACAGCTGCGCGAGCTCGCGCCGGCGCTCAGTCAGCGTGGCCAGCGTCTCGATGTTCTCGGCGCCGCCCAGCGACTGGAACGCGCGCCACATGCGCTCGCGGGTCGCCGGAACGGTCGCGTTCTCGAGCACCGGGAACACCGTGGCCTGCTCCAGGCCGAGCCGGAAGCGACCCTGGGTATCGCGCGGCGCATTCCGCCACAGGCCAGCAGGCACGCCGGCGAGTTCGGACCTCGCGAAGAACAACTGCGTGCGGTCCTCGCGGATGCGGCGCTCGAACGTCTGGGTCAGCGCGGTCAGTTCGTCGTTGATCTCGCGCACCCGCTGCTGGCGATCGGCCGGCAGCGCGACCCCCGAATCCTCGAACGCATCGAGCGTGTCGCGCAGATACCGGCGGTCGATGTCATCGGCCGGCTTGAGCTGCTGCAGCCGTGCGTAGACGGCGGCGTTCTGCAAAAAGCGCGACGAGTAGGCCTGGTAATCGCGATCGCAGGCATCGCCCGCATCGCGGATCGCCTTGCGCGGGCTGACTGCGACCAGCAGGCCCAGCGGTCCGAGCGCGTCCTCGGTGCGACGCGCCGTCGCATCGAGCTCGGCCAGCAGCGCCGAGCCAGCCGGCTCGGTGCCCTGGGCCAGCCGCGCCTCGGCACGCTTCAGGTCGGCCAGCATCGACTGGCACTCGGCGGCGATGACTGCGGCGTTTCGCAGGTTCGGAAACACGAAGGGTGACGCGCGCTCGCCTGCCTGCACCGGCAACATGAGCGACACCGCCAGCACCACCAGGCAAAGGGCGGCCTGCGGTGTGCGCCAGCGTGCGCGAGCGCAACGCATCACGGCCTGATCGACCGGACTATCAGGCGGCGCTGCGCGCAAAGTCGAGCACATGCCGGCTCGCCCTCAGCGTGGCGAGCTGTGCTCCCACTTCCTTGTGATGCGGGTGGTTCTGGTACGCATCGAGCTGGACTGCGTCGGTGAACGTCGACACCAGCACCACGTCGATGTTCGCGTCGAGCCCGGTCTCGCGGATGCCCACATCGAACTCGACGATGCCCGGCACCAGGCTCGCGCACGAGTCGAGCAGCGCCTTGAAGCGCGGCGCCTCGGCCGGGTTGTGCAGGGACCACATGACGATGTGACGAATCATTTCCTCAATCCTTGATGCGGGAACGCAGGTAGATGGCAATCACGCCGCTCACCACCAGCACACCACCGGCGATGACGATCGTCCAGCCCAGCGAGGCATCGGCGGACAGGGTCGAGATGCCCAGCAGCAGCACGAGGATGCCGCCATAGAGCACAGGCCAGGTGATTTTCTCGAGGATCGATGCGTTCATGGATTCACGGGTGCGCGAGCAGCGTTTGACGATGCGGCCTCGAGTATCGACTGAGGAGACGAATGGCGATTGATTGAGGTCATGCGCGGACATCCGGCAAACGATGATCGCGGTAAGTCTCGCGCAGCTTCAGCTTGAGCAGCTTGCCAGTGGCGGTGTGCGGCAGTTCGTCGACAAACACCACGTCGTCGGGAATCTGCCATTTCGCGACGCGCCCCTCGAAGAAGCCGAGCAGCTCTGAGGCGCTCAGCTCGGCTTGCGGTTTGCGAACCACGACCAGCAACGGCCGCTCGTCCCACTTCGGGTGATGACATGCGATCGCCGCAGCTTCATGCACCGCCGGGTGCGCCATCGCGATGTTCTCGAGGTCGATCGAACTGATCCACTCACCACCCGACTTGATGACATCCTTGGTTCGGTCGGTGATCTGCATGTAGCCGTCGGGATCGATGGTGGCCACGTCGCCGGTCGGAAACCACGGCTCGCCGGCGACATCGACGTGGGGCGAATCGTTCCGGCCGAAATAGCGGTCGATCACCCATGGGCCACGCACCACCAGATTGCCCGGCGTGCAGCCGTCCCAGGGCAACGGGCGATCGGCGGCATCGAGTATCGCGATGTCGATACCGAAAAGCACCCGCCCCTGCTTGTGCTTCACGCGCTGCCGCGATGCGGCATCGAGCGCCACGTGCCTGGCCTTGAGCTGCCCCGCCGTGCCGAGCGGCGAGGTTTCGGTCATGCCCCAGCCGTGAACCACCTCGAGACCGAACTCTTCCTCCAGAGTGCGCATCATCGCGGGCGGGCAGGCAGCGCCACCGATCAGCGTGCGCCGCAGCGTGCTGAACTGCAGGCCCTGTGCCTTCATGTGAGTGATCAGCCCGAGCCAGACGGTCGGCACTCCGGCACTGAAGGTCACGCCTTCGGATTCGATCAAGTCGTGAATGGAGGCGCCATCGAGCTGCGCCCCTGGCAACACCAGTTTGGCGCCGACCATCGGCGCGGCGTAGGGCACGCCCCAGGCGTTGACGTGGAACATCGGCGACACCGCCAGCACCACGTCGCGAGCGCCGAGGCCCATCACATCGGGCGCCACCTGCGCCAGGGCATGCAGCACCGCCGATCGGTGGCTGTAGATCACGCCCTTGGGGTGACCGGTGGTGCCCGAGGTGTAGCAGATGTTCGACGCGGTGTTCTCGTCGAACTCGGGCCAGGCCCAGTCACCGCTCTCGGCGGCGAGCAGGTCCTCGTAGCACAGCAGCGCACACAATGTCGACTCGACAGGCATGTGCTCGCGATCGGTCATCAGCACGAAATGGCAGACGCTCTCGAGCTGAGGCGCGATCATCTCGACCAGCGGCAGGAAGGTCAGATCGAAACACAGCACGCGATCCTGCGCGTCGTTGATGATCCAGGCGATCTGCTCGGCGTGTAGCCGCGGATTGACGGTATGGCAGACCCGCTCGGAACCCGCAACGCCGTAGAACAGTTCGACGTGGCGGTGGCCGTTCCAGGCCAGCGTACCGACCCGATCACCGGCCTGACAGCCCAGTCGCGTCAACGCCTGAGCCAGCCGTCGGGCTCGCCGCTCCACCTCCGCATAGGTACTTCGATGGATGCCGCCTTCAACCCGGCGCGACACCACCTCGACATCGCCCGCGTGCCGCGCCGCATGCCAGATCAGCGACGAGATCGACAGCGGCATCTGCATCATCTGGCCCGACAGTTTCGGCATGGCTGGGTCCTGTTTCGCGGGGTGGAGCAACCTCATCGGCCCACAGGCGGGGCGTCACGGGTCAGTGACGAATCATAGGAAGCGTCGGATCGAATGCGCATACATGAATCGGAGGTTTACCCCTAACGGGGCGCGATTCCGGTGGGCTGAATACACTGACCTCCATGACGTCAACCAACCACACCTCGGCCTTGGCCCCCCTGCCAACGCTGGCCCACGGCCCCGACTGGACCTGGCGCAACCGCTTCCGGGCCCTGGGGTGCGAGTACCACACCGAGTTGCAGCCCCAGCCGATGCCCGAGTCGCATTGGGTCGCCCACAGCGATCGTTGCGCCGACCTGTTAGGTCTGCCCGCCGAGTGGCAGACCGACCCGCGCTGGAACGCGCTGGAGGTGTTCAGCGGCAACGCGCTCTGGCCAGGCATGCAGCCGCTGGCGAGCGTCTACAGCGGCCACCAGTTCGGCGTATGGGCCGGACAACTCGGCGACGGCCGCGCGCTGTGGCTGGGCGAGATCGACACGGCCAGTGGCCCGATGGAGTTGCAGCTCAAGGGCTCCGGCATGACGCCCTACTCGCGCATGGGCGATGGACGCGCGGTGCTGCGATCGTCGATCCGCGAATTCCTGTGTTCCGAAGCGATGCACGGGCTCGGCATCCCGACGACGCGCGCGTTGTGCATCACCGGGTCGAGCCTGCCGGTGCGCCGCGAGGCGATCGAGACCGCGGCGGTGGTGACGCGTGTGGCACCGAGCTTCATCCGCTTCGGTCATTTCGAGCATTTCTCGCAGCACGACGATGCCGCTGCGCTGAAGCGGCTGGCCGATTTCGTGATCGAGCACCACTACCCTGAATGCCTGCACACGCCGCACCCCTACATCGCAATGCTCGGCACCGTGGCGCGTCGCACCGCGGAATTGCTCGCGCAGTGGCAGGCGGTGGGCTTCTGCCACGGCGTCATGAACACCGACAACATGTCGATCCTGGGGCTCACGCTCGATTACGGCCCGTTCGGATTTCTCGATGCCTACGACCCCGGTCACATCTGCAACCACACCGATCACCAGGGCCGCTACGCGTTCTCGCGCCAGCCGAGCGTGGCGTTCTGGAACCTGCATGCGCTGGCGCAGTCGCTGATGCCGTTGATCGGCAACAGCAACGGCAACGCGGCGCTCGACGCCATCGAGATCTACAAGCCGTTCTACGCGGACGCGATGCGCCGCCAGTTGCGCGCCAAATGCGGCTTCACCACCACCGAGGCCGGGGACGCGGGGCTGATCGACTGGCTGCTGAAGCAGATGGCGTACGAGAAAACCGATCACACGATCCTGTTCCGCCGGTTGTCGCGCTTCAGCACGGCCGAAGGCGCCGGCAACAGCGAGGTGCTGGGCCTGTTCAAGGATCGCAAGTTCATCGAGACGTGGGCACAGGCCTATGGCGACCGTCTGCGCTCCGAGGGCAGCGTGGACGCAGACCGCGCAGCGGCGATGAACCGGGTCAACCCGAATGTCGTGCTGCGCAATCACCTGGCGGAGGCGGCGATCCGCCAGGCGCAGGCGGGTGATTTCTCCGAAGTGGAGCGGCTGCTGAAAGTTCTGCAGAACCCGTTCGACGAAATCCACGATGCCTCGCCCGATGCTGGCTTCCCGCCGGATTGGGCACGGGACATCGAGGTTTCCTGTTCCTCCTGAACCCGCCACTCGAGAAGAAGACCATGAACGACGACCCGCCCCGCGACGTGCAGAAGACCGAGGCCGAGTGGCGTGCGCAGCTGGATGCCACCCAGTACGCGGTCGCGCGCCAGGCCGGCACGGAACGCGCCTTCACCGGCAGGTACTGGGACCACTGGGAGCCCGGCCGCTACAACTGCATCGGCTGTGGAACGCCGTTGTTCGAGGCAAGCTCGAAGTTCGACGCCGGCTGCGGCTGGCCCAGCTACTCCGAGCCGATCAACAGCACGGTGATCGAACGCATCACCGACCGCAGCCACGGCATGGTGCGCATCGAGGTGCGTTGCAACCGCTGCGGATCGCACCTGGGCCATGTGTTCAACGACGGACCCACGCCGACCGGCGAGCGCTTCTGCATCAATTCGGCTTCGATAGACTTCAAGCCCCTGACCTGACAGTGCCGCCCTCCGCATCGTGGAACGGGCTTCGACACTGACCCCCACGAACCCATGAAGCTGCTGCTCGACTTCCTGCCGATCATTCTTTTCTTCGGCACCTACAAGTACGCCGAATCCCACAAGGATTGGGCGGCCGCATTCGCCACCGAACACTTCGGTTTCATCGTGTCGGGCGGCATCGTCGGTGCGAAGGAAGCTCCGGTGCTGCTGTCTACGGTGGTGGTGATCGTCGCGACCTTTGCTCAGATCGCCTACCTGTATGCGCGCGGCAAGAAGGTCGACACGATGCTGTGGGTGAGTCTGGTGCTGGTGGTGCTGCTGGGAGGTGCGACCATCTGGTTCCACAACGAGGAATTCATCAAGTGGAAGCCCACGGTGCTTTACTGGGCGATGGCGCTGGCGCTGTGGGCAGGCCCTGCGATCTTCGGCAAGAACCTGCTGCAGAAGATGATGGGAGACCAGGTGCGACTGCCCGATCCCGTTTGGGCCCGGCTCAACATGGCGTGGATCGCGTTCTTCGTCGCGATGGGGGTGTTGAACCGCTATGTGGCGTGGCGCTACTCCACCGACACCTGGGTCAACTTCAAGCTCTTCGGCAGCATGGGCCTGATGATCGTCTTCATGGTGGCCCAGGGCTTCTACCTGAGCCGACACCTCGAACCCGACGAGATCGAATCGAACCCGCCGCCCCGGTGAGCGAGCGCAACGCTCCGATCCCTGCACAGGATCTCGCATGACTGTTTCCGTATCCGACATCGAATCGACGCTGCGCGCAGCGCTGCAGCCCACCGAACTGACGGTGCAGGACGACAGTCACCTGCACGCCGGTCACGCGGGCGCACGCGAAGGGCGCCACTACACCGTGCGACTGGTGAGCGAGTGCTTCGCCGGGCTTGGCCGGGTGGCCCGGCATCGGCTCGTTTATGATTCGCTGAAGCCCCAGATGCACTGTGGCATCCATGCGCTGGTCATCGAAGCGCGTGCCCCCGGCGAAGCCTGATCGCAGCCTCATCGGCGAACTCCCACCGGTCGCAGCCGTCACCTCGTTACGCCGGTTCGCCCGGCGGCACTTCCCTGCCGAACCACACCGCCCTCTTCCACACGAGTTGAAAGCCTCATTCCCATGACCAAGCCGTTTCTCAATTCCACCGCGCTGGCCTCCGTGCTGGCTGCCGCCCTGTTGGCTCCGCTGCCGGTTCTGGCGCAGAACCTGGCTCTTGTGAACGGCAAGGCTGTTCCGAAGGCTCGCGTCGAAGCGTTGATCCAGCAGGTGACCAAGCAAGGGCAGCCCCGCACACCCGAACTCGAAGCGCAGGTGCGCGACGAGGTCGTGCTGCGCGAAATGTTCGTGCAGGAAGCCGAGAAGCGCGGCCTTGCAGCCAACGCCGAATACAAGACGCAGATGGAGTTTGCCCGTCAGACCATCCTGATTCGCGACTTGTTCACGCAGTTCCAGAGTGCAAACCCCGTGACCGATGCAGAGATCCAGGCCGAGTACGAACAGGTCCAGAAACAGTCTGCCGGCACCGAGTACCGTGCCCGTCACATCCTGGTCGAAACCGAGGACCAGGCAAAAGCCCTGATCGCGCAGATCAAGGGCGGCGCCAAGTTCGAGGAACTGGCCCAGAAGAACTCGAAAGACACGGGCTCAGGCGCCAACGGCGGTGATCTCGACTTCGCGAATCCGGCGTCCTTCGTGCCCGAGTTCTCGCAGGCGATGGTCAAGCTCAAGAAGGGCGAGATGACCGAGACGCCGGTCAAGTCGCAATTCGGCTTCCACATCATCCGCCTCGACGACACCCGCGCCGCGCAACTGCCTCCGCTGGCCGAGGTCAAGCAGCAGATTCAGCAGAAGCTGGGCCAGGGCAAGATCGCGAAGTTCCGTGACGACATCCGCGCCAAGTACAAGACCGACTACAAGTTCGCGAACTGATTGGCGGCCCGACTGCCCTCGCTCACGCGGGGGCAGCATCCAGTTCGACCCGACCGGCCTCGATGCGCAGTTGCCGGTCACAGCGAGCGGCCACCCCGCGATCGTGAGTGACCAGCACCAGCGTCGTGCCGGTTTCCCGGTTGAGATCGAACATCAGCGCCATCACGCGCTCTCCGGTCGCGAAGTCCAGGCTTCCGGTCGGCTCATCCGCCAGCAGGACGTCGGGCTGAACGACGAAGGCCCGGGCCAGCGCGACACGCTGCTGTTCGCCGCCCGACAGCACCTTCGGGTAGTGGCGCAGGCGATCCACCAGCCCGACCCGCTCCAGCATCTCGGTAGCGCGTACCCGCGCATCGCCGCGCCCCTGCAGTTCGAGCGGCAGCATCACGTTTTCGAGCGCGGTCAGGTTGCCCAGCAGTTGAAAGCTCTGGAACACGAATCCGACATGCGCTGCACGCACCGCCGCACGCGCGTCCTCGTCGAGACTGAACAGGTCGGTACCGGCCAGCCGCACCGTGCCCGAGGTCGGCGTGTCCAGACCAGCGATGATCGACAGCAAGGTACTCTTGCCCGAACCCGACGCGCCGACGATCGCCACCGACTGTTTTCGCTGAAGCGTGAAACTGATTTCGTGGAGGATGGTCAATGACCCACCCGAGTCAGGTACGCACTTGGTGATTCGGTCAACGGCGATGATGGGATCGGACATGAAAAATTCGGGAAGATGCGCGGCAGTGATGGACCCCGCCCGCCGAGGTTGGTTTCAAACCTTGCTTCACTGTACCGCGCTGATGTGTCTGGGCAGCGCGGTATCTGCCGCGCAATCGCAGACACCCGTGGCCGCGCTGGCCCATGCGGCACAGGCCGGCAAGCCCCCGCGAAACACCGTCCTGGTGGTCGGAGACAGCTTGTCGGCCGAATACGGCCTGAAGCGGGGCAGCGGCTGGGTGGCGCTGCTGGAACAGCGACTCTTCAGCGAGCAGGTCTCGGCAAGGGTGATCAACGCGAGCGTCAGTGGCGACACCACGTCGGGCGGCCTGTCGCGCCTGCCGACCCTGCTGACGCAGCATCGTCCGACGCTCGTGATCCTGGAACTGGGCGGCAACGACGGGCTGCGGGGGCTACCGCTGGCGGACACGCGGCGCAACCTCGGCCAGATGGCCCAGGCCGTCAAGGCGGCCGGGGCACGCGTGCTGGTCGTCGGCGTGCAGATTCCGCCGAACTACGGACGCCGCTACAACGATGAACTGGCGGAACTGTTCGTCACGGTGGCCCGGACCGAAGGCACCGCGCTGGTGCCCTTCCTGATGAAGGATGTGCCCGACGAGCAGTACCAGGCCGATCGCATCCATCCCATGGAGGTGGGACACCCGACGATGCTGGCCAATGTGTGGCCTGCGCTGAAACCTCTGCTGCGCTGAAACCTGCCGCCACCCACGTGTCAGGCTTCTATCAGGACGCTCAGTTCGCGTTGCGCCGATCGCGCCCGTCACGCGGATCTCGTTCGTCACGCCGGTCACGCCCATCGCGCGGTTCGGTGCGCTGATCGCCGACAGCGGGCAGCCCCGGTCTTTCGCGCCGGACATCGCCACCATCGGCCCCGCGCTGCGGATTGCGACCGTTGTCTCGCTCAACCGGTGGTGCAACAGCCGGAGGAGGCTGGTCCCGGACTGAAGGCACCTGGCGCCTCTCGTGACTCTCGCGACCAGGTTCGAGCCACTGGTTCCGGTTCGGCGGGTTGCGCGCAGGCTCGGCGCTGTCAGGCACGGCAGGCGCAGGCCTCAAAGGCGGTGTCGGCATCACCTGCGGGACCGGAGCAAGTCGAACGGTCGGCCGCGGCGCAGGCGGGGCCACCGGCACACCTGGATTCACCGCCCCAGGAACTGCGAGATTGGGCGGTTCAGTGCGAGGCCAGGGCGAGCGACCACGGTCATCCTCGCGCGGACGCGTCGGCAGCATCGGCGCCACTCCCGGCAGCGTGCGCGTGACCTGCGGCGGGACCGTCGTGACGATGCCCGGCGCTCCACGATCGACCGACGGATGCGGAATCGCCACCGGCGGGCGGTCGCCTCTGTCGCCTCTGTCGCCTCTGTCGCCTCTGTCGCCTCTGTCGCCTCTGTCGCCTCTGTCGTTGCGGTCGTTGCGGTCGTTGCGGTCGTTGCGGTCGCCTCGATCAATGCGATCACGCTGATCACGGTGATCACCGCGATCTCGCGGCGCATCGAAGTACGAACCGTGCGACCCGTTCAGTTCGCGCTCGTATCGAGGGCTGGCGCGAAAGCCGGGCACATAGCGCTCGCGGGGCGAGAGCGGGAACCAGCCACCGCGACCGATCGAGATGTTGATGTTGACGCCCGGCTGGCGCACCGGCGGTCTGCCGCCGGCCCAGCCGACCAAGGCCGGGGCGTAGACCGGGCGCGCGACATAGCTGCCCGGCGCCCAGGCCCAACCGCTGCCGCGGTGCACCCAGCGACCGTAATGAAACGGTGCAAAGCCCCAGGGTGCGACGTCGACCCATGTCCAGCCCCAGGGAGCCACCCAGGTCCAGTGGCCGGTGGTGTAAGGTGCCCAGCCAACGGCGACACCACGCGGGATCCACACCGCGCCGTACTCCGGGTCCTGCTCCCAGCGGCCATGGCGGTCGAGGTCTTCGACACCGGTCATCTCGGGCGACACATAGCGTTGCGATGCCAACTCATCACGCTCGTAGCGATCACGATCGGCGTTCCACTGGGCAAAGGCATCGCGCTTCGGCTCGACGAACGCGTACTGCGCCCGCCCGTTGGCATCGAGCAGGAACTCGGCACTCTGTCCGTTCCCGATCGTCAGCGCCTGGTTGCGACCTTCGTAGTTCAGCTGTCCGCTGATCACCGTCGCCTGGGTGCTCTTGTCGCTGCGGTCGAAGCGATAGCCGCCGGCACGATCGGCGAGATACCGTCCGTCGGCGGTCAGCATCTCGAACTGCGAGACGAGGTCGCTGTCGCGCAGGCGAACCATGCTCGAGCCGCGATGCAGTTGCAACTGCAGGCGGTCGTCGTCGAGCCGCATCACTTCGAGTTCGCTGTTCGAGTCGAGCCGCACCACGGTCGAGCCGACACGCAATTCGGCGCGCCCCAGCGCATCGGTCGAGAGGCGGTCGCCGGTGGTCAGCGGCCGGTTGCGCTCGGCGCTGATCCACTCGCGATCCTCGGGGCTGTAGATCCAGACCTGACCCAGCACCTCGGACAGGCGGCCGACCCGGCCGGGCGGATCGATGTCCTGGGTGGACACGGTGTAGCCGTCGGGGCTGCCGACCGGACCGGCATCGTAAGGTGGGGCGGCGCACGCAGGCGCCTGAGCCAGCACACCGCACATCAGCAGCGCGAGGCCCATGCGCACCGAGCGGGGTGAAGATATTCCAACGGACATCATGGAGTTCCCCTTCATGTCACTCCACAACGGATCGCACGCCAGTGGCGACGACAGGCGCGCTCCGCAGCAACACAGCTTTACACCTGCCGGCCGATGATCGCGGCCTGCAGCACTGCCGTCAGTCGTCGTCGCCCAGGTCGGGAAACAGCACGCTGGTGTAGCCGAACTGCCGGAAGTCGCGCACCCGCATCGGGTACAGCGTGCCGATCAGGTGATCGCACTCGTGCTGAACGACACGGGCATGGAAGCCGTCGACTTCACGGGCGATCGGTGCGCCGTGCTGGTCGAAGCCGGTGTAGCGGATGCGGGCCCAGCGCGGCACCACGCCGCGCAGGCCAGGCACGGACAGACAGCCCTCCCAGCCATCTTCCTCGGTCGCATCCAGCGGCGTGAGGTTCGGATTGATCAGCACCGTCTCGGGCACCGCGTCAGCGTCTGGGTAGCGCGGGTTCTGCCGGACGCCGAAGATGACCAGCGCCAGGTCGACGCCGATCTGCGGCGCGGCGAGCCCGGCGCCGTCGGCCGCATGCATGGTGTCGAACATGTCGGCGATCAACGACTCGAGTTCGCGCGTGTTGAACGCGGACACCGGTTTCGCGATGCGCAGCAATCGCGGGTCACCCATCTTCAGGATTTCTCGAACCGTCATCGCAATCACTCCAGCCTCACGCAGAACTCCGGGCACCAAAGTCCCGAATGTGCACAGCACGCACTGTAGTTCGCGCGGCTTCCCGATGTGCGGCGACGCGACTCGGCGCTCGAGTCACGCTCCGGTTCAATCCCGGGGGATGAACGCACAATCGTGCGACGGAGGAAGCCGTGCGATGCTGACGATCAAGGTGTTTCTGTCCTCGCCCGGCGACGTGGCCGACGAAAGACGCCTCGCCGTCGAGGCGATGAGAGCGCTCGAAGATAGCCCATTGCTGCGCGACCGCGTGAACCTGCAGATCGTGGCCTGGGACGATCCGGCGGCCAGCGCACCGCTCGACGCACGCGAGACGCCGCAGGCCTCGGTCAATCGCTGGGCGGGTCGGCCGGCCGACTGTGACCTGACGCTGGTCATCCTGTGGAGCCGCCTCGGCACGCCGCTGCCACCCAGCCTGACGCGCGCCGACGGATCGCGCTACGCCTCCGGCACCGTGTGGGAGGTCGAGGACGCGATCGCCGCCAACCGCCCGGTGTTCGTCTACCGCCGCACCGAGAAGCCGCGCATCGAACTGGACGACCCGGCGTTCGACGCGAAGCGCGCGCAGTACGACGCGGTGCGCCGCTGGTTCGACGGGTTGCGCGATACCGACGGCGCATGGCGCTCGGGCGTCAACGAATACGCCAGCCCGACGCAATTCCAGCAGCTGCTGCGTTCGCATCTCGAATCGTTCATTGGCAAACTGCTGGCGAATCATGCTGCTGAGTCGCCCGCTTCGCCCCGGCAAGCCTTCGGGTCTCCGCCACGGGAGACTGTGGCGCCAATACCAGCACCCACCGCAGCAAGACGCGGCCGGCGCGGCTTCGTCGCAGCGGCCATCGGCGGCGTGATCGCGCTGGGCGCGCTGGGCTGGGGTTGGCGGTCCGGCCGCGTGCCTGCCGAAGGCCCTTCGCGCGACCCCGACACGTCCGCCTCCGGCAAGACGATGGCGGCACCCGACCCGTCGCCGATTTCGCCCGAGGCAGCCCTCCCGCTGCCGTCGGCGCTGCCCGAAGTTCGCCTCACCGGAGCGTCCGAAGCGAAGTTCGATGCGGTTCGAGGGTCGACCTACAGCGTGCTGTCGTTGCAGCCGGAAGTGGGGGGAGCCGCCGAGCGCTGGCGCCTGCGACTGCGCGTGCGGCTCGCCACCGGTGCCGCCAGCGGCGGCATGAATTTCTGGGACTCGTCGTTTCGTCTGCTGGTCGACGGCGTTCCCCGTGCCCCGGAGTCGAGGCTCAACGAGATCGTCGAATCGGGCTCCGCGAAGGATGGCGACCTCGTGTTCAGCGTGCCCTGGGCCGTGAAATCTCTGGCGCTGCAGGTTCGGCACTACGGCGAGACCGCAGAGCTTCCTCTGTCTGTCAGCGGCACGCGCCCACCGCAATCGGTGTCGCTGCCGACCGGGCCGCGTCAGATCGCGCTGGACGGCCCGGCCGAGCTCACATTCCCGCGTTCACCGCACGCGATCTACACGATCCTCGCGGTCGGCACCGAGGCGCGCCGCCCCGGCGTGACCGGTGTGCGTCTGCGGGTGCGGCTGCGGGTGATCGACGGCTACGACGCCACCTTCGGGGACTCGAATTTCAGGCTGCTGGTCGACGGCGTTCCGCGCGAGCCTGACTCGTCACTGAGCAAGGTCGTCGCGGGCGCTGCGGCGGACGACGGCGACATCACCTTCGAGGTGCCCGACAGCGCACGTCAGCTGACGCTGCGCGTCATCCACACCGCCGATTCGACGGCCGATGTGCCGCTGAAACTCGGACCGGTGAAGTGACCCGGGCGGCCAGGTCGCCGGCCAACGTCCGCCTGCGGTTCAGCCCACCTGCGCGACGGAGTCTGCCGGCGGGCCCAGCAGGGCAAGGAGCGCGGCTTCATCGAGCACCCTGATGCCGAGCTCGTTGGCCTTGTCCAGCTTGCTTCCCGCCTCGCTGCCGGCGACGACGTAGTTCGTCTTCTTCGACACCGATCCTGTCACCTTGCCGCCAGCCGTTTCGATCAACTCCTTCGCGGCATCCCGCGACAGCGTCGGCAACGTGCCGGTCAGCACGAAGGTCTGGCCGGTGACGCCCTCGACTGTCGGCGCTACGGCCGATGCCGAGGCCGTGCCTTCGGCTTCTTCCCAGACGATGCCGACCGCACGCAACTGCTCCACGATCTCGCGGTGATGCGGCTGATCGAAGAAGCTGCGCACGCTTTGTGCAACCACGGGCCCCACGTCGTTGACCTCGAGCAACTGCGCTTCGGTCGCGTCGACGATGCGGTCCAGCGAGCCGAAATGCCGAGCCAGGTCCTTTGCGGTGGTTTCGCCGATGTGGCGGATACCCAGCGCGAAGAGGAAGCGCGCCAGCGTCGTGCGCTTGCTCGCTTCCAGCCCGGCCAGCAGGTTGGCCGCGCTCTTGCCGCCCATGCGGTCGAGCGCCGTCAGCTTGGAAAGACCCAGCGTGTACAGCTCGGGCAGCGTGCGGATCAGGCCGGCATCGACGAGCTGATCGACCAGCTTGTCGCCAAGGCCCTCGATGTCCATCGCGCGGCGGCCGGCGAAATGCAGGATCGCTTCCTTGCGCTGCGCCGGGCAGGTCAGCCCACCGGTGCAACGCCAGTCGACCTCGCCTTCCTCACGCCCGATCGGGCTGCCGCAGACAGGGCACTGGCCGCCCAGCCGCTGGTACAGGTCGAACGGATCGCCGCGCTGAGCATCTTCCGAGGCCGCGGCGGTGTCGTGCACCACGCCGACCACCTGCGGAATCACATCGCCCGCTCGCCGCACGATCACCGTGTCGCCGATGCGCACGTCCTTGCGCCGCACTTCGTCCTCGTTGTGCAATGTCGCGTTGCTCACCGTCGTGCCGCCGACGAACACCGGCTCCAGTTTCGCCACCGGCGTCAGCTTGCCGGTGCGGCCAACCTGGATGTCGATGCCCAGCAACTTCGTCATCTGCTCCTGTGCCGGGTACTTGTGGGCGACCGCCCAGCGCGGCTCGCGCGTGACGAAACCGAGCCGCTGCTGCAGCGCGCGGTCATTGACCTTGTAGACGACGCCGTCGATGTCGAACGGCAGCACGTCGCGCTTCGCACCGATCGCAGCGTGGAAGCCGACCAGCCCGTCGGCGCCCTGCACCACCGCACGCTCGGTACACACCGGCATCCCCATGGCGGCCAGTGCATCGAGCAGCGCGCTGTGCGTGGCAGGCAGCGCGGCGTTGTCGACACCCCAGCCCTGCACCTCTCCCAGGCCGTAGGCTTAGAAGCTCAGCGGGCGCCGCGCGGCGATCGCCGGATCCAGCTGGCGCACCGCACCGGCCGCTGCGTTGCGCGGGTTGACGAAGGTCTTCTCGTTCCTGGCACCCTGCGCGATCAGCGCGCGCTGGCGCTCGTTCAGTGCTTCGAAATCGTCGCGGCGGATGTAGACCTCGCCGCGCACCTCGAGCACCGCAGGCAGCGCTTCGCCGCGCAGCCGCCGCGGAATCTCGCCGATGGTGCGGATGTTCTGCGTCACGTCCTCGCCGGTCTCGCCGTCGCCGCGCGTCGCGGCCTGCACCAGTACGCCGGTCTCGTAGCGCAGGTTCATCGCGAGGCCGTCGAACTTCAGCTCGACGGCGTACTCCACCGGCGCATCGGTCTCCGCCAAGCCCAGCTCGCGGCGCACCCGGGCGTCAAAGGCCACTGCACCACGGGCCTCGGTGTCGGTCTCGGTGCGTATCGACAGCATGGCCACCGCATGACGCACGGCGACGAATCCATCGAGCACGCCTCCGATCACCCGCTGCGTCGGCGAATCGCCGGTGCGCAGTTCCGGGTGCGTGGCCTCGATCGCCTCGAGTTCCTGGAACAGCCTGTCGTATTCGGCATCCGGGATCGAAGGTTCGTCGAGCACGTAGTAGGCGTGCGCATGCTGCTGCAGCAGCGAGCGCAGTTCGACAGCACGACGTTCCGGATCGGGCTCGGGCATCGCAAAGGCTTCCGGCGCTGCGCGGCGGCGCAGCAGATCAGCTGAACAGCCGCCGCGCGGCGGCCGAGCCGGCGGCCAGATCGCGCGCCTGCAGCGCCTCGTAGAGACGCACCAGCTCGCCATCGATGAAGGAGAAACCGGCGGCCGTGAGCGGCTGCCCCCGGTCGTCGACGATGTCGGCATCGAGATCCTGCGACAGGCCGATCGCACTGGCATGCCAGGCAGCAAAGGGCGATGCAGCCGCGTCGGTCTGCGACACGTCGAAGCCCAACGCCAGTTCGCGCAACGCGGCTGCGCCGGGATCGTCCGACAGTGCCGCCTGTGAATCGAAGGTGAGCGTCAGCAACGGCGGCGCACCTTCCTCGCCCGACGGCAACACGAGCCGGCCGGGCAGCACGCCCGGCACGAAGCCGTGGCGCGATGCCTGCTGCACCACGTAGCCGACGCTCCAGGCGGCGCTGCGCGCACGCAGTTGCACCGACATCTGCGCATCGTGTTCGCCGGCAAACGCATCGAGCTCGCGCGCGCGCGCCGCGACGTCGAGCATGTCCGGAAAATCGGGCATCGCACCCACGGCTTCGGCAAAGCTCTCGAGCTTCTGCACGAACTCGGAGTACTCGATCTCGTTGAGTGCCCCGGTTCGATTGGCCAATTGAAGTCCCGCCTGCAGTTCGCCATAACGCTGCCCGGCGACCGGTGGCTCCCACTCGCCGTTGTCGCCGTTCAGGCCCTCGATGAAGAACGGCTTGCTGCCGGCACGTCGGCTTCCGGGCAGGTGCGACAGCACCGCATCGCCAGTGACCGGCGCTTCCAGCGTCATCGGCACGATCACATCGATCAGCGCATCGACGCGCGGCATCGCGCGGCGGAGCTGCTGACGGCTCGGCGCTCCATCGATCGTCAATTCGTCACGATCGAGGGGCGATGCCCCGTCGCCATCTGGCCGTACGTCACTGTGCAGTACGCCGGGAACCGTGTCGGCCAACTCGGGAGCGCCGATGCCCCCCATCACCGGCTCGCGAGGCTCGGGGCGAGGAGCGGAAGACGCTGCCTTCTTCGGGTCGGCCTTGCGTGCCTGCCACGCTCCATGCGCCACCACACCCGCCAGCACGACTCCGCCGAGTGCGGCCAACGCGACCATGAGGTTGCTGCTCATCGAATCCCCCGGCGCACGCTGCAACCAGCGGCCCGACCACCCGGTTTCGGCCTGAGCCGGATCGACGACCTCATGCCGCCTCCGCCAGGTTGACGGCCTCGGCCATGTCGACCGCAACGATGCGCGAGACGCCCTGCTCCTGCATCGTGACGCCGATCAGCTGCACCGCCATCTCCATGGCGATCTTGTTGTGGCTGATGAACAGGAACTGCGTGCCCTTCGCCATCTCCTTGACCAGCTTCGCATAGCGCTCCGTGTTCGCGTCGTCCAGCGGCGCGTCGACCTCGTCGAGCAGGCAGAACGGCGCCGGGTTCAGCTGGAAGATCGCGAACACCAGCGCGATCGCGGTCAGCGCCTTCTCGCCACCCGACAGCAGATGGATGGTGCTGTTCTTCTTGCCCGGAGGCTGAGCCATCACCTGCACTCCAGCGTCGAGGATCTCGTCGCCGGTCATCACCAGCTTCGCCTGGCCGCCGCCGAACAGCGTCGGAAACATGCGACCGAAATGCTCATTGACCTGGTTGAAGGTGGCGCCCAGCAGGTCGCGGGTTTCGAGGTCGATCTTGTGGATCGCCCCTTCGAGCGTGGCGATGGCATCCATCAGGTCGGCGTTCTGCGCGTCGAGGAAGGTCTTGCGCTCGCGTGCGGTCGTGAGCTCGTCGAGCGCGGCCAGGTTGACCGCGCCAAGGGCCGTGATCTCGCGGTTGATGCGGTCGATCTCGGTCTGCAGCCCGTGCAGCCGCACGCCGTCGCGCTCGATGCCGTGCGACAGCGCCTCGAAGTCGACGGCTGCGCCGACGAGCTGCTCCAGGTACTGCGCGCCACCGAGCTGCGCCGCCTGCGCCTCGAGCTGCAGTTTGGTGATGCGATCGCGCAGCGGCTGCAGGCTCTGCTCATGCACCATTCGCTGCTCGTCGGCACGGCGCAGACGCAAGGTCAGATCGTCATAGGCACTGCGCTGCGCGGCCAGCGCGGACTCGCGCTCGAGCTTCAGCGCCAGCGCGTCCTGCAGACCGACCTGGGCCGACGCGTCGGTGAATCGGACCAGTTCCTCGTTCAGCTGGGCTTCGGCCTGCGCCTGGTTCGCGACCTGCTGGACTGCCGTCTCGATGGCGCGCTGCAGCTCACTGCGGCGTGCTGCCAGCGAACGCGAGGCGAACTGCGACTCCTGCGCCTGACGCTCGAGGGCGCGCAGCTGCTCGCGAGCGGCCGCGAGCGCCCGCTCTGCCTGGATCACCGCGTCGTCGAGATCGGCATGGCGCTCCTGCGTGGTCGCGAGCGCCATGTCGAGTTCCTCGAAGCGCGCTTCACCGATGGCACGTCGTTCGTTCAGCGCCTCGAGCTGCGCATCGATTTCGGCCAGCTCGTCATCGAGCTGGGCCGAGCGCGACTGCGCTTGTTCGGCCTGCTGCGTCAAGCGCAGCAACTCGACCTGCTCCTGGTGCGCGCGGCTCTGCGCCTCGGCCGACTCGCGGCGCGCCGTCGCCAGATGGGCCGATGCGCTGCTGTACGCCGCTTCGGCGCGGATCAGCGCGCTGCGCGCTTCCTCGGCGATCAACGACTGCGCACGCAGCTGGCGGTCGAGGTTCTCGATTTCCTGCGCGCGCGCCAGCAGGCCGGCCTGCTCGGAGTCGGGCGCGTAGAACGAGACGGCATGAGCACTGACGGCGTGTCCGTCACGCGTCATCACGACCTCGCCATGCTGCAGGTGCGTGCGCGCAGACAGCGCATCGTCGAGGCTGGCTGCGGTGTAGGCACCTTCGAGCCAGTCCGTCAGCAGCGCCTTCAGGCCGGCATCTCCGATGCGCAGCAGATCGCTCAGGCGGGACAGCGCCGGGTTCGCGGTCGCCTGCGGCGTGCCGGCAGCCGGCGGTGTGTAGAAAACCAGCTTGGCCGGCGGCGCATCGGCCGCGAACGCACACACCGTCTCGACCCGACCGACCTCGAGCGCGTTGATTCGCTCGCGCAGCGCCGCCTCGAGCGCGGTTTCCCACCCGGCTTCGATGTGGATGCGCGTCCACAGACCGGTCAGACCATCGAGGCCTTGCTTCGCCAGCCACGGCCGCAACTTGCCTTCGGTCTGAACCTTGTCCTGCAGCGCACGCAGCGCGTCGAGCCGGGCACTGAAGTCCGATTGCCTGGCGGCTTCGGCGTTGACCTCGGCCTGGCGGGCACGCCGAGTTTCGTCAAGCGCGGGCACCTGCTCACCCAGATCGGCCAGACGCGCCTCGGCGATTTCACGAGACTCCTCCGCGCTGGCGAATTGCTGCTTCAGGTCTTCGATGCGGGCCAGATCCGGAGTGGCGAGCTGGCGCTTCTCGCCGGCCAGCCTGTCGCGGCGACCGGCGAGCTGGCGGTTCTGGTCCTCGAGGTTGCGGCTGTCGCTCGCCAGCACCTGGATCTGCTGCTGCACGCCGGAAACGACGCCACGCTGTACGCCGGCCGCCGACTGCGCCGCCCGCACCGAGTCCTCGAGGCCCGGCAGCCGGACAGCCTGTTCCTCGGCTTGCGCCGCGAGCACCTCGCTGTGCTCGTCGGCAGTGGCGATCTGCCCGGCCAGTTGTTCCAGTTCGGCCTCGGCCTGCGTCCGACGGTCGACCCACTGTGCCGTCTGCAACGACAGCTCGGCGAGCCGCTGCTCGGCGCGCTGCCGGCCCTCGACCACGTAGCGAATGCGCTCCTCGAGGCGGCTGACTTCGAGCGAGGCTTCTGCCAGACGTCCCTGCGAAAGGTGCAACTCGTCGCTGGCGGCGTAGTGCGCCTGACGGATGGTCTCGAGCTCGGATTCACCCTGACGCAACTCGGCCACGCGCGCCTCGAGCGCATTGGCGGCGGCGGCGACTTCCTTCTCGACACGCTGCTGTTCGCCTGCCGCGTCGCGGTGACGCAGGAACCACAACTGATGCAGCTTCAGCGTGCCCTCGTCCTGGAGGCTGCGGTAGCGGCCGGCGACCTCGGCCTGTCTCTCGAGCTTCTCGAGGTTGCCGTTGAGCTCGCGCAGGATGTCGTCGACGCGCGTCAGGTTGTCGCGGGTGTCGCGCAGCCGGTTCTCGGTCTCGCGGCGGCGCTCCTTGTACTTGGAGACGCCGGCGGCCTCCTCGAGAAACAGCCGCAACTCCTCGGGCTTGCTCTCGATGATGCGGCTGATGGTGCCCTGGCCGATGATGGCGTAGGCGCGCGGGCCGAGTCCGGTGCCGAGAAAGACGTCCTGCACGTCGCGGCGGCGCACCGGCTGGTTGTTGATGTGGTAGCTGCTGCTGCCGTCGCGGGTCAGCACGCGCTTGACGGCGATCTCGGCGAACTGGTTCCACTGGCCGCCAGCGCGCGCGTCCTCGTTGCTGAACACGAGCTCGACGCTCGCCCGACTGGCCGGCTTGCGCTGCCCGGAGCCATTGAAGATGACATCCTGCATCGACTCGCCGCGCAGTTCGCTGGCGCGCGATTCGCCCAGCACCCAGCGCACCGCATCCATGATGTTGGACTTGCCGCAGCCATTCGGCCCGACCACGCCGACCAGCTGGCCGGGCAACTGGAAATGCGTGGGGTCGGCGAACGACTTGAAGCCGGACAGCTTGATGGAATTCAGGCGCATGAACGAGAGCGGATTCCGGTGCGAACCGCTATCGGCATGCGCACATAAGTCGTTGATTCAATTGAGAAAACATCGATTTTTTCGAGCTCTCTTCGGGTGACGATGATAGCATCGCGACCGTGATAAACGACCGCAAGGCGGGTGGCGCATGAAGGCGTGGTTGAATCGTCTGCTGGGGTCCGAGCCGCCCCGGAACAACTCGAAAAAGTCAGCCCCGGTCGCCCTGCCACCGAGCACTGCCCCGACAGCAGGCGCCGGCTTTGCCGTGCGCAGACCGCTGGTCGCCGCGAACGGAACCGTCGCCGGATTCGAGTTCTGCCTGCCCGCATCGGTGGAGGAGCGACTGCGCCGCCGGGCCGATCCGATCGCGCAGGCCGCTCATGCGCTGGCCCTGATGTCGTCGATGCGATCCACCCTGGAGAACGGCCGCGTCGCGCTCGCGACGATCCCGACGGCCATCCTCGCCCGGCCCAACGTCGTCGACCACGCGCCGGCCGGTGCGCACCTGTGCCTGGACGGCGGAGCCGCCGAGGACAACGAGTCTGCGGAGCCCGTCGCCAAGGCATCGCTGCTGACCTCGCTGCGCGTGCGCGACGTCCGCGTCGGGGCCCTGCTGCGGCAGCCGGACGTCGCGGCAAACATCGATTTCGCCGTGCTCGACGCTGCCACCCTCGGACTCGAACCGCTGCTGGAGGCTGCCAGACGGTGGCGCGGCGCCAACGGATCCAAGACCCTGATTGCCACACAGCTGGCCAACGTCGACGAGATCGAACTGGCGCTCGCGGCGGGCGCTACGCTGGCCTGCGGGAGCTTCAACTCCTCGGCCACCGTCCTGTCCAAGCGCCCGCTGCAAGGCGATGTGCAGCGAATCATCCAGTTGCTGAACTCGGTGCGCAGCGAAGACAAGCCGCTGGCCGATCTGACCCAGGACCTCCGCGCGGACGTGGCCCTGTGCTACCGACTCCTGCGGCACGTCAACAGCCCGGCGGTCGGTCTGTCGCGGCCGGTCGAATCGATCGACCAGGCGGTGTTGCTGCTCGGCCGATCCGAGCTGTACCGCTGGTTGTCGGTGCTGCTGCTGTCGTCGGTCAACGGCCGACGGGCATCGCGGGCCCTGCAGGAAGTGTCGCTGGCGCGGGCGCGGCTGGCCGAATCGCTGGCTCGCGAGCGCAGCGGCGATGCGCCCGACGCGCTGTTCACCGTCGGCCTGCTGTCACTGCTGGATGTGATGCTTCAGGTACCTCTGGTGCAGGCGCTGGGTCCGCTGCGACTGACCGACCCGGCGCGCCAGGCGCTGATCGAGCGCGGTGGTCCGTGGCACGACATCCTGGCACTCGCGGAATCGCTGGAGCGCCACGATCTGACCGCAGCGGGTGAGCTGGCTGGGACTTTCGGCGGGATCGACCGAGTGCTTACATTGTCGGACGAAGCCTGGGGCTGGGCAGCCTCGGTGCAGCGCGAGCTGGGCACCTGACCGACAAACCGCGCATTGCAGACGTCACGGCGGGCGGGGCGCCGATAATTTCGCGATGAATCCCCTGCTTTCCCGGCTGCAGCCCTACCCGTTCGAGCGCCTGCGCGCGCTGACCCGCGACATCACACCCAACCCCGCGCTGAAGCCGATCAGCCTCGGCATCGGTGAACCCAGGCATCCGACACCGGCGCTGGTGACCCAGGCCCTCAGTGACAACCTGGCAGGACTGGCCAGTTACCCGGCCACCGCCGGCGAGCCAGCGCTGCGACAGGCCATCGCGCGATGGATCAAACGCCGCTACGACGTCACGGTGGACGACAGCTGCCAGGTGCTGCCAGTCAACGGATCACGGGAGGCGCTCTTCGCGCTGGCGCAGACCGTGATCGACCCCGCCGGTGGCGACGCCACGGTGGTCTGCCCGAATCCCTTCTATCAAATCTACGAAGGTGCGGCGATCCTGGCAGGCGCGCGCGTCGAATTCGTCAACAGCGATCCGGCGCGCCGGTTTGCCTCGGACTGGGACGCGGTGCCCGAATCCACCTGGGCGCGCACGCAGTTGCTGTATGTCTGCTCGCCGGGCAACCCCACCGGTGCGGTGATGCCGCTGGACGAATGGAACAGGCTGTTCGAGCTGAGCGACCGGTACGGCTTCGTCATCGCCTCGGACGAGTGCTATTCGGAGATCTATTTCCGCGACGAACCACCGCTGGGCTCGCTGGAAGCCGCGATGAAGTTGGGCCGATCCGACTTCAGCCGGCTCGTCGCCTTCACCAGCCTGTCCAAGCGGTCGAACGTGCCCGGCATGCGATCCGGCTTCGTCGCCGGCGACGCCGACATCCTGAAGCAGTTCCTGCTGTACCGCACCTACCACGGCAGCGCGATGAGCCCGACGGTTCAGCGGGCCAGCGTTGCCGCCTGGAACGACGAGGCCCACGTGGTCGCCAATCGCGAACAGTACCGGCAGAAGTTCGCCCAGGTGACCCCGCTGCTGGCGCAGGTGATGGACGTGTCGCTGCCCGACGCCGGCTTCTACCTGTGGGCCGACATTTCCCGGGTCATCCCTGGTGGAGATGACGTGGCCTACGCCTGCGGCCTGCTCGCTCAATACAATGTGGCGGTTCTGCCGGGCAGCCTGCTGGCGCGCGAGGCAGGCGGCGTGAACCCCGGCGCAGGTCGTATCCGCCTGGCCCTGGTGTCCGAGGCGGACCCTTGCCTCGAAGCCGCCCATCGCATCGTGGCTTACACCCGATCGCTGCGCGGCGCCTGAAGGCCGATCGTTGCCGGCTCGATTTGTGTCGGCCGGTGTGCAACCCTCTCCTGTCACCTTCTACTGAACTGTCCATGACCGCAAACCTCCAGAGCATCATCGAAGCCGCGTGGGACAACCGCGCCAACCTGACGACCCGCAGCCACCCGGACGTGAACGCCGCCGTCGAGTCGGTGATCTCCGACCTGAACGCCGGCCGCGTCCGTGTGGCCGATCGCCAGGGTGTCGGCCAGTGGACGGTGAACCAGTGGGTCAAGAAGGCCGTGCTGCTGTCGTTCCGGCTCAACGACAACGAGCTGATGCGCGCAGGCGACCTGACCTTCTTCGACAAGGTGAAGACCAAGTTCTCGCACATCGACGATGCCGCCGTGCGCGCTTCGGGCGTGCGCATCGTGCCTCCGGCGGTCGCCCGCCGCGGCTGCTTCCTCGCGAAGAACGTCGTGCTGATGCCGAGCTTCGTGAACATCGGTGCCTACGTCGACGAGAACACGATGGTCGACGCCTGGGCCACCGTCGGCTCGTGCGCACAGATCGGCAAGAACGTCCACCTGAGCGGCGGCGTCGGCATCGGAGGCGTTCTGGAGCCGCTGCAGGCCAACCCGACCATCATCGAGGACAACTGCTTCATCGGCGCCCGTTCGGAGATCGTCGAGGGCGTGATCGTCGAGGAGAACTCGGTGATCAGCATGGGCGTTTACATCGGCCAGAGCACCAAGATCTACGACCGCGCCACCGGCGAAGTCAGCTACGGCCGCATTCCGGCCGGTTCGGTGGTGGTCAGCGGCAACCTGCCAAGCGCCGACGGCAGCCACAGCCTGTACTGCGCGGTGATCGTCAAGAAGGTCGATGCGCAGACCCGCGCGAAGACCAGTCTCAACGACCTGCTGCGCGCGTAAATTGACGGACCGACTCGTGGGAGAGCACATGACCCGACCAGCACCGCATCCAGCGCAAGCGAAGCGACGCGTCAGATCAAGCCACCACGAGGCGCCGGGCCGCCCCGAGCCAAGCCGGCTGCCCCTTGGGGGTTGTGGCGCGAAGCGACCTTGGGGGCTGTCAACATGAGCGGGAACATGGAGCGCGTGCTGCGCCTGATGTCGGAGAAGAATGCTTCCGACGTCTACCTGTCGGCCAACACGCCGATCCTCATCAAGATCAACGGGCAGATCATGCAGCTGAGCGATCAGCCGTTGACGCCGGCGCAGCCGCGACAGTTGCTGGCCGAGGTACTGACGCCGACACAGCTCGAGGAACTCGACGATACCGGCGAGTTGAACGTGGGCGTCGGCCTGGCCAACGTCGGCAGTTTCCGACTCAGCGGCTTCAAGCAGCGCGGTTCGATCGCAGCGGTATTCCGCTGCATTCCGTTCGAGATCCCGACGCTCGAGAGCCTCCAGGTGCCACCGCTGCTGAACACGCTGGTGATGGAAAAGCGCGGGCTGATCCTGATGGTCGGCTCGACTGGTGCCGGCAAGAGCACCACGCTGGCCGCGATGCTCGAGCAGCGCAACAAGCAGATGGCCGGCCACATCCTGACGATCGAGGACCCGATCGAATTCCTGTTCAACAACAAGAAATCGGTGGTCAACCAACGCGAGGTCGGGCGCGACACGCAGTCGCTGCAGGTCGGTCTGCGCAACGCGCTGCGGCAGGCGCCCGACTGCATCCTCATCGGCGAGATCCGCGACCGCGAGACGATGACCGCAGCGATCTCGTACGCGCTCTCGGGTCACCTGGTGCTCTCGACGCTGCACGCCAACAACAGCTACCACGCGTTGGGCCGGATCCTGTCGTTCTACACGCCGGAGTCCCGCCCCGCGCTGCTGTCCGACCTCGCATCGGGCCTGCGTGCGATCGTGTCGCAGCGACTCGTGCGCGCCACGGCGGGCGGCCGCATCCCGGCCGTCGAGGTGATGCTGAACACCAAGCTGGTGTCAGACCTGATCACCGCAGGCGACTTCGGCGGCGTACGCGAAGCGATGGAAAAATCGATGGCCGAAGGCTCTCAGACCTTCGAGCAGGATCTGGCTCGACTGATCACGGAGGGCACGATCTCGCGCGACGAAGGACTGGCCTTCGCCGACTCGCCTACCAACCTGATGTGGCGGCTTCAGAACGACATGTCGCCGGTCTCGCGCGCCACGGCAAAGAAGGAGGAAGTGGACGACGGCGCCAGCTTCACCGAGATCACGCTCGACGTGCGCCCCGAGCCGACGACCACACGTGCCGCGCCGCTGACCCGCTACTGAAGAACCGCGCGAACGATCTCCTGCATCGCCGCATGGCCTTTCGCATCACCATGTACCCCCCGACTTCATGACCCTCCTCGATCTGATCAAGCGCGAAGCCGCCCGCCTCAAAAAGGCGGGCGTTTCATTTGGGCACGGCACCGCCAACGCCTTCGACGAAGCCGCCTGGCTGGTGCTGTGGAGCCTGTCCATGGACCTCGACGCGCTCGAAACGCACGCCGGGCGCGAGATGTCGCCCGACGAGGAGGCGAAGGCCGTTGCGCTGGTGACTCGCCGCATCGAGACCCGTCAGCCCGCCGCCTACCTGACGGGCGAGGCCTGGCTTCAAAACGTGCCTTTCTTCGTCGACGAACGCGTGATCGTGCCGCGCTCGTTCATCGCCGAGCTGCTGGTCGACGGAGAAGAACAGGGCACGCTCGACGCGTGGCTGTCGGATCGCACGCAGCGCGTGCTGGACCTGTGCACCGGCAACGGCAGCGTGGCGGTGATCGCAGCGATGGCCTACCCGGAAATCGAGGTCGACGCCTGCGACCTGTCCGACGACGCCCTCGCGATCGCGAAGATCAACGTCGACCGTCACAAGTTGAGCCATCGCATCACGCTGATGAAGTCCGACCTGCTGGACAGCGTGCGCGGGCCTTACGACCTGATCCTGTGCAATCCGCCCTACGTCAATGCGCACAGCATGGCCGCACTGCCCGACGAGTACAGGCACGAGCCGGCGATGGCGCTGGCCGGCGGCGAGGATGGCATGGACCTGGTACGCCGCATCGTCAGCGATGCCGCAGCGAAACTGACCGATATCGGCGTGCTGGTGCTCGAGATCGGCAACGAACGCGGGCATTTCGAGCGCGCGTTCCGCCGCCTCGAAGTCGCCTGGCTGGAAACCAGCGCCGGCGACGACGCGGTGCTGCTGGTGACCCGCGAGGCGCTGATGCGCTGGGCGCGCCGCAGCGAAACCTGGCGGGACGTGAAGCCATGATCACGCTGAAGGATGTGACGCTGCGCCGCGGCACGAAGGTGGTGCTCGATGCCGCCTCGGTGACGATCCAGCCGGGGGAGAACGTCGGTCTGGTCGGGCGCAACGGCGCCGGCAAGTCCAGCCTGTTTGCCATGCTGACGAACCGGTTGCAGTCCGACGGCGGCGAGGTCTACATGCCGCCACGCTGGCGGGTCGGCGAGGTCGCGCAGAACATGCCCGAGACCGATGACGGCGCCACGGATTTCGTGCTCGAAGGCGACACCCGTCTGGTCGAAGCGCAGGCGCAACTCGCCGCGGCCGAAGCTGGCGACGACGGCCACGCGATCGCCGACGGCCACCAGGCGCTGGCCGATGCCGGCGCCTTCGACGCCCGGCCGCGCGCCCAGGCGCTGCTGATGGGCCTGGGCTTCAAGAGCGAGCAGCTCGACGCCCCGGTCAACAGCTTCTCGGGTGGCTGGCGAATGCGGCTGCAGCTGGCCCGCGCACTGATGTGCCCGGCCGACCTGCTGCTTCTCGACGAACCGACCAACCACCTGGACCTTGATGCGCTGGTGTGGCTGGAAGCCTGGCTCAAGCGTTTCGAGGGCACGATGCTCGTCATCAGCCACGACCGCGAGTTCCTCGACGCGATCACCAATGTCACGGTTCATCTCGAGGATGCCAAGCTGACACGCTACGGCGGCAACTACACCGCCTTCGAGGAGATGCGCGCCGAGCGCATGGTGCTGCAGCAGGCCAGCTTCGAGAAGCAGAAGGAGAAGATGGCCCATCTGCAGAAGTTCATCGACCGTTTCAAGGCCAAGGCCAGCAAGGCCAAGCAGGCACAAAGCCGCGTCAAGGCGCTCGACCGGATGGAGAAACTGGCACCGATCCTGACCTCGCGCGAGTTCTCGTTCGAGTTCCGCGAGCCGCTGAACCTGCCGAACCCGATGCTGAGCCTGAAGGACGTCGAGTGCGGATACGCATCGCTGAACGAAGGCGAGCCCGACAAGATCATCGTGCGCAACATCAACCGCTCGGTGCTCGCCGGCCAGCGCATCGGCATCCTCGGCGCCAACGGCCAGGGCAAGTCGACGGTGGTCAAGACCATCGCACGCGCGCAGGCGGCCCTGGGCGGCACGATCACCGAAGGCAAGGGCCTGGCGATCGGCTATTTCGCGCAGCAGGAGATGGACGTGCTGCGCCCCGGCGACTCGCCGCTGAACCACATGATCCGGCTCGCCCGCGAGGTCAGCCCGCAGGCCCGCGAACAGGAGCTGCGCAACTTCCTCGGCCAGTTCCGCTTCGCCGCCGACATGGTCAACCAGGCCGTCGGCACGCTGAGCGGTGGCGAGAAGGCGCGGCTGGTGCTGGCGATGCTGGTGTGGCAGCGCCCCAACCTGCTGCTGCTCGACGAGCCGACCAACCACCTCGACCTCGACACCCGCGAGGCACTGTCGATGGCGCTCAACGAGTTCGAGGGCTCGTTGATGCTGGTCAGCCACGACCGCGCGCTGCTGCGAGAGGTCTGCGACGAATTCTGGCTGGTCGCCGATGGCGGCGTGCGTCCGTTCGACGGCGACCTGGACGACTACCAGAAATACCTGCTCGACACCGCGAGGGCGCAGGCCAAGGCCCTGCGCGAGGCGGGCAGCGCCAGCAGGAAAGCCGCGGGGCCGGCGCCCGCACCGGTTCCGGTGCCAGCTGCCGCTCCGAAAGCAGCGACCACACCCCCAGCGGCACCGGCCCGGCGCGAGGATCGCAAGGCCGACGCGCTGGCGCGTCAGCTGAAATCGGACGAGCTGAAACCGCTGCGCAAGGAGCTGAACCGCATCGACAACCGACTCGGCGTGCTGTTCGGCGACCGCGATGCGATCGAGGCGAGCTTCGCGACCGGCACGCTGACGCCAGCCCAGCTGGCCGAGAGCGGCAAGAAGCTCAAGGGCATCACCGAAGAGATCGGCCGCCTCGAAGGGCAATGGCTCGACCTCAGCACTCAGGTCGACGAACTGACGGCCAAGGCGGGTTGAGGGCGGGTCACCAGCACAGCTGCAAAGGTCATTCAGGGCCGTTCTTCAAGGCTCACGCGGCCGCATCAGCGACACCATCAGTTCGATGCGTGCCTGAACCGGCGTCAGATCGCCGGCGCCAGGCAGGAAGTCACCGGCAAGGGGAATCAGCATGCCATCGCCGCAGCGCAGGCTGCGAAGCACCGCGATGCCCTGCGATTGCGCAACCAGCAAGGCCGCTTCCAGGTCGCGGTGCAGCCTGCCGTTGCCAGTCCCGGCCACGACCAGTCCGTCGACACACCGGGCGCGTGCCGAGCCATCGGCACACAGCGCGCTGACCAGCGCACCGCTGGCGCCCGCATGGCTGTGGACGATCTCGACGCGCGGCCATTGCGTCACCGGATGCGTGAGCGCAGCTGAGACCGGCACCGCCTGATCGATCCCCGCGAACGGCGCCGTGCGGCCCGCAGCCGCAACGACCCTGCCTTTGTCGATCACCGCCAACGGCCCGGATTCACCGGAGCCGAAAGCATCCAGACGGGTCGGATGCACCTTGCGCACGTGCCGGGCGCCGTGCACCGTGCCGGCCAGCACCGCGAGCACGCCGGAGGCGGCAGGATCGCGCGCCACGGTCACCGCATCCACCAGGTTCTGCGGTCCATCCGCCTGCGATGAGGTGGCCGGACGCATCGCACCGGTCAGCACGACCGGCTTTGCCGGCGCCAGCACGCGATGCAGGAAGTAGGCGGTTTCCTCCATCGTGTCGGTGCCGTGCGTGACGACGATGCCGCGCACCTCGGCGCGCGCCAGATGGTGCGCCACACGCAGCGCCAGCGACTGCCAGATCGCATGGCTCATGTCCTTGCTGTCGATCTGTGCCACCTGCTCGCTCTCGATCGGCAGGCCGGCCAGTTCCGGTACGCCGGCCAGCAGTTGCTCGATGCCCAGCTGTGCCGCCGTGTAGCCGAGATGATCGGACGCCGAGGCCGCGGTGCCGGCGATCGTGCCGCCCGTGGCCAGGACGACGATCAGGCGGACGTCGTCACCGGCAAGCGCCGGGTGGTCATTCTGCAAAGGAGGGTGTGAAGCCACGGGCCGGATTCTGGGCCACCGGCTCGCCCACAGGACGAGCGGGCTGACTGTTGACAACGTCGGGGATCTGAAACGTGCAGATACGCCTCGGGCTCAAGTCAACCCGCGCTACGTCGAAAACCCGGCATTGTCAAGCTTCAATGCGGAACACAACGTGAATACTTCCTCGATCGCATCCACGCCATCGCTCGCCGCGCAGACCAGCTATTCCCTGTCCGTGCGGGCCTCCTCGGGTCCGGTTCGAGCGGAGGGCTCGGGCGAGACATCCGACGTGCACCGTGCGCGCCACGAGGGTCACGAGCACGACCACCGCCATGACCGCGAGGCTTCGCCATCGGATGGGCAGGATTCAGGCGCCGCGTTCACCACCTTGAAATTGAAGATCCAGGAGACGTTCTCGTCGCTGACCGGCAGCGGCCGCAGCGACGACGACAGTTCGACCGCCGCTTCGAGCTTCCCGGGCGAGTTCAACGCCAGCATCCAGTTCTCCGGACCCGGCGGCGAGTTCAAGGCCAGGCTGAAATTCAGCCTGGAGGGCGACTCGACGAACGGAGGAACCGACTTCGCCAGCACGCTGCAGGCCTTCGCGCAAACGCTGTTTGCCGCGCTGAACACCTTGTACGGAAGCAGCCCGTCGCCAACCACCCCGACCCTGCCAGCGCCTGCCGCCAACGCCGCGGCGGGCTCCACCGCGCCCGCACCGACAAACACCGCCACGACGGCCCTGCCCGCAGTCGGCGCCGCCCAGGCCGGGGCAACGCCGACCGCCGCCGCCGCACCCGTGGTCGTGGCGCCGACATCGGCCGCATCGCCAGCGGCAGCGAGCAGCGCCAGCCGCGCCTCGGCGTCGATCTCGATCAAGCTTCGCGCGACCTACGATTCGTTCGAGAACAACCTCGGGCCGCTGGTCAATCAGCTCGCACAACCGAACGTGGGCGACGCGTTTCCGGCGCTGACGTCGCTGCTCGGCGACCTCACCGAACGCTTCGGTCAGCTCGTTTCACAAGCCCCCGCTGCTGGCGCCAGTGCGCCTACGCTGAAGGACTTCCTCACGGCACTGTCGGGCTCGTTCTTCGGTCCGCAGTCCGGGGCTGCCACCCAGCCGGTCAAGGCAGATGCCTCGGCGCCTGCCGCCACGGGAGCCCAACCCCCGGCCGCAGATCCGGTGGTCAACGACGCGACGAAGGCGCCCGACACGACGCCCCAGCGCTACGCCGCGATGGCGCAGTACAAACAGACGCTGACCTACACCGACGCGGCCTCCTCGTTCAGCCTGCAGAGCAGTCTCAGCGCACGGATGGTCTACGCGGTCGCCTGATCGCTGCCCGGGTTCTGGCATCGGTCCAGCTGCGCACGGACGTGCGCGTGCCGCGCCAACGACAAGTCCGGGTAGACGAAAATCACCTGTTGCAAAACAGGAGTCGTTGATGAGCTACGTTTACCCAGCCGAGAAGTTCTCCGCCGCTCGTCGGGCATTGATGCCGTCGGAGAACCAGGGGTTGGATGAATCCGTGGTGCGCGCGTTTCACGAATGCCGCGCCGGTCTGCACCGCATGAACCGCTCCAAGCTGGACGAGAACGCGCGTTCGTGGATCTACGCACTTGAATGCTTCATGGACACCGAGGGCTTGTCCGTTCCCGCTGGCGAGAGCGCCTGGACTGTCAAGGCAAAAAGCCTGACTCCCGAGGAGAAGCTGGAGATCTCACGGCTGGTGGATGAGTTGGCTCAGTGGTTCGACAGCCACACCGATTAGGGACGGGAGCGCCGCGCATCCGGGGTGCCTTTGCAATTCGGTGAAAGCTGGATGAAAATACAGTGAGCTGGACAAATCGTCAGTTCACCGCTGCCGCGCGAGTCGGCGTGCGATTTCCATCTCACCGAGAGCCGCCATGCAAGACGCCCCGAAGCTGACCGATCGACAGCAGCAGATCCTCGATCTGGTTCAAAGCGCCATCGAGCGCACCGGTGCTCCTCCGACCCGTGCCGAGATCGCCACCGAACTCGGATTCAAGTCGGCCAACGCAGCTGAAGAACATCTGCAGGCGCTGGCTCGAAAAGGCGTCATCGAACTGGTGGGCGGTACCTCACGCGGCATCCGCCTGAAGTCCGAAACCCTGCGCGCGCTGAACGAGATGCGGGGCAAGCAGTTCAGCCTGCCGCTGCCCAGCCTGTCGCAGCTGACGCTGCCGCTGGTCGGCCGTGTCGCTGCCGGCAGCCCGATCCTCGCGCAGGAACACATCGACCAGACCTACCTGATGGAGGCCAGCATGTTCCCGCGCCGGCCCGACTACCTGCTGAAGGTGCGCGGCATGAGCATGCGCGACGCCGGCATCATGGATGGCGACCTGCTCGCGGTGCAGAAGGCACGCGACGCGAAGAACGGGCAGATCGTCGTCGCGCGGCTCGGCGACGAAGTCACCGTCAAGCGATTCAAGCGCACCCGCACCACGATCGAACTGCACCCCGAGAACCCGGACTTCGAGCCGATCGTGATCCCGTTCGGCGATGTCGATTTCGAACTCGAAGGTCTGGCCGTCGGCCTGATTCGCAACAACATGATGATGTAGCGGTCGGCCTCGCAGCCGGTTTCTGGCCGACGATCGCCGGCCTTTTCGATCGATCGCCGACGGTGTCGGCGACAAGAATCCGTGTCGAACGTCACGCATCGCGTGCGGAGTCGATCGACATGCTGAACCGCTGGACACAACGACTGCAATCCACCTGGATCCGCCGGGGCCGACCGGCGCCCGAACCCCAGGCATTGCCCTGCCAGGACCGACTCTCGGAAGTCCGTCGTGTCGAGGTCTGCCCGCCCGACAGGCTTTACAAGCGTTCGCGCTGGCGTTGTGGCCTGCGCGACTGGCTCAATACCGGCTGGGACGTCAGTTCACCGGCTGCGCCGCCGGCCGAGCGGCCGTCGACCGCGGCATCGCCCGAGCCCGAACCCGTGCCGTTCGCCGACATCCGCCTGGAATTCGCCGCCATGCTGGACGACATCGACACCGACCCTGCCGCGGACATGCGCTCACAGATCGAACGCGCCCGCTCGCCGCGCGAGTTGTGGCACCTGCGCTCCGCACTGTTCACGCTGGTGGCCATGCATCACAGCGAATCGCAGGCGCAGTCACGCATGGAACGCCTGAACCGTCACTTCCCGAATCGCAGCCAGTCGCTGGGGCCCGCAATGCGCTCTCAGCAGCGATCGGTCTGAGGCAGGCGCGTCAGCGTCAGTCGCGCCCGATGAAGTCGAACTTGCCGATCTCGACGCCGTTGTGCCGAAGCAGGCCGTAGGCGATGGTCACGTGGAAGTAGAAGTTCGGCAGCACCCAGTGCTTCAGGTACGTCTCGCCAGCGAACTTCAACGGTGAAGCGCCGCGAATCGGTACCTCGATCTCCTTGGCTTCGGTGCCGTCGATCTGTTCCGCAGGCACCGACTTGATGTAGTCGAGCGTCTTCGCGACGCGCTGCCGCAGTTCGGTCATCGTCGCCTCGTTGTCGTCGAATTTCGGTGCCGTGGTGCCCGACAGGCGCGCCACGCAGTACTTGACCATGTCGCAGGCGATCTGGATCTGCTTGGTGAACGGCAGCATGTCGGGCGCCAGACGAGCAGCCAGGTAGACGGAGGTGTCGAACTTCTTCGCCGTCGCATGCGCTTCGGCAGCGTCCAGCCAGCGCAGCAGATTGCCGAGCATCTTCTCGAAGACCGGAACGCTGGCCGAGTACATGGAAATGGACATGAAAGACTCCTGTCGGATGAACCGGATGCTCCCGGTGGCCGGCGATCCTACTGCGCACGAACGCGGCTTGCCCGCGGTCACAATTGAAGGGTCTTTTCAGCGCCCACTGCCGTGAACATCATCATCCTCGACGACTACCAGGACGCAGTCCGCAAGTTGAAGTGCGCCGACAAGATGGAGGCGCTGCACGCCAAGGTCTTCACCAACACCGTCAAGGGAATCGGGCAGCTGTCGATCCGGCTGCGTGACGCCGAGGTGCTCGTGCTCATCCGCGAGCGCACGCATTTCCCCAGGCAGCTGCTCGAGAAGCTGCCCCGGCTGCGTCTGATCTCGCAGACCGGCAAGGTCGGCTCGCACATCGACGTCGAGGCCTGCACCCGCCTGGGCATCGCTGTGGCCGAAGGCGTCGGCTCGCCGGTCGCACCGGCCGAGCTGACCTGGGCGCTGATCATGGCGGCGATGCGCCGCGTGCCGCAGTACATCGGCAATCTGAAGCACGGCGCCTGGCAGCAGTCAGGGCTGAAGGCGTCGTCGATGCCCGTCAATTTCGGCATCGGCATGGTGCTGCACGGCAAGACGCTGGGCGTCTGGGGCTACGGTCGCATCGGACAGCTGGTGGCAGGCTACGCGCGCTGTTTCGGCATGCGCGTGATGGTGTGGGGCAGCGAATCGGCGCGCGAGCGGGCCGAGCTCGACGGCCACGCCTCGGCGCCCTCGTGCGAAACATTCTTCGAGGAGTGCGACGTGCTGTCGCTGCACCTGCGGTTGACCGACACGACGCGCGGTGTCGTGAAGATCGAACACCTGTCGCGCATGAAACCCACGTCGCTGCTGGTGAACACCTCGCGCGCCGAACTGATCGAGGAAGGCGCGCTCGTGTCGGCGCTGAACCGCGGCCGGCCCGGCATGGCAGCGGTCGACGTGTTCGAGAGCGAACCGATCCTGCAAGGGCACCCGCTGCTGCGCCTCGAGAACGCTGTGTGCACGCCGCACATCGGCTACGTCGAGCAGGACAGCTACGAGGAGTACTTCGGCGCCGCCTTCGACAACGTGGTGAATTTCGTCGAAGGCCGACCGAGCCACATCATCAACCCCGACGCGCTGAAGGTGCAGCGCTGAGCGAATCGAACGGCAGTCCCGGGACGGCCGTTCCACGGTCGAACGCCGACCTGTTCTTCACTTTCACCTGGCTGGCCTTGCAGGGGTTCGGCGGCGTGCTGGCGGTGGCACAGCGCGAACTGGTCGAACGCAAGCGCTGGCTGACGCGCGAACAGTTCGTCGAGCTGCTGTCGGTCGGCCAGGTGCTGCCCGGCCCCAACGTCGTCAACCTGTCGATGATGATCGGCGACCGCTTCTTCGGTCTGCGCGGCGCAATGTCGGCACTGGCAGGCATGCTGGCGATGCCGCTGGTGATCGTGCTGCTGCTGGCCTCGCTGTATGGGCGCTACGAAAGCCATCCGGCGGTGCAGGGTGCATTGCGCGGCATGGGCGCAGTGGCGGCCGGGCTGGTGCTGGCCACCGCGCTGAAACTCCTGCCCACGCTGCGATCGAGCGCACTCGGTCTTCCCGCCAGCCTGGGTTTCGCGGCGATCGCGACGGTGGCCGTCACGGTGGGTCACTGGCCGCTGTGGTGGGTGGTTGCCGGTGTCGGTTCGGTGGCGGTCGCGCTGGCCTGGTGGCGATCGGGTTCATGAGCGCAGCCGACCTGCTGGGCCTGTTCGGCCACTTTCTGCTGCTGAGCCTGTTGGCTGTGGGCGGGGCCATCACCACCGCACCCGACATGCACCGTTACCTGGTGACCGAACACGGCTGGATCAGCGACGGCCAGTTCACCGCCTCGGTGGCACTGGCACAGGCCGCACCGGGTCCCAACCTGCTGTTCGTCGCGGTGCTCGGCTGGAATGTCGCCGGCCCGCTGGGCGCGCTGGCGACGATGAGCGGCATCCTGCTGCCGTCGACGCTGCTGACGCTGTGGGCCACCCGCTGGGGCCAGGCGCGGCGCGACACGCGCGGCGTGCGCGCGTTCACGACCGGGATGGCGCCGCTCACCCTCGGCTTGCTGGTGGCGACCGGGTGGGTGCTGACGGAGCCGGTGCGCATGCAGCTCGGGGCGTGGGCGCTGATCGCAGTCACCGTGGTCGCGATGGTTCGCACGCGGGTCAGTCCGATGTGGTTGGTCGCGCTGGGGGCGGTTGTCGGGGCGTTGGGGTACGCGTGAGCGCTGGAATCGCTTTGTCAGCGGTTGTGCGCATGCGATGCAGCCCGCCGGGTCTCGGCCCGGCACCCGAGTGACTTTCATCTGGGCCCGCCAATGAAAGTTACCCGACTGTCGGGGCGGAACCCGACGCGGTCTATGTCGACCAGAACACTAGAAGAGCATCAAACCCGCTCCGCCACCCACGCCCGGACCGAGTCCAGAGCAGCAGAAAGCCCGCTCGGATCGGTGCCGCCCGCCATCGCCATGTCGGCCTTGCCTCCGCCCTTGCCGCCGACTTGCTGCGCCACGAAGTTGACCAGCTCGCCGGCCTTCACCTTGCCGATGGAATCGGCCGTCACGCCCGCAGCCAGTTGCACCTTGCCGCCGTCGACGCTGGCCAGCACGATGACCGCGCTCTTGAGCTTGTCCTTGAGTTTGTCCAAGGTCTCGCGCAACGCCTTTGCGTCGGCACCTTCCAGACGCGCCGCCAGCACCTTCAGGCTGCCGACGTTGACCGCCTGCGCCAGCAGCTCGTCGCCCTGCGATGACGCCAGCTTGCCCTTGATCGCGATCAGTTCCTTCTCGAGCGCACGCACCTGATCGAGCACCTGCGCCAGGCGGGCCGGCACCTCGGCCGGCGCCGCCTTCAGCGTGCCGGCCAGGTGGTTCATCGTGCCTTCGAGCGACTGCAGATAGACCAGCGCGTTGTCGCCGGTGATCGCCTCGACGCGCCGCACGCCAGCGGCCACGCCGCTTTCGGCCACGATCTTGAACAGCCCGATGTCGCCGGTGCGGGTCACATGAGTGCCACCGCACAGCTCGCGGCTGCTGCCGATGTCGAGCACGCGCACCTCGTCACCGTACTTCTCGCCGAACAGCATCATCGCGCCGGTCTTCTGCGCGTCGTCGATCGCCATCACGCGGGCCTGTGTCGCGGCATTGGCCAGGATCTCGGCGTTGACCATCGACTCGACCTTCGCGATCTGCGCCTCCGTCATCGGGGCGTTGTGCGCAAAGTCGAAGCGCGTGCGCTCGGCATTGACCAGCGAACCCTTCTGCTGCACGTGCACGCCCAGCACCTCGCGCAGCGCCTTGTGCATCAGGTGCGTGGCGCTGTGGTTGCGCACGGTCTTCACGCGGCGCTCGGCATCGACGCGTGCGGTGAACACATCGCCCACCTCGACCTCGCCTTCGACGATGCGGCCGTGGTGGCCGAACACGCTGGCCTGCACCTTGATCGTGTCCTCGACCAGCACCCGCGAGCGCGCGTTGCGCAGCTCGCCGGCATCGCCGGCCTGTCCGCCGCTCTCGGCGTAGAACGGCGTGTGGTCGAGCACGATCACCGCGTCGTCGCCGGCGCGGGCACGCAATGCCGGCGTGCCGTCGAGGTAGATCGCGGTGACCTTCGCACCCTCGTGCACCAGTTGCTCGTAGCCGTGGAAGGTGGTCGCCTCGCCGCTGTACTCGAGGCCCAGCGCCATCTTGAACTTGCCGGCCGCGCGCGCCTGCTCGCGCTGGCGGCCCATGGCAATGTCGAATGCCGCGCCGTCGACCGTCATGCCGCGCTCGCGGCAGACGTCGGCGGTGAGGTCGAGCGGGAAGCCGTAGGTGTCATGCAGCTTGAAGGCGACGTCGCCGCTCAGGAGGCGACCGGCATCGCCCGGGCGGGCCGCCGTTTCGGCGAGCGCCGCCTCGAGGATTTCCATCCCGTTGGCGATGGTCTGGAAGAAGCGCTCTTCTTCCTGCTTGAGCACTTCGGTCACCCGTTGTTGCTGCTGCCGCAATTCGGGATAGGCATCGCCCATTTCAACGGCGAGTGCAGACACCAGCGTGTTGAAGAACGGCGTGCGCGCACCGAGCTTGTAGCCGTGGCGGATCGCGCGGCGGGCGATTCGGCGCAGTACGTAGCCGCGGCCTTCGTTGCCCGGAATGATGCCGTCGACCACTGTGAACGTGCAGGCGCGGATGTGGTCGGCGATGACCTTCAGCGACGGCGAAGCGGCGTCGCAGTCTCCGGCTCCCGCCGCATCGACGGCGCGCTTGGCAGCGGCCAGCAGATTGACGAACAGATCGATCTCGTAATTGCTGTGCACATGCTGCAGCACCGCGGTGATGCGCTCCAGACCCATGCCGGTGTCGACGCTGGGCTTGGGCAGCTTGTGCATCACGCCGTCTTCGGTGCGATTGAACTGCATGAAGACGTTGTTCCAGATCTCGATGTAGCGGTCGCCGTCCTCGTTCGGCGATCCCGGCGGGCCGCCGGCGACGTCGGGGCCGTGGTCGTAGAAGATCTCGGTGCACGGGCCGCAGGGGCCGGTATCGCCCATCATCCAGAAATTGTCCGATGCGTAGCGCGCGCCCTTGTTGTCGCCGATGCGCACGATGCGCTCGGCCGGCACGCCGACCGTCTTGTTCCAGATCTCGTAGGCCTCGTCGTCGTCGGCATACACCGTGACCCAGAGCTTTTCCTTCGGCAGCTGGTAGACATCGGTCAGCAACTCCCAGGCGTACTGGATGGCATCGTGCTTGAAATAGTCACCGAACGAGAAGTTGCCGAGCATCTCGAAGAAGGTGTGGTGCCGCGCGGTGTAGCCGACGTTGTCGAGGTCGTTGTGCTTGCCCCCGGCGCGAATGCATTTCTGGCTGGTCGTCGCGCGGCTGTACGGCCGCTTGTCGAAGCCGAGGAACACGTCCTTGAACTGGTTCATCCCGGCGTTGGTGAACAGCAGCGTCGGGTCGTCGCCGGGCACCACCGGTGAGCTGGCGACGATGGTGTGGCCCTTCGATTCGAAGAACTTCAGGAAGGTCTGGCGGATGTCGGTGGCTTTCATGGGAGCGTGTCGACGGTGATATTCGGCGCTGCGTGGCAGCTGCGCGCAGTGCGGGCCTGTACGCGCGGGGCCTTATCACCCTCGAAAGGGAAGCTGGTGGGATGGATTCAAGTTTATCCCCCGCCCTCCCAGGCACACCGGAAGGGGTAGAGTGACTCTCCCGCGGCAGCTGGAAGCCTGGGCCGCGGGCCCGGCACCTCCTCCCGAACGATCTCGAGCACGCATGGACAACCCAACTTCCCCACTGGCGGCACTCAACGACCCGACGCTGCTGAAGACCGATGCGTTCATCGACGGTGCCTGGATCGGAGCCGCCGACCGTTTCGCGGTCGCCGACCCCGCCACCGGACTCAAGCTGGCCGAGGTCGCCAACCTCGGCGCGGCCGAAGCCGAGACCGCCATCGCTGCGGCCAACCGCGCCTGGCCCGCCTGGCGCGGCAAGACCGCGAAGGAACGCGCGGCGATCCTGATGAAGTGGTTTCACCTGCTGCATCAGCACGCCGACGACCTGGCCCGCATGATGACCGCCGAACAGGGCAAGCCGCTGGCCGAGGCACGCGGCGAGGTGACCTACGGCGCCAGCTTCATCGAATGGTTCGCCGAAGAGGCCAAGCGCGTCTACGGCGAGACCGTGCCGACCACAGACGCCAACAAGCGCTACCTCGTCATCAAGCAGCCGATAGGCGTGTGCGCGGCGATCACGCCGTGGAATTTCCCGATCGCGATGATCACCCGCAAGGTTGCACCGGCGCTGGCGGCTGGTTGCACCGTGGTCATCAAGCCGGCCGAGCAGACACCGCTGTCGGCACTCGCCGTGGCCGAACTGGCGCAGCGCGCCGGCCTGCCGGCTGGCGTGCTGAACATCGTCACCGCCGACAGCGACCGCTCGATCGAGATCGGCAAGGTGCTGTGCACCAGCGACACCGTGCGCCACCTGTCATTCACCGGCTCGACCGAGGTGGGCCGCATCCTGGCGGCGCAGTGCGCGCCGACCATCAAGAAGCTGTCGCTCGAACTTGGCGGCAATGCGCCCTTCATCGTGTTCGACGACGCCGACCTCGACAGCGCGGTCGAGGGCGCGATGATCAGCAAGTACCGCAACGCCGGCCAGACCTGCGTCTGTGCCAACCGGCTGTACGTGCAGGACGGCGTCTACGATGCCTTCGTCGAGAAACTCGCAGCCAAGGTGCGCGACATCCGCGTCGGCAACGGCTTCGACGCCGGCGTGACCCAGGGCCCGATGATCGACGCGAACGCGATCGCCAAGATCGACAGCCACGTCGCCGATGCGGTCGCCAAGGGTGCGCGGGTGCTGGTCGGTGGCCATCGCAGGGACAGTCGCTTCTATGAACCGACGGTGCTTGCCGACGCCACCGCCGACATGCTGTGCGCCCGCGAGGAGACCTTCGGGCCGGTGGCGCCGGTGTTTCGTTTCCAGACCGAGGCCGAAGTCATCGACCTTGCCAACGCAACGGAGTTCGGTCTGGCCAGCTACTTCTACAGCCGCGACATCGGCCGCGTCTTCCGCGTTGGCGAGGCGCTCGAGTACGGCATGGTCGGCGTCAACACCGGGCTGATCTCGACGGCCGAGGTGCCATTTGGCGGCGTCAAGCAGTCGGGGCTGGGGCGCGAGGGATCGCACCACGGGATCGACGACTATGTCGAGATCAAGTACCTCTGCCTCGGCGACATCCACCGTTGAGGCGAATCATGAACATACCGTCACTCGAGATCCGCCACTGGGTGTTACTGACCTTCATCGCGTCGGCGCTGTATGTGCATCTGCGCGGCCGCGTGCGTTTTCGCCTCGCGCGGGCGCTGACCGATTTCACCGTGTTCCTCGCGCCGGTCAATGTCCTGATGTACGCGTTCTCGCGCACGCCGCGCAGCGCCTACATCGACCTCGCCGAGTTTCCCGAAATGGCGCTGCTGAAGCAGAACTGGCAGACCATCCGCGCCGAGGCACTGCGGCTGAACGACGAGGGCTTCATCCGGGCGGCCGCCGGCTACACGGACATGGGCTTCAACTCGTTCTTCCGCACCGGCTGGAAGCGTTTCTACCTGACGTGGTACGGCAAGGACCTGGCGTCGGCCGAGGCGATGTGCCCGCAGACCGTGAAGCTGCTGCGCAGCATCCCGTCGATCAAGGCCGCGATGTTCGCGTCGCTGCCGCCCGGCGCCACGCTGGTGCGCCACCGTGATCCGTACGCGGGCTCATTGCGCTATCACCTCGGGCTGCAGACGCCGAACGACCCGGGCTGCTACATCGACGTCGACGGCCAGCGCTACCACTGGCGCGACGGTGAGGCGGTGATGTTCGACGAGACCTACATCCACCACGCGGCCAACACCACCGACCAGCCGCGCGTGATCCTGTTCTGCGACGTCGAGCGTCCGCTGTGGGGCAGCCCGCTGCGATGGTTCAACCGCTTCTTCGCCAAGCACGTGATGGCCGCCGCATCGACCCAGAACGTGGCCGGCGAGCCGATCGGCGGCGTCAACAAGGTGTTCGCGCAGGGCTACAAGCTGCGCGCCATGGCCAAGGAATTCAAGCGCGGCAACCGCAGCGCGTACTACATCGGCAAGTGGCTGATGATCGCCACGCTGGTGTGGGCGATCTTCTGGTGAACCCGCGTCAGTTCGGCGTTTCGTCGTTGGCGGCGGACGCCGCACCGCGCTCCAGCCGGTTGGCGTGACCGGCCCGGCCGGTCGCCTGCGCCGACGCCGCGAGCCCGGCAGCGCGCCGCAACAGCATGTCCGGCTGGGTGCCATCGGCCGGGTATGCGGCAATGCCGAGCGCCGTGGCCACGGCCAGATCGACGCCCCCGACCTTGAAGGTCTCGCCGAGCGAGCCCAGCAGCTTGCGGCCGACCCGCTCGGCGTCGGCCGGCGTGTCGATCTGCGACAGCAGCACCGCGAACGAGTCGTCGCCAACGGAGGCAACCACGTCGCTGGCCCGCACGCCGGCGCGCAACCGCACCGCGACCTTGCGACGCAGCGTGCCCGCCGCTTCGATGCCGAGACGAGCCATCGTCGTGGCCAGCCCCTCGATGCGCAGCACCAGCAACGCCATCGGCGCCGGCTCGCGCTCGCGCAGCGCGAGCAGGTGGCTCATGTGCTCGATCAGTTGTCCGACATGCGGCAGCCCGGTGTGCACGTCCGTGGCGAATGCCTGCCGCGTAGCGGTGCGCACGCGCTGCCTCTCGACCGCAGCGCGCAGCCGACGTGGCCAGGAAAGATCCTTCATCTCGGCGGATGTGACCACTTCCTGCGCCCCTTTTTGCAACCAATCCAGGCAGTCGGAGGCGCTCATGGCGTCAGCGACCACGACCACGGCCACTTCGGAAGCACAGCGAGTCCAGTCGCTCCAGCCACCCTGCACCACCAGCGCGTCGACCTGCTCGGCCGAGAGCCGCTGCCAAACATCCTCTACAGAGCACACGGCGACCTCGAACGGTCCATAACCAGACTCGGCGCGGGCGCTGTTCAGCGCCGAGGCCCAGTCGACGGGCCCCATCTGCAGCACATGCACGCAAGCGTCGCTCATCGTTGTCGTCCTCCCGGTCTGGCGATCAATTCCTGGCGGATTGTGGCGGCGGGCCGCCCGGACCAAACCCGGTAATCGGCGTGTTTTACGGACTTGTTGGACGGTCGAGCCTGCGCAGCACGGCTCGGGAACGACAATTCCGGAACGCATTGCCGCCTCGCCAGCCATTGCGCTTTCGCGGACCTTCCATGATTCAAAACCACGCCACGCAGGGGTCGCCTGCTCCCCAGGAACCGACAGACCGGCTGCTCGAACTGCTGATTCGAAGCCACGCACGACTGACCGGCAAGGCGCTCGTCGCAGCCACCGGTGCTGTCCGGCGCGCACTGTGGGAAGCCCCAACGGTGATCGTCGCGCACGGCACGGAATCCGACCCGGTGTTCTTCTACGGCAACCGGCGCGCACTGGACCTGTTCGAGATGGACTGGCCGTCTTTCGTATGCATGCCATCGCGGCTGTCCGCCGAACCCCTGCTGCGCGAAGAACGGGCCCGACTGCTGGAGCGGGTGACACGAGACGGATGCATCACCGACTACGCTGGCATCCGGATCTCGGCATCCGGCAAGCGCTTCCGCATCGAGCAAGCCGTGGTCTGGAACCTGATCGACGACTCGGGCACCTGCCACGGGCAGGCCGCCGCCTTCGACCGCTGGTTGCCAGTCGAACCGTCCTGATGCATCGCGGTAGGTGTACCTGGGACAGGGACTGCGCGAGGTCGCACGATAGAATCGACCGGGATCGCGGGTGTAGTTCAATGGTAGAACGGCAGCTTCCCAAGCTTCATACGAGGGTTCGATTCCCTTCACCCGCTCCACGTCTCGCATCCCGACCACGGCCCGCACAGGGCCGTTTCTGTTTCAGAACCCGCCCCAGTCCATGAGCCAGAACGCTGCAACACCGAACGACGACGGATCCGACGGGCCTCGGCAGGAGCGCACCCCGCATCGCCCGATCAAGTCGTTTGTGCTGCGCGCCGGGCGCATGGGCAGCGGGCAGGTTCGCGCGATGACCGCCTGGGGACCGACCTACACCGTGCCGTATGTGCCCCATCCGCTGCACGTGCCGGACACCTTCGGAAGGACAGCGCCGCTGGTCTTCGAGATCGGTTTCGGGATGGGCGATGCCACTGCGGCGATCGCCGCGGCGCTGCCCGACACCGACTTCCTCGGCATCGAGGTGCACGCGCCGGGCGTCGGCGCTCTGCTGAAGCTGGTTGGCGAGCGCGGTCTGACCAACGTGCGCATCGTGCGGCACGATGCGGTGGAGGTTCTGGAGCACATGATCGCGCCCGGCTCGCTTGCCGGCGTGCATGTGTTCTTCCCGGATCCGTGGCACAAGCTGAAGCACAACAAGCGTCGCCTGATCCAGCCCGCGTTCGTGTCACTGCTGGCATCGCGCCTGGCTCCGGACGGCTATGTCCACTGCGCCACCGACTGGCAGCCCTACGCCGAACAGATGCTTCAGGTGCTGGGTGCCGAGCCGGCATTGCAGAACACCGCCAACGGGTACGCGCCGAGGCCCGCATACCGACCGCTGACGAAGTTCGAAACCCGTGGATTGAAACTCGGGCACGGCGTCTGGGACCTGGTGTTCCGCCGTTGTTGACCCCGACCCAGGCCCGCCAGGCGTGTGCCGAGCACGCCGGACAGACTTTGGTTATCGTCTACGGGTTCCCACTAGGCACCGACCGATTCAGACGATCGGAATCTGGCAGGACCCCGTGACCCTCGCCTGCGCTGCACCGTTGGCCGGGCACGGGATCGCATCACGACAACCCCGATTCGACCGAGCCCAGCGTTCGATCGGATCTCCTTGAGCAGGCGCTCCATGAACTTCAATGCCTCGCGCTCAGCGCGTCCCGTGTATTTCTGCGCCGCACTGCTCGGACTGCTGCTGATCGGCGGCTGTTCGAAGCCAGCCGGCCCGGCCGGCGGCCCACCCGGCGCGCCGCCCGTGTCCGTGGCGGCTGCCGTGCAGCGCACCGTCACCGACATCGAGGAGTTCACCGGCCGACTCGAGGCGCCCCGCTCCGTCGAAGTGCGACCGCGCATCGGCGGCACGATCGACAAGGTGCATTTCCGCGACGGCGCCCGAGTGGCCCAGGGCGCGATGCTGTTCACGATCGACCCGAAGCCCTTTCAGGCCGAACTGGCACGCGCGCAGTCACAACTGACCTCCGCCCGCTCGCGCGCCGCGCTGGCGACGTCGGAGCTGGCTCGGGCGAAGAAGCTGCTCGATGCCAAGGCGGTGTCGGCCCAGGAATTCGATCAGCTCACCTCCGGTGCGGCCACCAGCAGCGCCGATATCGCAGCCGCCGAGGCGGCAGTCCGGGTTGCTCAGCTGAACCTCGGGTACACTAGTGTCCGGGCGCCGATGGCGGGCCAGCTGTCGCGCGCCGTCATCACCGAAGGCAACCTCGTCAACGACCAGAGCGTGCTGACCACGCTGGTGGCCACACAGACGGTCTACGCCTATTTCGACGGCAGCGAGCAGACGTTTCTGCGGCTGCGCAAGGGAGACCCGGGACAACGCATGGTGCACATGGGCCTGGCCGACGAACCCGGCTTCCCGCACGAAGGCAAGGTCGACTTCATCGACAACCAGTTGAACCCCCAGACCGGCTCGATCCGCATGCGCGCGGTGTTCGACAACCCGAAGGGCGAATTCACGCCCGGCCTGTTCACCCGCATCCAGCTGGCGGGCGGAGCGCCCTACCCGGCGGTGCTGACGCCGGAGCGCGCAATCAGCACCGACCAGAGCAGGAAGCTGGTCTTCGTGATCGGCGAAGGCAACGTGGCGCAGCCGCGTGAAGTGCACCTGGGAACGCTGATCGACGGCATGCGCGTCGTCACCTCGGGCCTGAAGGCGGGCGATCTGGTCGTCGTCGACGGACTGCAGCGCGTGCGCCCCGGCGCGCCGGTGACGCCGATCAAGGTCGAGACCGACGAGCGCGGCATGCCGATCGCCCAACCGGCAGCAGGCGCGCCACCCGCCGCGCCAGCCTCAGCCCCAGCAGCTCCGGCTTCCGCCGCCAAGTCCTGAGCGCGCCGGCATGAACATCTCCCGCTTCTTCATCGACCGGCCGATCTTCGCGGCAGTGCTGTCGGTCGTCGTCACGCTGGTCGGCACGATCGCGATCTTCACGCTGCCGATTTCCGAGTACCCCGAGGTCACGCCGCCTCAGGTGGTGGTGCGCGCGCAGTTCCCCGGCGCCAACGCGCGGGTGATCGCCGAGACGGTGGCCACACCGCTCGAAGAGCAGTTGAACGGCGTCGAAGGCCTGCTCTACATGAACAGCCTCGCCACCGCCGACGGCGCGATGACGCTGACCGTCAGCTTCAAGATCGGCACCAACCCCGAAGTCGCCGAGACCGCGGTTCAGAACCGTGTGCAGCGAGCGCTGCCGCGCCTGCCGGAGATCGTGCGCCAGGTCGGCGTGACGACCGAGAAGAGCTCGCCGAACCTGACGATGGTGGTGCACATGGTCTCGCCGGACAACCGCTACGACGCGCTGTACCTGCGCAACTATGCGGCGCTGAACGTGCGCGACCAGCTGCTGCGCATCCCCGGCATGGGCTCGGTGCAGACCTTCGGCTCGGGCGACTACGCCATGCGCATCTGGCTCGACCCGCAGAAGCTCGCGGCGCGCAACCTGACCTCGGGCGACGTGGTCGCCGCGCTGCGCGAGCAGAACGCGCAGGTCGCCGCCGGCGTCGTCGGCGCCACGCCGGCGCCTGCCGGCACCGAGTTCCAGCTGGCGATCAACACCCAGGGCCGGCTCGTCACCGAGCAGCAGTTCGCCGAAGTCATCGTCAAGGCCGACACCGCCGACCGCTCGCTGATCCGCATCAAGGACCTGGGCCGCGTCGAGATGGGCCCGAACACCTACGCGCTGGGTTCGCTGCTGAACAACAAGGAGGCGGCCGCGCTGGCGATCTTCCAGGCGCCGAACTCGAACGCGCTGCAGCTGTCGGCCAACGTGCGCTCGACGATGGAACGGCTGAAGGCAGACTTCCCCGAGGGCGTCAGCTACTCGATCGTCTACGACCCGACGCGCTTCGTGCAGAGCTCGATCGAAAAGGTGATCCACACGCTGCTCGAGGCGATCGCGCTGGTCGTCATCGTGGTGGTCATCTTCCTGCAGACCTGGCGCGCGTCGCTGATTCCACTGCTGGCGGTGCCGGTGTCGATCGTCGGCACGTTCGCGGTGCTGCTGCTGCTGGGCTTCTCGATCAACACGCTGACGCTGTTCGGCCTGGTGCTCGCGATCGGCATCGTGGTCGACGATGCGATCGTCGTGGTCGAGAACGTCGAGCGCAACATCGAGGCGGGCCTGAGCCCGCACGACGCCAGCGTGAAGGCGATGCAGGAGGTCTCGGGCCCGATCATCGCGATCGGCCTGGTGCTGTGCGCGGTGTTCGTGCCGCTGGCTTTCGTCAGCGGGCTGACGGGGCAGTTCTACAAGCAGTTCGCCGTGACCATCGCGATCTCCACCGTGATCTCGGCGTTCAATTCGCTGACGCTGTCGCCGGCGCTGGCCGCCATCCTGCTGCAACCTCACGACGCGCCGAAGGACCGGCTGACGCGCATGATCGACGCGGTCTTCGGCCGCTTCTTCGGCTGGTTCAACCGCTTCTTCAACCGCAACGCCGGCCGCTACAGCGGCATGGTCACCAACACCGTCGTCAAGCGCAAATCGATCGCGCTGGTGATCTACGCGGCGCTGCTCGGCCTGACCGTGTTCATGTTCACCCGCGTGCCGCCGGGCTTCGTGCCGACGCAGGACAAGCAGTACCTGATCGGCATCGCCCAACTACCCGACGGCGCCAGCCTGGAGCGCACGACCAAGGTCATCCGCCAGATGAGCGACATCGCGCTGTCGATTCCGGGCGTGCGCGATTCGGTCGCGTTTCCGGGCCTCAGCATCAACGGCTTCACCGCGGCATCGAACTCGGGCATCGTGTTCTTCGGCCTCGACGAATTCGAGAACCGCACTTCGGCGCAGACCAGCGCGAAGGCCATCGTCGGGCAGGTGAACCAGAAGCTCGGCGCGATCCAGGGCGCCTTCCTGTTCGTGCTGAACCCGCCGCCTGTCAGCGGTCTGGGCAATGCAGGCGGCTTCAAGCTGCAGCTGCAGGATCGCGAAGGCGCTGGCGAAGCCGCGCTGAACGGAGTCGTGCAGCAGCTGATGGGGCGCATCTACGGCAACCCGAAAAGCGGCATCACGCAGGCGTTCAGCAACTACCAGATCAACGTGCCGCAGCTGTTCGCCAACGTGGACCGCACCAAGGCCAAGCAGATGGGTGTCAACCTGAACGACATCTACGACACGATGCAGACCTACCTCGGATCGCTGTATGTCAACGACTTCAACCGGTTCGGAAAGACCTACCAGGTGATCGTGCAGGCCGACGCCAGCTACCGAGCGAAGGCCGAGGACATCGGCAACCTGAAGATCCGCAACAGCGCCGGTGCGATGGTGCCGCTGAGCGCCATGATGACGGTGGAGCCCACCTTCGGGCCGGCTGCGGTCGGCCGCTACAACAGCCTGTACACCGCCGACTTCAACGGCGCGCCGAAGCCCGGTTTCAGTTCGGGCGAGGCGCAGGCCGAGATGGAGAAGATCCTGAAGGAAACGCTGCCACGCGGCATGGGCTACGAATGGACCGAGCTGGTCTACCAGGAGAAGATCGCCGGCAACACGATGATCTACATCTTCCCGCTGTGCGTGCTGCTGGTGTTCCTGGTGCTGGCCGCCACCTACGAAAGCTGGACGCTGCCGCTGGCCATCATCCTGATCGTGCCGATGTGCATCCTGAGCGCGATCACCGGCGTGTGGCTCAGCGAGTTCTTCGGGCAGCCGGCCGACAACAACATCTTCACGCAGATCGCCTTCGTGGTGCTGGTCGGGCTGGCGTGCAAGAACGCGATCCTGATCGTCGAGTTCGCGCGCGAGCTCGAACTGCAGGGCCGCACTCCGGTGCAGGCGGTGGTCGAGTCGTGCAGGCTGCGGCTGCGCCCGATCCTGATGACCTCGATCGCCTTCATTGCCGGCGTGGTTCCGCTGGTGCTGTCGAGCGGCGCCGGCGCCGAGATGCGACAGGCGATGGGCATTGCGGTGATGAGCGGGATGATCGGAGTCACCGTGTTCGGACTCGTACTGACGCCGGTCTTCTACGCGGTGCTGCGCGTGCTCTCGCCGGCCAAGTTGCACCATGCGGGCCGAGTGCCAACAACGCTGGCGCATGCACCAGACGCAGCAACGGCGCTGCCGGCAGCCGGAGACAGCCATGCGTGAACCCGCTTTCAAGATCGCCGCAGCCGCTGCCCTGTCGCTGACGCTGTTGGCCTCGGGCTGCGCGCTCGTCGGCCACGACTACCAGGCGCCAGCGGCGAAGCTCGATGCGAGCTTCATCGGTGCCGGTGCGACGAACATCAACCGCGAAACCGTCGCGGCCGACATCGCGACCTTCTGGCGTGGATTCAACGACGCCGAGCTGTCCGCGCTCGTCGAGCGATCGCTGCAGGCCAACGGCGACATTCGCATCGCGCAGGCGCGCCTGCAGGAATCGCGTGCCCTTCGCACCGAAGTCGATGCCTCGACACTGCCCAGCGTCGGCATCGAGGGAAACGCCAAGCGCTCGATCTCGCCGCCGTCATCGGTGTTCCAGTCGAGCCGCAGCCAACGAACCGGCGCGAACTTCGATGCCAGCTTCGTCGCCAACTGGGAGCTGGACTTTTTTGGCGTCGAGCGACGCGCCAAGGAATCGGCCGCGGCTCAGGTCGGCGCCAGCGAAGCCAGCCTGGGTGCGGTGCAGACCAGCGTTGCTGCCGAGGTGGCACGCAACTACCTGGAGGTGCGCGGCCTGCAGCTGCGCCATGCGGTCACCCAGGCCTCGCTCGTGAACCAGCGCGAGTCGCTGGTCATCGCGCAAGCCCGGGTCGACGCCGGACGCGGCACCCAGCTCGATCTCGAACGCGCGCTGACATTGACGGCCAGCACCGAAGCCGCGCTGCCCAGCCTGCTGGCGGCGATCGATCTGGGCATCTACCGACTCGCGACGCTGAGCGCGCAACCCCCGGCCGACTTGCGCGCCCGCCTGGCAACGCCTGCGCCGCTGCCCGGCCTGCCTGTCACCGACCTCTCGGCCCTGCCCATGGGCACACCGCAGCAGTGGATGGCAAGGCGGCCCGATGTGGCCGCGGCCGAGCGCCAACTGGCTGCAGCGACCGCCGAGATCGGCGTGGCCGAAGGCGAGCTCTATCCGAGCATCAGCGTCAGCGGGCTGCTGGGCCTGGCATCGACAAAGTTGGGAAACCTGACGGACAGCCAGTCGCGGCGCTACTCGGTCGGTGCGGGCATCTCGTGGACGCTGCTCGACTTCGGCCGCATCCGCGCCCGCATCGCCGCCAGCGAGGCGCGCACGCTGCAAAGCCTCGCCAGCTACGAGCAGACACTCGCTACCGCACTCGAAGAGACCGAAGGCTCGTTTGCACAATTCAGTCGCAACGCGCAGCGCCGCGAGAGCCTGGCTCGCGCCGAGCACAGCGCGTCGGAGGCATCCCGGCTGGCGCGGCTGCGCTACGAGGCGGGCGTCACCGATTTCCTGGCCGTGCTCGACGCCGACCGAGAACTGCTGTCTGCGCGCGATGCGCTCGCACAGGCCGACACCGCGAACGCAACATCGCTGGTCGCTGTGTACCGGGCGCTGGGTGGCGGTTGGACAGGGCCGGTCACTGCGCCGGCGCCGGTGGCTGCGAATGCAGCGCACTGACGCACGGGCTGCGGACTGACGAGGCGATTCAGGCTCGCGACGGCAACGTCAGCAGGCCCGTCTCGAAGCCAGCTCCGATCGGGATCAGCGCGAAGCCACCGATCATGGGCGGTGTCAATGACTCGCCAAGAAACACGCAGCCGAACAACAGTGTGACCGCGAGGATCAGGAAGGTCACCGTGATCGTGCGGGCCGGGCCCACGTTCGCGATCAACAGGAAGAACAGCGCATGGGCCGCTGCCGTGCAGCCGAAGCGGGCTGATCAGATGGCGGGTGTTCGGACCTCGTCCCCCTGTCTTAGGGGGCACGGCAGTCTTGCTAATGAGAACAATTCTGAGGCACATTGGCTTTGACCGATCGATCGGTCGGTCAGGAACCTCAACCGAAGGATTGCTCATGCGCACAACAATTTTCCGGGCTGATCTGCTTCCGCGCGCTTTGTTAGCGCTGCTCTTTCTTGTCGGCTCAGCCGCTCATGCCCAGACGTCGATACTGCCTGGCAGCGAGGCGGCCAAGCGGGCCGACAAGGCCACCGGAGGCGACACGGAATCCGCGAACGAGGGCCGCTTGAGCACGTACAACATGCCGGCAGTCACGGTCCGGGGCGCCCCGACACCGCTGTACAAGGACGACGAACTGATAGGCGAATACGCCCAGCCGCGCTGGACTGCACAGCGTCTCTTCGCCGGCACGCGCGTCTACGTCATTCCCAAGGGCGAGGTCGACTTCGAGCAGTGGTTCCGGTTCGAGAAGCCCAAGGGCGGTGGCCCGACCACCGTCACGACGCAAAGCGAGATCGAGATCGGTCTGCCGAATCGCTTCCAGCTCGACATCTACCTGAACACCAAGCACGAGAGCAACACGGACAACTCGGGCTCCACAGGCGCATCCGCCGAGATCCGCTGGGCGTTCGCCGACTGGGGCAAGATCTGGGGCAACCCGGCGCTCTACCTCGAGTACACGACAATGAGCCGCGAGCCGGACATGCTCGAGGGCAAGATCCTGCTCGGCGACAGCTTCGCCCCCGGCTGGCACTGGGGTGCAAACCTCTCGGTCGAGCAGCAGCTGGCCGGTGAGAGGACCACCGAGAAGCAATTCACCGCCGGCGTCTCCAACTCCGTCATCGACCACGTGCTGGAGCTCGGCGTCGAGTCGCGGCTCGGCTGGACCAACGCAGCAGGGTCGAGAAGCCATTACGAGCGGGACCTCCAGATCGGGCCGTCGCTGCGCTGGCGTCCGGTCAGGCAGATGCACGTCGATTTCGCACCGCTGTTCGGCTTGACGCACGACTCGCAGAAGGTCAACGCGTACGTCATCGTGGGCTGGGAGATGTAAGCCAGGGACAGCCATGCAGGCACCCGACCCGCACCACGGCGATGCACCGGCAACGCTCGCCGTGGTCCTTGCGCAATCTTGAAAGTTCTGTGATCGGAATCGCGATGATCAAACCCACCATGGCAGTCCTGTTGGCGACGTTGCTGGCTGCCGGCACAGCCAGCGCCGCCACCGATGACATGAACCCCCAGCTGCGCGCCAAGGCGCAGCAGGCCGTCGATTCAGGCATCGCGTTCCTGCGCAGCAAACAGGCCGCCAATGGCTCGGTGCTGAACTCGACCGGGCTCACCGCGCTGTCGCTCACCTCCATCCTGCAGAACCCGGCAGGGGCCGCACAGGTCGACAAGGCGGTCATCGACAGGTATGCGAATTTCATCGCCTCGAAGGCGAACGCGGACGGCTCGATCGTCGAGCGCCAGCACGACCAGAGCTACAACACAGCGGTCTCGATCACCGCGCTGGCGGCCACCGGGGACCCGAAGTACGCGCCGCTGGTCACGGCCGGGCAGAAGTACATCGCAAGCGCGCAGATCGGCGAGTCGCGCGGTTTTGCACCGGTGGACAGCTGGTACGGCGGCATGGGCTATGGCGGCGACGAGCGGCCGGACGTGTCGAACCTGTACGTCGCGCTCGAGGCGCTGCGTGCGACGTCCTACAGCCCCAAGGATCCGGTCTGGCAGAAGGCGCTCATCTTCGCCAGCCGCATGCAGAACCGAAGCGAGAGCAACGATCAGAAATGGGCAGGCAATGACGGCGGCTTCGCGTACTCGCCCGGCCTGAATCCACCCGAGATGGGCGGCGGCACGAATTCGTATGCCTCGGTGACGTCGGCCGGGCTCTACGGCTTGCTGCTGATCGGCGTCGAGAAGTCCGACCCGCGCGTTCAGGCGGCCTACAAGTGGCTGACCACGAACTACACCCTGGACATCAATTTCGGCACCAACTCCAAGACAACGCTCTTCTATTTCTACAGCGCGTTCGCGAAGGTGATGGCCGCGTACGGCGACAAGGAGTTCACGGACAACAGCGGCCAGCGGCATAACTGGCGCAACGACCTGGCGTCAAAGCTGATCAGCCTGCAGGACGCCAATGGATCGTGGGTGAACCGGGACTCGAATCTGTGGTGGGAGGACAAGCCCGAACTCGCCACCGCCTGGAGCGTCCTGGCGCTGGAGCACTTGCTGCGGTGATACAGACCCTGACCCACAAGTCAAACCGAGGGTTCAACGCGACGCCTGAAAAGACAAACGGCCTGCCATTGCTGGCAAGCCGTTGTTTTTACTGGTGGGCCCTGAGTGACTCGAACACTCGACCTACGGATTAAGAGTCGATTTTGTAGGGACTTTGTGAGACTTTCTGGGATTTCCTGAGACAGTTAAAATCCATTACCAATCAATAGGTTACGTAATTTTTGTTGTTCCTTGCGGTCCCGATCGATAGCATCCGATCTCAGGATTTTTCGGACACCAGTCGGACACGGAACGCCAGATGCCACTTTTGACCGTGCGCGCCATTGAGGCTCACAAGCCCAAGGCGCGACCCTACAAGCTCTCGTTGGATCGCGGCCTGCAACTGCGCATCGCTCCCGATGGTAGGCGCACGCTGCTGGTCCGCTACACGGTCAAGGGTTCAGAAGTCGAACGCCAGCATCGACTGCCGCAGCAGTACGGCGAAAGCCCAGGCCAGATCAAGCTTGCTGCGGCCCGCGCAGAAGCCGCCCGCATCCGCGCCCTTGCACGCGACGGCGTGGACTGGCCCGCGCAAGAAGTTGCTCGGCTGCGGGCAGAAGCGGCGGCCCGCGAAATAGTCGAGCGCGAACAGGGCACGACGCTCGCGAAGGCACTGCGCGAATATGTCGAGAAAAAGCGACGGGCTAAGGATGGCCTGCCTTTGAAGGCACGTACACAGTCGGACTACCTGGCGATGATCGAGCCGGGAAGGACTTCCACGACAGGCAAGCGCTTCGCCGATGGCGAGCTGTACCCCATCGCCGACAAGCTGTTGACGAACATTACCGCCGATGACATCCGCGGCATCTACGCCGCGCACTTAAAGCGTTGCGAGCGCCAGGCCATATATGCAATGCAAGTCATTCGGGCGGTGCTTCGCTGGCACGGCGTCGTCATTGCTGACAACCCGTTGGGACGGGACACTGCCGGCCGCGACCGCATCGTGCTGGCCCCGCCGAAAGGCAATCCATCGCCGATTCCTCCGGAACGGCTAGGTGCGTGGTGGCGAGCGGCAGCTGCAGCATCATCCAAGGTCGCGGCCGACTACTACCGGTTTCAACTGTTGACGGGCTGTCGGGGCGGAGAAATCCACGGCAACAAACGCCATGACTACCCGCCCATCAAGGTGGGTGACGTGGATCGCCAAAGCGGCAAGATCGTGCTGCGCGACACCAAGAATCGCAGCGACCACAAGCTGCTTCTATCCAGACAGGCGCTGGAGATCGTAGAGCGCAATTGTGTGGGCAAGAGACCTGGCGACGCGTTGTTTCCGATCGTCGATGCACGAAAGACCCTAGCGTGGATCAACGCGCAGGCGGAAACGTCGGTTCAAGGCCACGGCCTGCGCGCCACGTTCGCCAGCGTTGCCGAGGAGTTGGTATCTGGCGGCGTCTTGAAGCGAATGATGAATCACGCCGCCGGAGGCGACGTGACTCTGGGCCACTACGTGGGCAAGAGCGAGACGCAGTTGCGGGCGGGTTGGCAAACTGTGGCGAATTTCATTGAAGCGGCAGCCTCACCGCGGGCAGCCAAAGGCCGGCCGCGTCGCGTCGGAACTCGACTGATGGGTGGTTCGCGTCGACGCGCTTCGCAGCCAGCGGCAGATCCGACGGAAATGCAGCGAGCCTGAAGCCGCCCTGCTGCAGCAGTTACACCCGACCCAGGCCATCTGATCAGGGTCTGCTGCCTGCATGGCTGGCATAACACCCACGTCCATTCTGATGTTGGGCGAGCTCACGGGCGAAGAGGTCGAGGCCGCCATGGTGGTGGACTACGAATCGCAACTCGCTGCGCTTGAGCGCAAGGTCGGCCAGCTCACGATGGGGCTGGATCTTCTGAAAAAAGCGCCACGCCTTCGTCTCGTGATCGGCAGCGACAACACATCGATCGTCAGCGGCCCGAAGGCTGCTCCATACGACGGGGGTGCGACATGATTGAGATGCCGCGCAGCACGTATTACTACCGCTCCAAGGCGCAAGCCGTCGGGCTGAACGATGAACGCCTGGTCGAGTTGATCGGCGACATCCAGGATGAGTTACCGGGTGTGGGCGACCGGTGACACGCCAGAAATGCTAGCCGCGTCCTCGCTGGTGTGCCCGTGTGCTATCGCGTTCCAGAACGGCCATCGTTCTGCGCGATGCAACACTGGGGGTCGACCCGGCGAGCGCAGCTTCGCACGCAGCGATCGATCCGCATTCAACTTCTTTACTTTCATCAACTCCTCCAATTTGGAAGTGTTGCGACGACTGGTCGAATTCACCCAGTACGCCAGCGAGAGCTACCGGGCGGCGTTTGCGCGATTCGGTCTGCGTGGATCGATGCGCTCGGCAAGCAATCCGTATTACAGCGCCCAGGCCGAGAGCTTCATGAAGAAGCTCAAGGTCGAACAGGTCCGACTTGCCGGCTACGAGAGCTTCAACGACGTAACGAGCCAGTTGCCACGGTTTATCGAAGAGGCTTACAACGCGAAGCGGCTTCACTCCGCGCTCGGCTATCTGCCACCCAACGAGTTCGAGGCTCGATTCGCCCAGCAGGCGGCATAGTTCTGACCGACCCCACGGTCCAGCTTCAGGGGTTCACCCCAGCGGCAGGTCAAACATTGAGCCCGCACAAAGCGGACTCAAGGTCAACTGGAAACCAGTCGTATTACTTGCTCTTTGGCTTGCTACCAGGCCGTTGGGTAAGCGCAGAGGCGGCCACCGATTTGACCGCTGCCGAGGTCTTGGGATTGCTCAACAGCTTGGATGCTGCGGAGGCGACACGAGCAGATGTCTGCTCATTTGGGGTCTTCTTAGTTGACAAGATGGATGCCTTTCAAAGTTCACGTGCAAGGAAGTGGAAGGCGCCTTGAGAACAAGGCGCCCTCCTTCAGTGGGTCAGACGAACAGCTCCATCTGGCCGGGGTGTGAGCGCCAGTGTTGACAAACGTGTTCCCGGTTTCCATACCGAAAACGGACGTATGCCCGCACAAAAACGCTCTTCCAACGGGCGTAGGCCATGCCAACTCCTTTGAGAAGAATGGAGGGGTTTTTACGTATTCCCGTGCACTGCGAACTGGTAAAGTCCGACGTCTTCGCTAAGACACGTCCTGCATGGGTGGTTTGGTAGACCCCCGTTCACCTCACCGAAGGCCCTTGAGTGTTAGCGCACTCCGGGGCCTTTTTCTTTGTTGATCAACTGGGTTGAGCGTGCTCCTGTAGTTGATCGAGGAACATGAAGCGCACCTCAGCTTTGATGCTGCTGAGCAAACGCCAGTTGCCGGATTCAAAGCGAACGCGCCCGGCCACGATGGCGGGGTGGATGCGCAACTTGTCTGCCAAGGCCATGGCTGCCTCCATCGTGGGCGTGCTGGACAAATCTGACGCCGACCATTCTGCTTGTGGGATCAGCATGTCTCGGGCGCTATCGTCAGCGTCGCGTTCTTCGGCGGTCTGCTGATTGACCTTGTCTTCGAGGTTGTCCGCGATGAACAAGCGATCGGGGCCCAAATGCCTTTGGACATGCACCAACTCGTGCAACAACGCGAACCAGAAGTTGTCGAGTCGGTCGTGCCTCAATGTCAGCGCCACCACGGGACGATTTCCGTCGAACATGGCTGCACCATCTAGATAAGTCTTGTTGAAGTGGTTCTCGAACACAAGGGCAACGCCCATGTCAGCCAAGAACTCCTGGGCCAGCCGCGGACCTTGCTCGAAACGAGACAGTCGAGCTAACTCTCTCAGGCGCTCGTCGGTCAAGCTGTCCTCCAAGTACGACGACTTGAGCTTAATTTGTCGAGCCTTTTTTAGCACCGCCACATGCCACGTCAGCAGGGCGTAGTCATCCATCAACCGGCTGCCGCTTTGGTGCATCGGGGCGCGCAACCTTGCCTGGTGGATCGCATGCAGGTGGAAGCCCCTCATGAACGTGCGGATCAGCTCTTCCGCGTTGTCCCTTGCTTCTCGAACGGTGCCGAGGAAGCCTTCGAAGTAGCCGCGACTGACCATTTCCTTGATGGGAAATTTGGCTGTGTCGTAAGGGGGCGGCTCGGACAGATCCACCGCATCGTCGGCTTCTGCCAGCAGGACATCAGCCGGGATACCCAGGCCTTGATGCAGCTTGCGGATCATGGCCAAGTTGAGCGGACGCTTTCGCGCCAGCACCTCGGACACCTTGGGCAGCGAGCCCATGTAGGGCACCAGATCCACCTTCCTGAGGCCGAGTTGATCTATTCGAAACAGGATGGCCTCGATCGGATTGGGCACCACGGGCGCAACCTTGCTGCGCTCGTAAGACTCGATGACCAGGGCCAGCAACTCCAGCTCAGCCTCCTTGCTGGAGCCCGGCGTAATGTCTTCATCCATCAAAGCTGACAGACGAACGATCGCCGCATCGTAATCACGCTGCGTTTTGATCACTTTCACCTGCTGCTTCATGCCCGTCCTTTCATGTACCGAGACCAGCCTAAAACTTCTGCTTGTCGTACTCGGTATGAGTGCCAATCCACTCGATCAAGATCAAGCCGTTCCGGTACTTAGCCTTGATGACCAATCGGTAGGTGTTGCCCTTGATATTGAAGATCACCCTGTTGTCCGCCAGAAAGCTGGCGCTGGGGTATCGGCTCTTGATGTCCTGCGAGTCCACCCATTGCGCGTGCTCTGCCTCAATACGCCAGGCTTCAAGCGGTCCACGCGCATCGGCGTGCTTGCGTTTGAAATCGTCTAGCTTGATGAGGCCGAGTAGTTGCATGGTTGAATCATGACTGTTCCCCCAGTCTCTGGAAAATGATACTTCCTCGCACAGGGCCGTGTCAAGTTCGACTGGAAAAGGGAACTGTCATGACGGCACGTCGCGCCAATAGCGGCTGAAATCTGGTCATGCGCACCCTTTGCCGTCCAGGCACGTTGCGATCCGGCGGTGTGGTTCTGGGCAACTGCTTGCGGCCAGTCAAGCCTGTAAGGCGAAGCACACTAATTGCCCGAAGGACCGGTTGAGACTGTTTGCAGCCGATCGGATTTGGCTTGCGAATGTCGGTGATCGCCGAAACCAGCCGGTCAGGTGTCGATCGGGCGGCGGGCCGCTCTACTTTGAAACTTGACGTTCAAGACAGCCTGACCTGATCGCGTCTCAACTTGCCGAGCTCCGACCGGCTGCTTTCAACAATGGTGAACTGGCGCTACCGACCCAACTGCGACATTGCTTGACGCCGTCTTGTCGCCACATAGCCGCCGTTCTGCGACTGTCTTAGCTCGACGGCATACCGCACTCGTCGCTGCCAGCCGGCCGTCGCAGCCCTAGGTTATGCTTCCTTGAGGGCGTACGCCGCCGCCGACGGCGGCGCGGCAAGGAGGGCTCCCGGGCGATGAGCACGCAGAGCGAGAACGAGGCACCCGACCGCTGGCATTTCCGCGCCCTGGTGACGGCTGCCGGCGGCGTGCTGTTCGCCACGATGCTGGCCGCGCTGCTGGTAACACTGCAGGCGTGGCGCGTGCCGCCGCTGCGTGCGCTGGAGCAGGCCGGCATCGACGCCGGCATGTGGGCCTACGCCAACGTGGGCGGCCTCGGCGAGCCGGCGGCGCGCGCCGGTGCTGCGCCGCTGCGCTACGCCTTCGTCGATGTAGACCGCGCTGCATGCGAGGCCTTCCTCGATGGTGCGCCAGCCTCGGCCTGCGCCACCGACAACCCGGCGCGCAGCGCGCTGGTGATTGACCTGGTCCGCGCGCTGCGCAGTGCCGGTGCCAAGGTGGTGGTGGTGGACGTGGCGCCGCCCGCCGCGCAGGCCGAGCGCGAGCGCGCCGCCTGGCTGGCCGCGCTGGCCGCGCCCAACGGGCCGTGGGTGATCGCTCCGGTGTTTGCCCGGCCGAGCGATGAATGCGGCGACGGCCTGTCGCTGCGGGGCGAGCGCGCGCACGACATTACGCCCGCTCACGCCGTGGGCAGGCTGCGGCTGGCCTCGGTGGCCACGCTGCTCGACGCCGAACTGGGCGACGGCGTGCTTCGTCATTACCCGATGGCCTCGCGATTGCTGGTGGACGGCCAGGCGCCGCGCTGGATACCCACGGTGCCGATGCTGGCCGCCGCGCTCGCGCGCGGCGCCGACGCGGCCGAAATCGACGCGCGCTGGTACGCGCCGCCGGTGCCCGCTGCCGCCAGCGCTGCGCTTGATTGCGGAGCAAGCCGGCCCGCGCAACCCGCGCTGCAGCCCATCCCCGCCGACAACCGCTTCGATGCAGGCGCCACGGCCGGCACGCCGGCGGTCGTTCGCTTCTTCTTCTCGCTGCCCGGGCTCAGCTTGCAGGACGAGGCGCACCGCCGCCGCGCCGAGCAGCGCCACCTGTCGGTGTACGAGCGTTACGAGGCCAGCCGCCTCGTCGAGCCCAGTTGCAACCATCGGCTGGATGCGCAGGCGCTGCCGCAGCCCGGCTGCTTCGGCGTGCGCCCCGCTCTCTTCGAGGGCAAGGTGGTGGTGATCGGCGCCAGCAGCGCCACCGCGCTGGACATCGTGCAAACGCCGGTGGGGCCGATGTCGGGCGCCGAGGTGCTGGTGAACGCCACGCGCGCCTTCGCCGAGTTCCCGGCGATCACGCTGCCCAGCGGCTGGACGCTGTGGTTCAAGAAGCTCGGCGGCATGGCGGTGCCCGCGCTGCTGGCGCTCATCACCTGGCTGCTGATCCACGGCGCCTGGGACGCGCTGGGCGCGCGCCAGGCCGCGCTTCAGCAACGCGGGCGCAGCAGCGCGGCGCGCTGGACGGGCGCTTTGCGCATCCCGGCGGTGGTGCTGCTGTTCGTGGCCGGCTTCGTCGCCGCCGGCTGGCTGGAACTGCGCGATATGGTGCACGAGCTGTCGCAGGCACACAGCCACGCCGAGCCCGTGGACATGCTGCTGCCCGTGGTGGCCATGGGCCTGGAAGGATATGCAGAGGCGGCAAAGTGGGCCGACCGCGTGATCGAGCATCGCGTCGAGCCCGCGGTGGATTGGGTTTATCGCCGCCTTGGCCTGCGACGGCACCGCGGCGCGAAGAAGGAGCATCGCCCATGACGATCCACCCTCGTTTGCGTGGCGTTGCCGCCAGCCTCGCCGGCCTGCTGCTTGGCGGCTCCGTGGCCGCAGCCTGCGTGAGCGGCCTGCCGGCGGGCCGGATCGAGCGCGTGGAGGCACCGGCCAGCGCGGCAGCGGCGATGCGCCTGGCCGCCGACGGCAAGCGCAGCCCGGTGCAGGCCTACGACTGGCTGTGCGCGGGCGACCTCTTCGAGCTCGCCGCCGGCGTGCGCGTGGTGGCCGTGCTGGCCAGTGGCACCGAGCGCGTGTTCACCGCCAGCTCGCCCGGCCCGGTGCCGGCGGCAAA
>JBJXEJ010000047.1:0-3360 GCA_046154125.1 Rhizobacter sp. | reverse complement strand
TGGACTGGGACAAGCTGCGCATCTTCCAGGCAGTGGCGGATGCGGGCAGTTTCACGCACGCGGGCGAAGGGCTGAAGCTCAGCCAGTCGGCCATCTCGCGCCAGATCGGCGCGCTCGAGGAGCAGCTCGGGGTCATGCTGTTCCATCGCCATGCGCGCGGCCTGATCCTGACCGAGCAGGGCGAGCTGCTCTATCGCACGGCGCGCGACATGGCGGCCAAGGTCAACACCGCCGAGGCGCTGCTGCGCGCCAACCAGGACAAGCCGGCGGGCCGCCTCAAGGTCACCACCACGGTGGGCTTCGGCTCGACCTGGCTGACGGCGCAGATGCACGAGTTCATCACCACCTATCCCGACATCGACGTCAGCCTGGTGCTGTCGGACAACGAGCTCGATCTCGGCATGCGCGAGGCCGACGTCGCCATCCGCATGGTCATGCCGCGCCAGCCCGGCCTGGTGCAGCGCCACCTGCTGACGGTGCGCAGCCACGTCTATGCCTCTCACACCTACATCCAGAAATACGGCAAGCCGCAGACCGCCGAGGAGCTCGACCGGCATCGCATGATCATCTTCGGCGAGGATGCCCGTGCCCCCGTCCAGGACGTCAACTGGCTGCTGCGCGAGGGCAATCTCGACCAGAACCCGCGGCTCGTGGTGCTGCGCGTCAACAACACCTACGGCATCTTCCGCGCCGTGGAGTCGGGGCTGGGGATCGCTTCGCTGCCCGACTACCTCGCGCGCGAGTCGACCAAGCTCGAGATGGTGCTGCCGGACCTCAACGTCCGCACCACCGACGTGTATTTCACGTATCCCGAGGAATTGCGGCATTCCAAGCGAATCGCGGTGTTCCGCGACTTCCTGCTGCGCAAGGTGGCCGAGACACGCTTTTAGCCGACCCTAGAAAGTGTATTGCAGGCGAACTGCGAGGCATGCGCAACCCGCATGCCAGTGTCCAAAACAACGGCGCTCACAATTCCGGTTCGAGGGCGTAGTTTGTCGTCAGGTCTTCGAAACGAAAGGTCTTTGCCGATCGGGTTCGAAACTCGGGATCCTCATGATCCCACGTCTCCCAGACGTGAAGCCTCCCTGTTTGACTTAGCCGGGCCCCCTTCGGGTCCGGCGTCTTTTTTGTGGGAAGGTGTGTCGCCGCCATGTCGCGGCGGCTGAAACCGTACTAATTGATATGCGGGTCTGGGCCCCCTACATATGGTTTCACAGCCACTTCGGTCTGAATGTTCTCGGAAATCCGTCAAGCCATCCTTCCCCTGGCTCTGCGCAAGCTGAAGCGCCGGGGCGATCTCGAGCGTGCGGGCCTGCTGATCGAATCGCTGGCCAAGCACTGGCGCGACTCCCGGCCGTTCCAGCTGCTGATCGTCGCCCCGCGGGCGGATGTGTCCCTGTTGCGGACCAGCCTGCCGCGCTTCTCGTCGATCGACGTCGACGTCCGCTCGGAGAGCGACTTCTTTCCCGCCTTCAGCCGCTTCTACGCGATGCCGGGCTGGTACAGGCAGCAGATCGTCAAGCTCAGGGTTCCGGCGATGCTTGGCTTCGGCGGCTTCCTCACGCTCGATTCGGACGTCTGCTGCGTCGGCGACTTCGACGCCCGCACCTTCGTGGAGAACGGCCGCGCGCTGTCGCGCTGGGAGCCCAAGCATCACCACGACTGGTGGAAGAGCGCTTCGTCGATCGTCGGCGTGCCGTACGATGCCCGCACGCACGGCCTGTCGGTGACGCCCAACATCCTGCATGGCGATCTCGCGTCGCAGGCCCTGGTGCATTTCCGCAGGGGGCCGGTCGACGCGATGACATCGCTCAGCTTCCGGCTGATGTGCAGTATCGGCAGCATCGCCTGGACCGAGTATTCGCTCTACACCAGCGTCGCCGAGCTCAAGGGCAACCTGTTCGACTATCACGTCCACTGGGACCCGAGCTATTTCCACGAGACGCAGCTCTTCTCCGAGCATACCTGCGTGTGGGGTGCCGACGATTTCGAGCGGCTCGTGCAGCTTCCCGGCGGAACCGATCCCGGCGGGAAGTTCATCATCGTCCAGAGCCACGCCCGCATCCCGCTCGAGCGCGTGCGCGATTATTGCCTGAGCTTCGCGGGCTGACTTCGGGGAACCTCATGATTCGATCGGTGCTCGGTGCCTTGGCGGGGCTGCTTGCCGCTGGCTATGCAGCCGCGCAGGCACCACCGCCGGCCAGGCCGGCCGCGCCGCCGGCAGCCGCGGCTCCGGCTCCGGCTGCGGTTTCGGCCGACCCGGCTCAGACCACCGCGACCTATGGCGACTGGGTGCTGCGCTGCGTGCGCACCGGCGACGGCGGCACGGGACCGCGCGTCTGCGAGATGGTCCAGACCATGGTGGTGCAGGGCCAGACGCAGCCCGTCGCGCAGATCGCCATCGGCAACGACAAGGCCGACCTCAGGCTCACGCTCCTCGTCCCGCCGGCGGTCTCGTTCAGCAAGGTCCCGACGGTCAGCGCCCAGGGCGGCGGCGAGCCGCGCTTCGACCTGGCGTGGCGGCGCTGCCTGCCGAACGGCTGCTTCGCCGACATCGTGGTGAACGGCGATCTGCTGAAGGCCCTGCGCACGCGGACTGAGCCGCTGCAGGTCGCCTTCAAGGACGCCGGCGAGCGCGACGCGACCCTGCCGTTCTCGCTGCGCGGCCTGTCCGCCTCGCTCGACGCGCTGGCGAAAGAGCCGAAGTAGTTCAGATTCTGGCCGGCTCGCGCCGGGCAAGCGCCAGCGTCACCGCGGCGACGATCGATCCGAGCGCGACGCCGTCGAGCCAGGAGACCGGCGCGGCCGTCATCAGCGCGCTGCTGCCGAAGCCGATGCAGGGCACCACCAGCGTGGTCAGGCTGGCCACGGCGGCCGGCAGGGCGCGGATGACGCGGAACCAGCAGGCATAGGCGAGCACGTTCGACACCAGGATCAGCCAGGCGAGGGCGGCGAGGCCGCGGACCTGCTCGGGGTGAAAGTAGGCGTCGTGCGCGAAGGCCAGCCAGACGATCGCCACGGGGATCGTGCCGAGCAGGATCTGCCAGGCGGCGTCGATCGTGACGTCGCCGGAGACTCCCATCCGCTTGGTGAGCACCGTGCCGATACCGAACGAGATCGCCGCCAGCAGGGTGAGCAGGGTGCCGACCGGCGCGGTCCGGACGGCGGCTTCCTGGCTGACGACGATGCCGACGGCCGCCAGGCTGAGCGCCAGCGACGAGGCGATGCTGGGTGTGATCCGCTCCTTCAGGAGCAGCATGGCCAGCAGCGCGGACCAGGTCGGCATGGTGTAGACGATGATCGGCGTGCGGCTCGGTCCGAGCGTGGCGATGCCCGCGATCAGGAAGATCTGGAACAGCC
>JBJXEJ010000046.1:0-22280 GCA_046154125.1 Rhizobacter sp. | reverse complement strand
TCAGGCCCGCCGCGAGCCTTGTGGGCTCGCGGCGGAGGTGAACCGTCGATGAGGGCTCATCGGACGGTCAAGGGCGATCGGGATATCCGATCAGATCTTGCCGACGAGGTCCAGCGACGGAGTCAGGGTCTTGGCGCCTTCGCTCCACTTGGCGGGGCAGACTTCGCCAGGGTGCGATTCGACGTACTGGGCGGCCTTGATCTTGCGCAGCAATTCCTTGGCGTCGCGGCCGATGCCCAGGTCCAGCACTTCCAGCACCTTGATCTGGCCGGCGGGGTTGATGACGAACGTGCCACGCAGTGCGAGGCCGGCTTCCTCGATCATCACTTCGAAGTTGCGCGACAGCGTGCCGGTCGGGTCACCGACCATCGGGTACTTGACCTTCTTGATCGCGGGTGATGCATCGGCCCAGCCCTTGTGCGTGAAGTGGGTGTCGGTCGACACGGCGTAGACCTCGACGCCCAGCTTCTGGAATTCGGCGTAGTTGTCGGCCAGGTCTTCCAGCTCGGTCGGGCAGACGAACGTGAAGTCGGCTGGGTAGAAAACGATCGCGGACCACTTGCCCTTGAGCGTGTCCTGGTTGATGTCGATGAACTTGCCGTTTTGATAGGCGGTTGCCGAGAAGGGCTTGATTTGGGTGTTGATCAATGACATGGGGGTCTCCTGTTGCGATGATTCGCCGTGAAATGGCTTGCAAATGATAGGTGTCCTAATTCATGTTGTTTATGAATTGGAAGAATGGAGGGAATGCGTTTTCCCTATCGACGACGCGCGATGCGTCACCGTCCAGTCACAGTCGGTTCAGCAGCGCGGCCAGCGCCAGCCCGATGTTGCCGAGGGCTGTCTGCCGGTGCACTCCGGCCTGCAGAAGCCCCTGCAGTCGACGAAGCATCGGCTGATGGCGCGCGTGGACGAAGGTATCCAGGATCTGGCGGTTGTGCTCGGGCATCCGATGCCTGACGCGGTCCAGCAATGCAAGATTGGCGTCGACCCAGTGCTTGAACTGCCCGTCCAGCAGCAACCGCATCCGCCGCCAGCGGCCGCGCAGGCTCAGGTTGGACCCGCTCAGGTTGGCGTCGTGCTGTCGGTAGCGCACGCTGGGCCACGGGTCGTAACGGACCTGGCCGCCGCAACCGCTGACGACGAGATAGGCCAGCCAATCGGGGGCCACCGCTTCACCCTCGGCATTGGCCTGGATGAGCAGTTCGCGCGCTGCGCGGTTGAACACCATCGTGTTGCCGCCAGCAATGCTCTGCACCAGCGCATTCGGAAAGCTGGGCGGCAGGGTGAACAAGGGCGACTTCCCGATGGGTCGGTTCTCGTCATCGGTCAACAGCGTGCGGCTGCCGTACACGGCGGGCGTGCCTGCGGGCACGGCCTGCAGCCACGCGAGCGCGCGTTCGAGCTTTGCGGGCTCCCACACATCGTCCTGGTCGCACCAAGCGTAGCAGTCCGCATCGATTCCCGGGTGGCAGGTCAGCGACCGGAAGTTGGCGGCAAAACCTGCGGCCGGACCGCCCAGGACAGACAGGCGATCGCTGCCCCAACGGGACCGATAGCGCTCCAGCACCGCCACAGTGCCGTCTGTCGAACGATCATCGGACACCCAGACGCGCCAACGGCTGTGCGTCTGGGCGGCGATTGAATCGAGTTGTTCGGCCAGATGGCGTTCGCCTTGATAGCTGCACAGCAGCACGGCCACGGCTGGCAGGGTGGGCGGGGCGGACGCGTTCGGGGCGGGCTGCATACGGGGCGCTGAGTATCGCAAGCGCACGGCCCGAAGTCCCGGCGACGTGCTCGACCGCGGTGTCTGCGTCACCGGATCGGCACGCACGGCAGGAAGCGATAATCCGGCGAATGACCAGTAACGACGTGCCTTTGCACGTGTACCGACGCGAAATCTCGTCCTCCGAGCAGACCTCGCTGTCGGTCATCGCCGGCCTGATCCGGTCGGGGTCCTCAGTGCTCGACCTGGGCACCGGAAGTGGCGCGCTGGGCCGCCACCTTCGCGAGCATCTGGCCTGCGTCGTCGATGGTGTCACGCTGAACGAAGCCGAAGCCGAGCTGGCCAGGCCGCACTACCGGCGCATCGAGGTGGCCGACCTGGAGGCGGCCCCGCTGACAGCACTGTTTCAGGGGCAGACCTACGACTACGTCGTCTGTGCCGATGTCCTGGAGCATCTGAAGCAGCCCGAACGCGTGCTGCGCGCCTGCCGTGATTTGCTGGCGTCGTCGGGGATGGTGCTGATCTCGGTGCCGAACGCTGCCTACTGCGGGTTGATCGCCGAGCTGCTGCAGGGCGAGTTCGAGTACCGACCCGAGGGGCTGCTGGACAGCACCCACCTGCGCTTCTTCACGCGTCGCTCGCTGGTGCGGTTTCTGGAAACTGAAGGCTGGTCGAGCGTCGCAATGCATCCCGTGCGCCGGGACCTGACGGCGTCGGAATTTCGAACCCAGTTCGACACGCTGCCTCCGCTCGTCAGTCGCTTCCTGTTGGCTGCGCCAGACGCGCTGACATATCAGTTCGTCATGGCAGTCTGCCCTGCCACGAGCTTGACCAGGGATGCGCGTGGTGTCCCGGAGCCGCCCTTGCCGGCGACCCACGCGCTCTTCACGGCCGAGTTGTTTCTGGGCCAGGCCGGCACCTACTCGCAGCGGCACAAGCAGGTGGTGGCCGGTGTGATCGGCGTGAGCCGTCAGACCCTGCGATTTTCCTGGGGCGATGACGAGCCCGAGTGGACATCGATAAAGCTCGATCCTGCAGATCGCCCGGGATTCCTCCATCTTTACCGTATCAGTCTGAGCGCCTCCGACGGCCATACGGTGTGGGAATGGCGCTGCGATCGCGACCCGATTTCCTCTCTTACAGCGTCTGCCTCTCAGCAGTTGCTGATCCGGCCGCCCTGGCCCGAAGGGGCCCCCGCGCTGGCCTTGCTGCACGGTGACGACCCCTGGATCGAATTGCCGATCGGGTCCGAGGCACTGACCGCACTGGGCGGGCGCCATGGAGGTTCGCTGGAGGTCGAGATCGGCTGGCCGATGTCGGCCGATTACCTTGCGCTGAAAGACGTCGTGCAGACGGTCGACGATCGTCTCAAGGCAGTTCGGATGCTCCTCGATCGTCAGGTCGAGGAGCGCGGCCGTCTTGCAACCGAGGTCGAATCCCTCGCGCACAACGAAAGCCGGCTCTCGGCGCAACGCGACGAGTTGCTCAAGCAGAAGGGCCTGCTGGTCGACGAGCAGACTCAGCTGCGCAATCAGCATTTCAAGCTACGTGATGAGTATGCCGAACTGGCCACCCACCTTCAGGACATCGAGCGTTCGAGGTTGTTCCGGATGACTCGACCTCTGTCTCATTTCAAGGGCTGGGTCGACCGCACGGTGCGCGGCCGCGCGGTCGACCGCGCAAAGCCGGTTGCCGTGGTGACGGGCACGCCGATGACGCTGACCTCGCAGCCCGTCGATGTGATCGTGCCGGTCTACCGAGGCCTGGCCGACACGCAGCTCTGCCTGCAGTCCGTGCTCGCGTCGCGCAATACAAGCCCGTTCAGGCTGATCGTCATCGACGACGCCAGTCCCGAGCCTGCGGTCAGCGCCTGGCTGCGCGAATTGGCGGCGGGCGACGATCGCGTCCTGCTGATCGAGAACGAAGAGAACCTCGGTTTCGTCGGCACCGTGAATCGCGGCATGGCGATGAGCGATGCCCACGACGTGATCCTGCTCAACAGCGACACCGAAGTGGCCAACGACTGGCTGGATCGCCTGAAGCGCGCCGCGTATTCGGACACCCGGATTGCCACCGTCACGCCGTTCTCGAACAACGCGACGATCTGCAGCTACCCCCGATTCTGCGAAGGCAATGCGCTGCCCGATGGCCTGGACACTGCTGCGCTGGATGCGTTGTTCGCGCGCACGCTCGCTGGCCAGACGGTCGATGTTCCTACCGGCCACGGCTTCTGCATGTATGTGCGCCGCGACAGTCTGACCCAGGTGGGACTGTTCGACGTCGAGCAGTTCGGCAAGGGCTATGGCGAAGAAAACGACTTCTGCCAGCGTGCGCAGAAGGCGGGCTGGCGCAATCTGCATGCGCTCGACACCTTCGTGCTGCATTCGGGGGGAGTCAGCTTCGGCGCGTCGAAAAGCGCACGCGAGATCGCAGCGATGGAGACCCTGCGTCGCCTGCATCCTGGTTACGAACGGCAGGTGCATCACTTCATCGCGCTGGATCCTGCCCGGCCGGCCCGTCAGGCCGTGGATCTGGCCCGCGTTTCTGCAGCTGGCAAGCCCGTGGTCCTGCTGGTGATCCACGATCGTGAGGGCGGCACGCTGCGACACGTGAAGGAGCTGGCCGAATGGGGGGGCCGCCAGGCGGTGTTCTTCGCGCTCAGGCCGGCGCGAGGTCCGTCGGCCCAACTCGACCTGCTGGGTGCGAGCGAAGGGTTCCAGTTGTCCTTCCAGCTGCCGTCGGAGTTCCCCGCGCTGGTCGATGCATTGCGCGGGCTGGGTGTCGGTCACGTGCACTTTCACCACCTGCTGGGACACACCCCCGATGTGCTGGCGCTGCCGGCGCATCTGGGCGTGAGGTACGACTTCACTGCGCACGATTACCACGCGTTTTGCCCGCAGATCAGTCTCACGGGGCACGACAACGCCTACTGCGGCGAGGAAGGCCCTGATCAATGTCGACGCTGCCTGATCCGCTCGCCTGCTCCGGGTGGCGTATCCATCGAGCAGTGGCGCGTATCCCATGGCAGCCTGGTCGCCGCCGCACGCCATGTGCTAGTGCCCAGCCACGATGCAGCGCAGCGCTTCCTGCGTTACGCCCCGTCTGCCGATGTGCGCTATGCACCGCACGATCAACTGTTGAAAGATGTGGCGCACCCCGCGCCTGTGCCACGCGTGCTGGCGGCAAATGTCGCGCTGAAGGTGGTCGTGATCGGCGCGCTCAGCCCGATCAAGGGCGCTGACTTGCTCGAGGACGTCGCGACGCTGGCGGCGCAGACCGGCGCACGGATCGACTTTCATCTGCTCGGATATGGCTACCGGAGCCTTCGCACCCAGCCGCGCGCCAGCCTGACGGTACACGGCAGGTACGACGACGCGGATCTGTCGCGCCTGCTCGACTGGCTCCAGGCTGATCTGATCTGGTTCCCCGCCCAGTGGCCGGAGACGTACAGCTACACCCTCAGCGCGTGCCTAGAGCAAGGCCTGCCCGTGGTTGCGCCGGATCTCGGCGCCTTCCGTGAGCGGCTCAGCGGTCGCGCCTGGAGCTGGATCCGACCCTGGAATGCCGCACCTTCAGATTGGCTCGCGTTCTTCAACGAGGTGCGCGAACGGCATTTCGCCACGGGTCACGGTCCGGCCCCCACGCATCATCTGCAGTCGATGGAGCAGGATCCTCGCGTCGGGTCGTGGTCGTATGCGCGGGACTACCTGAGCGCAATTCGAGCGCCGGATCACGCATCGGCGCTGAGCCCGGAGTTCCTGTCTGCGCATGGCAGGAATCGCGTCCAGGGCGTCGACGCGCTGCAGCAGGGGTTCAAGCAGTCGCTGCTGATCGCGATCCTTCGATTGCGTGCCCTGCCAGTGTTGCGCGGCGTGGCGAGAGCCATTCCCTTGCGCTGGCAGACGCGGCTCAAGAGTTGGCTTCGGGCCTGACGCGCCCTCATCAGGCGTGCGGGCTTTACTCGTGTCCTGACGCCAGACAACGGCGTTTTCCATCCTCCTCAACCTGGTCACGGTTTCCGCATGCATTCGAGTTCCCTGCAGCACGTCAGACAGCTGGTCCATCAACACCTGAGCGACAAGTCGATCCTGAAGGTCATCGACATCGGCAGTTACGACGTCAACGGCAGCTACAAGCCCATGTTCGTTCGCGACGGGTGGACCTACACCGGGGTCGACCTGGCCGCCGGCCCCAACGTCGACGTCGTGCTGTTGTCGCCTTACCGGTTGCCGTTTCCGAGCTATTCGGTCGATGTCATCGTTTCAGGCCAGGCGTTCGAGCATGTTGAATTTTTCTGGCTGACCTGGCTGGAGATGGTGCGTGTGCTGAAACCTGGCGGCCTGATTTTCCTGCTGGCCCCTTCGCGCGGACCGGAGCACCGTTTTCCGCAGGACTGCTGGCGCTTCTACCCGGATGGGTATCGTGCGCTGGCGACCTATGGCGATCTGGAAATGGTATCCGTCACCACCGATTGGGCCGAGCACCCCGAGCCCGACAGCGCACCGTGGGGCGACACGGTGGGCGTGTTCAGGCAGAGGTCGCTGTCGTGGGCGACAAGACTTCGGCGTCGTGCGATGCAGCGATTGCGGCATCTGCTGTTGCCTGGGTATCGCACCTGATTCCGCAGCCGGTGAAGTCCATGATGCCGTCTTGACACGCACCCGATGAGATCGACGTCCGGCGAGCACTATGTGGCTCTGGACCATGTCCGTGCCGTGGCTGTGATGATGGTCTTCTCATGGCATTTCATGCATGGGCCGCGAGGCTATCCGGTCCCGTTCGACGGAACACCCTTGTGGAGTCCCTTGGTCCTGTTCGACGAAGGCCACGTCGGGGTCGCCTTGTTCATGACGTTGAGCGGCTATCTCTTCGCGAAGCTGCTGGACGGCCGTCGCGTGAACTACGCGCTGTTTTTCCGGAATCGCCTGTTGCGGCTGATGCCGCTGCTGTTGCTCGTCCTGGTCATTCACGCCGCGGCTGAAGCGTTTCGCGCCCGCAGTGCCCAGGCCGCTTTCACCTACCTGCTGTCGATGGTGCAGGGCTTCGTCTTGCCGAGGTGGCCCAACGGCGGTTGGTCCATCGCAGTCGAGTTGCAGTTCTACCTGCTGCTCCCCGCCATCCTGCTGCTATTGCGCGACAAACCCTGGTGTGTAGGATGGATCGTGGCGTCCGCGATCATCTTCAGGGCGGCGTATCACGCCTTGACCGGCGAGGTGCAGAGCCTCGCCTACTTCACGATATTCGGACGCATCGATCAATTCGTGTTCGGGATACTTGCATTCCACTGTCGAAATCTGATCCCCGGATTGCGTTACTGGGCTGCGGCGGCTGCCGGCACGTTGATCCATCTCTATTGGTGGTTCGACCAGAGAGGTGGATTCTTCCTTCATCCCGGCTTTCCGTCGCCTTCGCTGGTCTGGGTTTTGTTGCCGACATGCGAAGGCTTGCTGTTCGCGATCCTGATTGCGTGGTACGACCAATCGTTCAGGTTCAAGTCTGGCCTGATGTCGAGCCTGCTCGCGACGATCGGTGAGTATTCGTACTCCCTCTACCTGTTGCACTTCTTCTTCGTGTTCGACGTTGCTGCATGGATTCAAAGCCACGTCCTCGACATCACGAATTTCTATGTCGCCTTTCCGGTATCAATGGCCGTGTTGATCCTGGCGCTTCCCTTGGGGTATCTCAGCCATCGATTCATCGAGAGGCCGTTCTTGATGCTTCGACGGCCTTACATCCGGGCATCGAGCGAGTCGGTGCAGACGGTCCGCTGACTCGCCAGCATCTGCTCGCAGGATGGAATACGACGCAGCCTTCAAGCCTGGAAGAAGCGGTCCGCCTCGCTCCAGAAATGCCACGCCGGCGGGCTTTCGGTGATGGCTTTCTCCAGTTCGGCGAACACGTCGTTTGTCAGTGTGTCGATGTCGGTGCGAATGCCGAGGTCTCGAATGCGGAGCAGGCGCCGCCCGCTGGACAAACAGATGCCCGGCAGGAAGACGCTGACCCGGATGGAGCGTTCCACCGCCACGCGAAGCAATGCGCGGGGCACCCGCGCCGGCAGGCCAAGCAGACGAATGGGCTGGCTGGCAGCCACCTGGTCGGACGGTACGTCCACGACGGCGATCAATTGCTCGCTGGCTTGCAGCACCTTCAGCGCCGGACGCAGCGGTGCGCTCACGTCGAGCGTCGGTCGCCCGAGCATTCGCGTCACGCTGGCATTGCGGCTCGTGACATAGCGTCGAAGTATGTAACGCCCCTTGAAGTGATCGGGGTGGGTCGACGCGACCATGAAACTGCCGTTCAAGCCGACAGATGCAGCGTGCCTCAAGGCCCACAGCCCCGCGCCCCAGTGAAACGTGAGCAGCACAGCCGGCTCGCCCGGCTGAGGCCAGACTCCTTCAGTGTTCACGTGCTTTCGAAGCCAGCGGTTGGATCGTGTGCGTTCCAGATAGAAATCCGCGTGGTCGACCAGGGTGACCAGGCGGCGCATGGCCAGCCAGGTGGTCGGGTCGTCGGCCCAGCCTCGTTTGAGCGCTTGCACCAGCGCTCGCTCGCAGGGCTCGCGGTACAGGAAGCGGAAATGAAATGCCATCCAGCGAAAGATCCGGAAGCACATGGGCCATGGCAGCAAGGCTGCGAGGCCGGGAATCAGGACCAGTTCGACCAGATCGGTCGATTCGCGCCGCAGGCGGAACAGTGCCCCTCGAACGCGCTTCACGACCAGAAATGCGGCAGCCGAACAATGCCGGGCGTGATGCTGGGCGATACGAACTTGAATTCGACGCAACGCATCCATTCTTCGTACACCACCAAGCCGTGTTCATCGAGCAGGTACGCACTGACGACATAGTCTCCCGAATGGAGCGGAAGTTCGGGAAAGGTCAGCCTGATCTGCCACCGGCCATCGCCCAGGCTGAACGGTACGACACCCTCGGCGTGCGAGGCGATCGACGTGATGCCGACCCCGCTCGACTGCTCCAGCATGACGATGAAATTGGGCCGTTCTTCGGTTCCCATCTGTGCTGTGACGGTGACCACGAGGTCGCGCGATCCGAGCAGTCGCGGCGTGCCGTCCGCCAGGTCCGCGACTTCGACGGATACGATTTTCGCCATTGCGCTGGAACGGGGAGCGGTGAGATTGCCCGCTGGTGTGCCGGCGTCGACTGCGGCCGAGTCGCCTGCGTCTGCGTTGGCATCTGCTGCCCCGCTTCGTACGGCAGTCGCGTCCTGCGAACGGACGTGAACCTCGTACGACGACAACACCGACTCGGTGTCCCCCATCGCCTTGACGCGGCCGCCATCGAGCCACACGGCGACGTTGCACAGGTGCCGTACGTGATAGAGGCTGTGAGAGCAAAAAAGAATCGTGCAGCCGTTGCGACGGAAGGCATCGATGCGCTGGACGCACTTCTTCTGGAAGTTCTGGTCTCCCACTGCCAGCGCTTCATCAATGATCAGCAAGTCAGGTTCAACGGCTGTGACGAGTGCAAATGCAAGCCGGACAGTCATGCCTGAAGAGTAGGTTTTGACGGGGCGGTCTATCGCTGCGCCCAGTTCCGAGAAGTCGAGAATTTCGCGCTCCAGCTTCGCCATCTCGGCAGCGGAAATACCGATCAGACTGCCACCGAAGTACAGGTTCTGGCGTCCGCTGAAGTCCGGATGGAAGCCCGCGCCAAGCTCAAGAATCGCCGTGACGCGTCCGTGTCTCGTTAGTTTTCCGGTCGTCGGCTGCAGGGTTCCTGCAATGAGCTTCAGCAAAGAGCTCTTTCCGGCACCGTTGTCGCCGATGACGCCCATGCATTGACCGCGGTGCAGATTGAACGTGACGTCACGAAGCGCCCAATGACTGCGGTGCGTCAAACGGCCCGTGATCAGTGCCGACAGCCTTTGTCGCGGAGTGTCGTAGAGGCGGTATTCCTTTCCCACGGCTTCCAGCCGTAGGGCCGCTGCGAGATCGCTGGGCCGGTCCATCTCTGAGCTCACAGCCAGTCCACCAGTTGTTCGCGGCTGCGCTTGACGACCGTGTTGAGCAACAGCGCGATCAGGGCGATCCAGCACAGAGTGACGGCCCACGTGCTTGCTTGTGGCCACTGACCGGACAGCACCACGGACTGATAGCCCCCAACCAGTGGAGCCATCGGATTCAACCAGAGCACCCATCGCCACGAGGCAGGGAACATGCTGGCCGGGAAGAGGACGGGAGACAAGTAGATGCCTATCGACAAGACGAACCCGACGATGGCGATCACATCGCGCAGAGCGGCAGCGAAGATGGCGAGCAGGTATCCCAAGAGCCAGCAAAGAATGAGTTGCAGCAATGCCAGTGGCAGCAAGGCAACCAACGCTGGCGAGAATTTGTGGACGGGAGCGTAGGCCAGCGTCATCAGCACAACGAGGGGCCCGTAGATGACCGCACTCGCTATGACGGTTCGGGCCGGGAAGAGTGCGGGCGGGAGCGGATTCTTTTGAAGCAGGCCACCCGCATCAATCAGACTGCTGGTTGCCCGCGAGACAGCGTCACAGAACGCCATCCAGGGTAGAGATCCGACGATCAGGTACGCGCCGACCGAGCGAACCGGCGCCTGTTCACCCAGTCGCATCGCAAACACGATGTCGAAGACCAGGTAGTACGCTGCGACCGTGAGCAGTGGTGGCAGGTACGCCCACAAGGCTCCCGCCAGGGAGCCTGCATGCCTTGCCGAGACGTCGCGCTTTGCCAGAACCCAGACCAGGCCGCGTGCTGCCCAGAGGGCTCGCGCTTCAGCTAGAAGCATCCTTGGTCAACGTTCGGTTCGCGACATGCGGATCTTCATGCGTGCCGACCCAGTCGTGGGCACGCCCCGATCAGCGCTGACTTGCCGCGTAGGCTGCCGTGGCTTTGTAATCAAGTTTTGCGGCGCTAAGCAAGCGCTGAGCCTCGCGCGACCGGCCTTCATTCAACAGCTTGGCGAGCGTCTCCTGCTTCAGTGTGGTGTGCACCTCCTCGTAGCTCGCGGCGCGTGATTCCTTTCGTTCCTCGAGGCGGATGATGTGCAGACCAAACTCGGACTCGACAACGCCACTGAGTTCGCCCGGTTTGACCAACGTCGCCAGGGCAGTGTCGAACTCGGCGACCATTTGTCCGCGGCGAAAGAAACCCAGATCGCCGCCTTTTGCTGCGCTACCAGGGTCCTGCGAGTATTGCTTTGCAAGATCCTCGAAACTGGCACCGGCCTTCAGTTCTGCGAGTATCTTTGCTGCCTGAGCTTGTGCTTCCGCGGAGCCTTTCTTGAGCAGTATGTGGCGCGCATGAATCTCTTCCGGTTTTTGAAACCGCTGTGTTTCTGTTCGGTATCGAGCCATCGTGAATTGCTCGAGCGCCTGATCTGAAGGCGTATTGGCCAGGTCGATCTTGGCCAGGATCGCGTCAGACAGCACCTTGTCCTGTGCAATCTTGATCGCTGAAGCGACCAGAGGGTCGGCGGCAAGACCTTGCTGGATGGCTTCCGCTGCCAAGGCACGCCGTACGTACAGGTTGGTAGCGATCTGCATCACGTTCTCGGGCTTGGACAAGGATTCCTTCCGCGTTGCGGGCGGGATGCGCTGCACTTCCGAGTTGATGTCTGCGGCAGTGATGCTGAGCCCGTCACTCGAAACCATGGCCGAGTCGTCTGCCATCGCGGATGTACAGACGAGGGCAACACAGAGAATCGAACGATGAAGGCGGTGCAAGTTGAACTTGATCATGAGCAATGAATATCGGTTGACAAAGGCATGCACAGATTTTGGTCTGGCATCGCGCGGGATGCGGTTGGTTCCCACAAGCACGTGTTTGGTTCGCTCAAATAGAAAAGGGCGGGGAAATCCCCGCCCTTTTCAACAGCAGTAACGCCTTGCTAGTTCAAATCAGAACAGCAAGCCAGCTGGACGCACGAAGCGGTGTCCAAACGTCAGGCCGTAGTTGGCAGCGATGCCTGCAGAAGCTGCAGGATTGAATGCCTTCTCGAACGAGGCACCCAGGATCGGCAGACCGATACCGGCATTGCCTGGCGTAGCGATGCTGAGCCAGCCGTCCGTGTAGGTCACGTCAATGTCCTTGCGAGCCAAGGCGGCGCCGAGAACCGATGTGCCGGAAGCGTTGTTGAAGCTCAACACGCTCACTTCGCCGCAGAACGTCAGAGGAGCGGCTTGGCCCCCTGGAGAGATCACGAAACCAACACCGCTGGTAGGCGTGCGCTCTTCTGCGTCATAAGGCTTCGGCGTCACGTTCAACACGCAGACTTGACCGGATGCGCTGTCAAACAGCGTGTTCAGGTCATAGAAGTACTGGCTACCGGCTGCACCGTAGGCGGTGAAGACACGGCGGAACGGGGTCGTCGAATAATCAACAGCGACCGTGTAGCGGCGGGTCGGCGAGGAGAACACCCAATCCGTCTCGGCAGCGATGCCTGGGTTGGTCAGGTACTCATTCTTCACTTCGGTGACAGCCAGCGATCCGGTCAATGCCGCTGCTTGAGTCTTGGGCTCAGCAGTTGTAAGTGCTGGGCGCACAACGTACGGTGTCGACAGGTCGGGGAAGTCGAACATTGACGCAGGCACGATACCCGTGGTAGCCGGGGTATTTGCAGCACCAGTCACGGCCACACCAGTGGCTGCGCCAGCAGCGTTCACGACCGTATTACCAGCCGCCAACAATGGATCAGCGGTGCGGACTTCTGGGTCAGCCACTGGATCGTTGGTTTGCGGGTGGAAAACCAGGTTGCCGCGTGCAGCAATCGAGGTGCCAGTGGACGCTGCGACGACTGCAGTGGCTTCACCAGTCCAGGTGGTGGCACCTGGAACGTTGATGACCGTCCAGTTGGCCAGCAAGCCCGTGGTCGGGAAGGTCATGCCTTGGTAGGCAGCGTTCGTGGCCAGATCGACCGTCGCGTCGTGGACAGTTGGGTCGACAGCGGTCAGGTCAAGAATGGCTTGCGTGCATGGTGCAACGCCGTTCACGTGCTTGATGGCCGTGTACAGTGGGTTGTCGACACCGACCAGGTTGGCTTGAGCAGCAAACTTGGCCTTGGGAACGTCAGCCGTGTTCAGGATCTCGATGTAGCCTTCGAGGGTCTGCTTGTTCTTGTCCGCAATGCTGTACGTCGAAGGCAGGCGATCGGTCACGAACCCTTGATTGACTGAAGTCGGCAGGGTGCAGCTCTTGTCTGCAGTGAAGAGTTCAGCTTTGCCTTCTGAATTGATGTGGACGTTCGCGTTCCAGATGTCGCCAGGCGACATGAAGATCTGGAAGTCGAAGACGTCGTCAGAGTTCGATGCACCGCGGAACCGGACCTTGACCACTTTGCCGTTCAGCGTGTCGGTGTTGACGATGCTGAGCAGGGTGTTGTTGCCGTTCTGGACCGAGAAGTAAGGGACCAGCAGGACGTGACCGATGCCGTTCGGGCTGACGACGAATGCGTCAGCATTCGGGTTCGGCGATACGGCCGATGTTGTGATAACGGCTGCGGAAGCGGCGCCGACCAAACCCAAGCTGCCAACCATGGCAGCGATACTCAAAGCGAGAATATTTTTTCTCATGAAGACTCCAGATTAAAAAGTTGATCAGCGCAGCTACTGACGACGTTGATAGCGCTGAGACATGCTAGCACAGGCAAAAAATTGATTGTTCGAATGCTAATCTGACGCACAGTTTACGTTGCTCGGGTGCAACAAGTGTCAGTGTATTTCGATATCAGACCCCCCCAAGCAGATTCATCGTCAAAGCTTCTGGAAAAACCACCACTGCCCATCTTCTAGGAGCCACGTCTCATCGACATAGGTCAAAAGTGTATTCCCGAATCGGGTGCCGAGCAACGGCACGGCCTCGATTCGGACCTTCGCCGTGCACTTGTCGACCTCGCACGCGACTGACGTGATTTCCGTCGAGCGCCAAGAGACGGCACCACCAAACTTTCCTCGATATTGCTCAAAGCTGACGACTGCACGAGATGAGGGAGAAGTCAGTTCATAGGCCTTGTACATGTCGCCCTTGATCAGATACGACCAGCGTTCTGCCGCACGTTCCCGAACGGCTTCTTCTGGCGACTTTTTGATCATACCCCCACAGGCTGTGAGCGATAGCAGCAAAAGGTACGAACAATAGACGGATGCTCTTGTGCGGTTTGTTGTGTTCACGCGATTCCTGGGCAAAAAGTGGTGGAGTTAAAGCGATTGATTTACGGGGAGCAGTTGTAATTGCTTAGGGGATCTGGGGTGCTCCCGGAGCAGAGAAACTTTTCATGCGCGTGCGCATCTCTCCGCTGACATCGCGTATTTCCTGATCCGACCTGACGACCCGCGGGGTGATCACGACGAGCAGTTCGGTACGCGCCGTGTTGGTGTTGTTGCTGCCGAACAGGTTCCCCAGTACTGGGATGTCCTGCAGCAATGGGATGCCACTTTTCCCCGTGGTCGTGTTGTCTCTGATCAGCCCACCGAGCACGATCGTTTCGCCGGAACGGATGGCCACCTTGCTGTCGATACGCCGCTGCAAGAAAGTTCGTTGTCCAGTGGCCTGGTCAATCTGACCGACATCCGTCACGCCCTGGTTGATCTGCATCGTCACGATGTTGCCTGCGTTGACGGACGGCGTGACAGCGAGCGACACACCAGTGTCCTTGTACTGAATCGACGTCGAGGACAAGCCGCCAGTGGCAATCGTCTCTCCCGATTTGATGGGTTGTTGATTTCCCACGGCGATGGCTGCGGTGTGGTTGTCGAGAACCATCAGCGAAGGACTGGAGATCACCTTGACGAGTGACTTTTCAGCAAGCGCATTCAGCACCGCGCGCACATTGCCGGCAGAGTTGCGCAGCGAGTATGAAAAGCCGGCCAGCGGCCCGCCCAGAACGCCACCATTGACGGTACTGAGCACACCCGTGCCGGTGTTGCTTCCAGATGTGTCGTTGAACAACCATTGCACGCCGTATTTCAGGTCGTCGTTCAATGTGACTTCGATGATGCTTGCCTCGATCAAGACCTGAGTCGGTGGCACATCGAGCTTGCGCAGCGTGTCCTCGATCTTCGTATATTCGCTTCGGTTTCCGTAGATCAGGATGGCGTTGTTCAGTTCATCGGCCATCAGCCGCGTGCCTTGTGCCAACGTCACGGAAGTCACTGCCTGCGAGGTGCCGCTGTTGCTGCTGCCCTGACGAGATGGCGTGGTCGTCGTGCCCGAACCTGCGCCTGAATATCCAAAACCTGATCCCTGCTGCTGCCCTTGACTCGCCGTGACGGACGTCAACCCTGGCGCCACGCCGGTGGTCGAATTGGCGGAAGGTGAAGAGCGAGAGTCGTTGCCGAATATGCCGTTCAGCACCGCAGCGAGATGCTGCGCTGATCCGTTTTGTACCGGGTAGACGAAAAGCTGTGTCTCCGAACTGTTGGTCGGCTGATCCAGCCGTTCAATCCAGCGCCGGACGTCTTCGAGCTTCGCTGCCTTCGAGGTGACTGCGATGATGCTGTTGATGCGCTCGATCGGCAGAATTCGAACGCCTCCCAACAAGGCGGGAGTCTCGACCACCGTGACTGCTTGCGCGTTACCGGACGCAGGAGATGCCGCCGGCAGGCCGCCAGCGCCACCGGGTGCCTGCGCCGCGCCGGGAGTGATCATTCGCAGCGCCGACTCGACATCCTTGATGGAGGCGTACTTCAAGGGGAACACCCCGATCGACATGCCCTTGAGCAAGTCGATGTCGAAGGTCGAGACGATGTCAAGCCAACCTTCTGCCTGGTTTCTCGTTCCCACCAGCACCAGCAGGTTACGCAACGTGTCGACGCGCACCAGAGCCTCCGGTGGCAACATGGGGCGCAGGATGGTGGCCATTTCTGCCGCGCCAATGTTCTCCAGGGGCACGATCACCGCTCCATATCCTGGGGGCAAGGTGCCGTTTCCGCTTTGTCTTGGGGCGGAGACGATGCCCTTGAGCGCTTCTGCCCGCCCAACATGGTAGACCCCCCGGCCATCGCGAGCCATCAGCAGGCCATTGGCCTGCAATGCACCCTCTAGGAGTGCCGCGGCCTGATCTGCAGACACGCTGCCTTTGGTCGACAGGGTCACGGTGCCGTTGAGCGGTTTGTGCAGCACGTAGTCGACTTTCATGATCTGTCCGAGGATCACGTGCGCTACATCCGTGATCGGCGTCTCCTCGAATTTGAAGGCGCTTGCCGGACCCTCGACACCCGACGTGGCCGGACGAGCGGCAATCACCCGATCGGTGCCTCTAACGGTGACTTCCTTGTTCAAGGATGGCGGGGCCTCGGAGGTCTCCGCCTTGGAATCGCCGAGCGAAGCGCGTGCCGGAGCGGTAGCGGCTTCGAGCGGGGCATCTGTCGATGCATATGCCGGCGCCGAGGTGCCCGGAGCCGATGCTTTGCTCGGCTGCTGGACGCCGTCGGCCGTAGCGCAGGAAACCTGGCTTGCAATCAATGCGACAGCAATGAAGACGTGGCGATGGTTGAACATGTTTGCTGTCATTCAGGTAGGGAGACGGGAGGCATCCCCGCTTTGGCGCGGGCTTCGTTGCGCCGCCTGTAGCGGTCGCGGACCGACTCTTGTGCTGCCTGCGCCGCCGCGTTGCCTGCGGCCATGGCTTGCGGGCCTGCTGGCTGTGGACCGGGCGCTGGGCTTGCGGTATTGAGCGCCGGCGGCGGAGCTTCCTTCGCCCTCTGCAATTGCACAACGCGAGTCTCGTCCTTTCGAACGAAGGTCACGTTGCGTTCGTCGATGCCCTTCAACATCCAGCTGCCGATGGTCTCATTGATCGAGATGCGCCGAGGAACACCATCGACCCTTGCCATGATGCCTCCCACTCCGTCGCCAGAGAAAATACCTTGAATCAAGACATTCGCAAGCGGGTCTGGCGGTGGTTCTGGGGCGGCCGACGCGGTAACGATCGGCGGCGCGGGCCGTCGGCTGGGGGAAAACAGCGGGCGCTCCAACGTGTCGAGCACCAACGCCATGCTCGTCTTGGTTGTTTCCGATGGCAAGCGGGACGCACCCGAGAGGTCTGGCCGGATGGCAACTGGTGGCGTCCATTCGACGCCACGCAGTTGTCCGTTCGGGTCGAACCAAAGCCAGGCAAGCGCGCCAAGCAGCGCTACGTCGAGTACGACAAGGGCATGAGTCGCGTAGCGTTTCATTGACGAGCCCGCAACACGGAAAGACTCAACTGAATCGCCAGGCGCTGGGGGGTCTCCGCCTTGACGACGCCAATGGTTTGCACCGTGATGCCTTCAACCAGAACCCTGGGCGAAAGTTGCGCGAGTTCCGTGAGCGATCCCTGGACTGCCACGAGGTCACCCTCAAGGCGAACTGCAACGGGAATTCGATCGAACAGGGGCTCAACTTTGGGCGCGAGCACCTGGCTGCTTACCACTTGCAAGCCCGCTTTGGTGAACACTTCCCGGACCGTTCTTTGCGCCTCGTTGCCGGCCTGGCTGACATCCTGACTGGCGGGATACACGATGGCGGCAAGCGCCCCGCGAGCCACCGATTCGGCTTTGTCCAGTTCGACGCGACTCGCTTCCAGGCCCGCCAGGCGAGCGTGACGTTGGTCGAGCTCAAGGAGTCGCTCGGTGGCCCAGTCGTGCTTGATCCTGACGTAGTTCAGACCGAGCGCCGAGAAAAGGATCAGAAGCACGAATGCCGGAATGGCCAGCGGAACGCGCTGTCCGTGAAACACGGCCCTCATGGCGACGACGCCTTGTGCGCTGGCGAACTCGCACCTGCTGCGGCTGATGCCGCGCGGACTGGATCGGCGACTCGAAACGCATCCGGGGCCAGCTCTAGCTCGATCGAGAAGTTCTCCTTGCTGGTTCCCAGTGGGCGAGTGGCGGCAGACGGTGCCTTGACATCCCGGATGCCGGGGTATCCGCCCAGCTTTTGCATCAGATCGGCCGTGTTGGACGTCTGTCCGGTAAGGCGGACCTTCGATCCCTGGATCTGCAGGGTGAGCAGCGACGTGTCGTCGGGGATGGCTCGCGTCAGCAAACCCAAGGCCTCGACCGTTCGCACTCGCTCCGAAAGGATCTCGTCTGTCGCCGTGAGTTGATCGGCGGTCTGTGACAAGGACTCGCGTTTGAGAACCAGAGCGGAAGTTCTTTGGTGAAGAGTGTCGAACGCCGCAACGGCCTTGATGGCTTGCAGGCGAAGTTGTGCAGTCGGGGTAATCGCAATGGCCATCAGCAAGCCCCACAGCAGAAACAGCAGGCCGCTCAGCAACCATCGTTGACGTGCCTGGCGGCGAGTTCTCCGGCTTTCGCCGAATCCGCGGATCACCACCGGCTCGGCACTGCCGTTCCACGCCCATACCTCGACCCATGCCTCAAGGGGCTTCGGCCCGGCCAATCGAACCTCCGACAGATCAAGGTACTGCTGCACCTGCTTGCGCGACGCCAAGACGATCTCCACCTGCAGCTTTCCCGTTGGCAATCGCTCGCACCGATGACCCCAGACGAGATCGTCCGACCTGAACGGGCTGGATGTCACCGCGTCCAGCTCAGCCGCTTGCGCGGCCTCCGCAGCAGTCATGTCCGGAAGCACGAGTTGACGCCTCAGCAAGCGGTCTTCCGGATACTCGATCGCGGTGAGGTGTGCTGCAGTTCCGGGAGCCTCGCGCTCGGACGCTGCCCGGGGCTGCAGTGGCTCATCCTGGCGCCATGTGCCTTCAGAGCCGTCGGCCAGCAGAAGGCGCACTGGCAAGGGCGGCGTCAGGCCATCGAGCAATGGCGCGCGGTAGCGCCTGCCCACGTGGCTGGCGAGCCGTGCCCAGAGACTGGAAACTTCCGATTGCGCAGGTTGGGGGAGGGGCAATGTCGCAGGCATGGGCAGTGAGGTCAGCTCAAGCGTTCGGGCCGTGCAGACACGAGGCGGCGCTCAACATGGAAGATGCGCCAGGGCAGGCCGTCGCGCTTGGTCGCAGTGATGTCGACAGTTTGCGTAATCCACAGTTGTGTGTCAGTCGATGCAGTTACGCGAGCGGAGATGCGGAAGCGGTTGGTCGGGACGGTCTCCACATCGCTGGCATCGAGCATCGTGGTGTCGATGCCAGTGCGGTCGGAGTCTCGTTCGGAAGCGATCTTCGAAGCTTGTTCGACATTGCCTCCGGTCAGGACAGTCAGGACTTCTTGGGGTGCAGCAAGAGGGTTGACACGACCCGACCCAACTCCGAACAAGTCTGCGCTCACCAAACCCTTCATTCTAGCGTACAGCGTGTAGTCGATACCGGGTACCGTGAGCCAGTCTTCAACTGATTCGAATCCCCGGCCTTGTCCGGCCGGATTTTTTTGAGAGCGTATGTCGATGGTCTTTCGAGCGAGATTGGTCGCCCGTTCGCGATCGAGGTCACCTTGAATGGAAATGAGTTTTGTCAGAAGGGATTCAGATGCATTGTTGATATCAATAAGGCCGTTAATGGGTAATATTTCAACCCGTATCAACTGATTTTGGTATGTCACATCTTTGTATGAAAGGCGCGTTGTTCGCTCAGTCGACGACAGCATTTCCTGGAGGACCAGATTGATGGCGGCGTTTCCGAGGCCTCCCAGCGCGATGCCTTGTCGCGTCAAGGACGCCTTGCGGGTCTCGCCGCGCACGCCGTAGGACATGCCGACCACCATGATGCTCAGTGCCGCAACCATCCAAAGTACGGCCACCAGCGCCACGCCGCGGTGACGGACACGTCTGGTCAGGAACCCGCTCACCTCGCTCCTCCGACGACGAATCCGCTGGATCGATCTCCCGTACCAGGGAGCGTGCGCGGAGCAACCACGATGTCCGGCCAATCGATCCCGGCTCGCTGAATGAGGATCTGGACTCGGTCGGGTGGTCGGTCTCCTCGTTCCCAGTTCGCAGACCAGGCGCTCGGTGACAGATGATTGTCCTGGTATCTGATCTCGAAGCGGGTGATATCCGAGGCAAGCACCCTGAATTCAGATTCCGCCCAGTTTGGAAAAACCGCTGAATCAAGGCATGGTTGGTATCTGATCACCAGGCTATTCTCGTTTTGTATGTTTTCTACTGCCAGCCTGAAGTAATTCAGGCCACCCGCACCATATCTTGCAGGCATCACACCGATCCAGGCCAGAGACCGAGCATCCGCATCGATCACGATCTTCCGATCGTGGGAGGGCAAGGCCGGTTCCGGTTTGCGGACGGATATTCGGCCCAGCGCAGTGCGGATGAAGCCCGTGGCGACCCGAAACTCGTCAGTCACTTCCAGTCGGCGGTCGAGGCGGACTTCGGTCTGGGCGAAGGTTCGAAATGCCGCGCCCAGCGCAAGCATCACGACAGACAGCAGCGAAATCACGACCAGGATTTCCACCAGCGTGAATCCGAAGTGCTTGCGCCATCCTCTTGCCGAACTCGGGCGCGACCTCATCATGGCTGCCCGTTCGGTTCCATGGGTTGCTGCTCCGGTAGCAGGGTCACCACCTCGAACTGATGCGCGGTGGTCCCGCTGCCCCATGAGATCGTGACCAGCACTTCATGCAGCTTGGGTGCGCGAAGGTCCGTGACCTGCGTCGGATGAGGGCTGCTGCGGACACGCCAGTCGTATCCGGCGGAGGTGCCGGCCTGATCCCAGCCCGCCGGGGGCACGGTGTCCCGCAGGCAAAGCAGCGATTCGGCCAGGGCGGTGGCGCGCTGGTATTGCTCGCTTTGCTGCAGGTTTCGTACATTGCCGCCGCTGGCCCGATACAGGGCACCGAGCGACATCGCGAGGATCGAAAAAGCGACCAGCAGTTCCAGCAGTGAAAAGCCGCGCTGAGTCGCGCATCTCATTGAGGCAGACCGAGCAAGCGGGTCCCTCCAGAGAGCCAATCGACCTGAACGCGGGCACCGTTGCCGGCTGGCCGCAGGATGTCGATACTGCCTCCGGTTGCACCGCCCTCGGGCAGGAAGCGGATCGATGCGACATCTTGCGGCGCAAGCTCGATGCTGGCCACCGTGACTCGGAATTTCAGCGGCGCGGGCAGCGCACGAGGTGTCGCTCCCTCAAGGCCGTAAAGGCCCCGGGAGAGGTCGACCTTGAAGCTGACCTCGATACCCTGTGAGGTCGCTCGGTAGTGAGCCTGACGAAGATCGCTCATCAGCGAACGCAGCGCATCTCGGTACTGGACCGACTCGCGCAGGCGGTCGAAGGCGGTGGGTACCAGTCCGATCAGCAGCGCGGAGATGGCAAACACCACCAGCAACTCGACCAGCGTGAAGCCGCGTTCACTTCGCACAACGGCCCCGGGCGATCAAGTCGACTCTTACTTCGCGTTGCGCACGTCGGCGTTCTCGCCCTCGCCGCCGGCGGCGCCATCGGCGCCGAACGACACGATCTCGATCTGGCTGTCACCCGTCGCGGCATATCGGTACGGCTTGTTCCACGGATCCATCGGGACCGCGCCGCCCTTCAGGTACGGGCCGGCCCAGCCGGTTGCCGAGGCGGGACGCTTGATCAATGCGTCGAGGCCTTCCTCGGTGGTCGGAAAGCGGCCGACGTCGAGCTTGTACAACTCGAGCGTCTTCTCGAGGTCGGCGATCTGCACCGCCGCTGTCTTCGATTTCGCTCCACCGAGCTGACCCAGCACGCGCGGACCGACAAGGCCGATCAGCAAGGTCAGGATTGCCAGAACCACCAGCAACTCGATCAGGGTGAATCCGCGCGCAGCGGTGCGGTTGGGCGTGAGTTGTGACGGACAAGCCATGGAGAAATCCTTGTTGAAATGCATCAGACAGCCAGATCGTTGATGGACAAGATGCCGAGCAGTATCGACACGATGATCGCGCCGATCAACAGGCCCAGCACGACGATCAGCGCAGGCTCGATCAGTGTCAGCCCGCGCTTGATGCCGGTCTCGACGTCGCGATTCAGGATGTTGGCCAGCTCGATCATCATCGTGCCCATGCGCCCGGTTTCCTCGCCGACGCGCATCAGGTTGATCGCCAACGGCTCGAACACCTGCGTCGCCGACATCGCATCGAACACCCGGGTTCCGCTCTTGACCAGTGGCGTGACGCGGGACAGCGCGTTCTTGAGCACCATGTTGCTGACAGTTTCGGTCGCGATGTTCAGCGCCGCCACCATCGGAACCCCATTTCCCAGAAGGGTTCCCAGCGAGCGCGAAAACAGCGTCAATTCGTACTTGACCAGCAGTGGCCCGAGGATCGGCAGCCGAAGCACGGACGATTGCCACCACTGCCGTCCCGACGGCGAACGCAGCCAGCGGGCTGCCGCGTAGATCGTTGCAAACAGCAGCAATGCACCGATGACGCCGTACTCGGAGAACCCGCGCCCGAGGCCCATGACCAGACGGGTCGGCATCGGCAGCGCGTCACCCATGTCGACGAACAGTTTTTCGAATTGCGGCACGACGAAGCCCAGCATTCCGATCATCGACAGGACGGCCACGCCGAGCAGGATCGCCGGGTAGATGGACGCCGAGATGACGTTCTCGCGCAGCGCGCGCAGCCGTTCCATGTGCTCGACCAGGCGTTCCATCACTGTCGAGATCTGGCCGCTCAACTCGCCCGAGCGGATCATGCTGATGT
>JBJXEJ010000045.1:0-6826 GCA_046154125.1 Rhizobacter sp. | reverse complement strand
CGGCACCGGTGGCCGCCTGAACCGAAATCATCAGGGTTGGCTTCCTCGCCATAGTTTCGTATCGCTGGACCTGCACGCGACTTCTCCGAGGAAAAACCATATGCCTGTGACCCGCCGCGTCATGATTGCAATCGCAACACTCGCCGCCGCCCGTGGAGCTGCTGCGCAAACGCAAGGAAAAACCATGACGACCGACACCGGCTTGAAGTTCATCGACACGACCGTCGGCACGGGTGCGAGCCCCAAAAGCGGCCAGACCTGTGTCATGCACTACACCGGCTGGCTCTCGGAAGGGGGCGCGAAGGGCAAAAAATTCGACTCTTCCGTCGACCGCGGGTCGCCCTTCGAGTTTCCCCTCGGCATGAAGCGCGTCATCGCCGGCTGGGACGAGGGCGTCGCTACCATGAAGGTGGGTGGCAAGCGAACGCTGATCATTCCGCCGCAGCTCGGCTATGGAGAGCGCGGCGCCGGCGGCGTCATCCCGCCCAACGCCACACTGATCTTCGACGTCGAGCTGGTGGCGATCAAGTGAGACCCAAGTGATGCCATAGAGGGCGGCCTGGCGAGCGCTGGGAGCTGGATCACCACGAAGATGCGCTGGGGGCGCGCTACTCCAGTGGCGCGATCATCGTTGATCACAGGGAAGACGCGCCACTGGAGTGGCGCGCCAAGGAAGCAACAGATGCGTCCTCCCGGGTCGGGGGACGTTGATTCAAATCAAGAGGTGAGAGGTCCGTGAGCCCCATGATGCCGGAGAGCATCAAGGGATGGGCCAGGCATTGAAGCGCGCATCAAGGTTCTTCGGATCGAACCGACTTACGGCCTCGGCGGTTCTTTCTGGCGTTCTGAGCGGGCGCGTCAATGAACGAAAAGAGCAGGTCGCAAAGTACGTCCTTCAACGAAGGGTCGTCGATCCGCAGCGGCCCGGGATCGACGATCACCATATGAATGACCGTCGCGGCCACAACCTGCAGGCCGATGCGCAGCTGCAACTTGCGAGCAGGCTTGGAGGCGTCGCCAGAGCCCGCAGAAAGAACTGTCAGCAGCCTGTCTTCCACTTGACGCCGTCGCTCATGGATCGGTTTCCAGGCTTCGGGCTGCGTGGCCATATAGCTGATCAATTCCCTGATAAGGGTCCGCCTTTCGCGCACCGAGGCGATGATATTCGACACCCAGCCTTCAAGGACTCGGCGCTCTGGCCATTTCTCCCGTTCGGCCTTCTCGCACATGGCGAAGCTCCGATCGTGGAATTCCTCCAGTGCAACGGTGAGCACCGCACCGACGAATTGCGATTTGTCGCCGAAGCGGAAGTAGAGGGAGCCGACGGAGGCCCCAGCCTCGGCCGCGACGTCGGCCATGCTCAAGGCCGCGATGCCGCGTGTTCCAATACCTCTCAACCCCGCCCGAAGCAGGGCGTTCTCGACCTTGCGACTTCGGGCTTGCTGAGGGGGCCTGCGAATCGAATCGGGCATTTGACAGGGCTCATTTCAAAGGTCTAAGTAGAACTATATTCTAGTTCTAGTTTGTGTCCAGTCAGCAGTGCCCTGCTTGATCTGCTTCAGCAATGGCGCGTCACAGCCGGTCGACAAGGGCGGGCAGCGGTCCGAGGAGGGCGAGAAGATGAACTACGGCAAACGCATATACAGGGCGGCCCTGCTGGCTGCCGTCAGCCTGTTGGCCATGGCGCCCGCGAGCGCACAGCAACCGGCCAAGCCCAACATCGTAATCATCTGGGGCGACGACATCGGCCAATCCAATGTCAGCGCCTATTCGCGCGGACTGATGGGCTATCAGACCCCCAACATCGACCGCATCGCCAGCGAAGGCATGATGTTCACCGACATTTATGCCGAGCAGAGCTGCACGGCTGGCCGGGCCTCGTTCATCACCGGCCAGGCGGGCCTGCGCACTGGCCTGACCAAGGTCGGCCTGCCGGGCGCGACGATCGGCCTGCGCAAGGAAGATCCGACGATCGCCGAGCTGTTGAAGGCGCAAGGCTACGCCACCGGTCAGTTCGGCAAGAACCACCTGGGCGATCGCAACGAATTCCTGCCGACGGTCCACGGCTTCGACGAGTTCTACGGCAACCTCTATCATCTCAATGCCGAGGAAGAGCCCGAGCTGCCGGACTATCCCAAGGACCCGGCGTTCCGCGCCAAGTTCGGTCCGCGCGGTGTGCTCGATTGCAAGGCCTCGGACAAGGACGATCCGACAATCGATCCGCGTTTCGGCAAGGTCGGCAAGCAGGTGTGCAAGGACACCGGCCCGCTGACCAAGAAGCGCATGGAGACGATCGACGACGACATCGCCGCCCGCGCCATCGACTTCATCGAGCGCCAGAACAAGGCCGGGAAGCCCGCACTCGTCTGGGTGAACTTCACCCACATGCACCTGCGCACCCATACCAAGCCGGCAAGCCTCGGCCAGGCGGGGGAGTTCCAGAGCCCATATCACGACACGATGATCGACCACGACAGGAACGTCGGCCAGGTCCTCAAGGTGCTCGACGATCTCAAGATCGCCGACAACACCTTCGTCATGTACTCGACCGACAACGGCCCGCACATGAACTCGTGGCCCGACGGTGCCATGACGCCGTTCCGCAGCGAAAAGAACACGAATTGGGAAGGCGCTTACCGGGTGCCGGGCATGGTGCGGTGGCCGGGCAAGATCAAGCCGGGCCAGATCTCAAACGAGATCGTGGCCCATCTCGACTGGCTGCCGACCCTCGTGGCGATCGGCGGTGACGCCGAGGTGAAGGACAAGCTCGCGAAGGGCTACAAGGTCGGTGACATGACCTACAAGGTCCATCTCGACGGCGACAATCTCGTGCCCTACCTGACGGGGCAGACGCCGAAGGGTCCGCGCAAGTCGTTCCTCTACTTCAACGACGACCAGCAACTGACGGCGCTGCGCTACGACAATTGGAAGATGGTGTTCCTGGAGCAGCAGGTCCCCGGCACGTTACGGCTGTGGGCGGCACCCTTCGTGAACCTGAGGGTTCCCAAGATCTTCAATCTGCGCACCGATCCCTACGAGCGTGCCGACATCACGTCGAACACCTACTACGACTGGCTGATGGATCACGTCTTCCTGCTGATTCCCGCACAGGACTATGTCGGCCAGTTCCTGGCGAGCTTCAAGGAGTACCCGCAGCGCCAGAAGGCGGCCAGCTTCAACCTGGACGAGGTCATGTCCAAGCTGAACAACAACATGCTGCTGGAGAACCAGGGGCTGGGGGCGCCGCCGAAGTAGGGCTTCCGCTCTGCATGGATCGAGGATTTCCCATGATCTGCAAACGCACGCTTCTGTCGGTGCTGCCGGCCGCGCTGCTCGTCTTCGGCGCGCCGGTCCTCGCGCAGAGCGATCCCTTGCCCTCGTGGAACGAGGGGCCGGCGAAAGCCTCGGTCGTCGCCTTCGTCGAAAAGGTCACCAAGCCCGGCTCGCCGGACTTCGTGCCCGCGGCGGAGCGCATCGCCACGTTCGACAACGACGGCACGCTGTGGTGCGAGCAGCCGATGCCGGTCCAGCTCTACTTCGCGCTAGATCGCGTGAAGGCGCTGACACCTCAGCATCCCGAGTGGAAGACCAAGGAACCGTTCGCCTCGCTGCTCAAGGGCGACCTGACCGCCGCCCTCGCCGGCGGCGACCGTGCCATCCTGGACCTCATGATGGCCACCCACGCCGGCATGACCTCGGTGGAATTCGAGCAGATCGTGAAGGACTGGATCGCCACCGCGAAACATCCGAAGACCGGCAGGCTGTTCACCGACATGACCTACCGGCCCATGGTCGAGCTGCTCGCCTACCTGCAGGCAAACGGCTTCAAGAACTTCATCGTCTCGGGCGGCGGTATCGAGTTCATGCGGCCATGGACGGAGAAGGCCTATGGCATCCCACCGGAGCAGGTCGTCGGCAGCAGCGTCAAGACCAGGTTCGAGATGCGCAACGGCAAGCCCGCTCTGCTGCGTCTGCCGGAACTGAACTTCAATGACGACAAGGCCGACAAGCCCGTCGGCATCAACCAGCACATCGGCCGGCGCCCCATTGCCGCCTTCGGAAACTCCCGTGGCGACAAGGAGATGCTGGAGTACACGCAAGGCGGCGCCGGCGCGCGGTTCATGCTGCTGGTGTTCCACGACGATGCCGCCCGCGAATACGCGTACGGCCCGGCAAAGGGCTTGCCGGACACCAGGCTTGGTGCTTTCCCGCAGGCGCTTTACGACCAGGCGAAGAAGGACGGCTGGACCGTCGTCAGCATGAAGGACGACTGGAAGCAGGTCTTCGCGGGCGGAAAGTAGGAGATCTGCATGCGCCCATTCTCCAAGATACTGGCGACACTCTGCGTCACCTTCGGGCTGCTTCTTGGCTGGACAACCACGTCCAACGCGCAGCAAAGCGGGGTGACGGCCATCGACGTGCTGTTGGAGCCGGATGCCGTGATGCTGAAGCACGCGGCCGCAGCGAATGCCCGTCTGCTCAAGGTCTTCCCCGAGGGCTTTGCGCTGGACGAGGCCCACAGACCCCATATGACGACCCTGCAGCGCTTCGTCCGGACCGTAGACCTCGACAAGATTTACGACGCAGTCGGCAAGGCCTTGGCCGGCGAGAAGATCGCGAACTGGAAGCTGAACGCGTTCAAGTATTACTACCTCCCGACGGGCAAAACCGGCCTTGCCGGCATCGTAATCGAGCCGACCGACGACTGGCTCCGGTTGCAGCAGAAGATCATCGACGCGGTGGCGCCCTTCACGGTCGAGGTCGGCGGCGAGGCGGCCTTCTTCCTGACACCCGAAGATGGGTCCTTCAGCAAGGGGCTCGTCGAGTACGTCGCGGCCTTCGTTCCCGAAGCGACCGGGAGGAAATTCAATCCGCACGTCACCATCGGTGTCGCTTCCCAGGAGTACTTGAAGGCGATGCTGGCCGAACCCTTCAATGCCTTCACCTTCTCGCCGGCCGGCGTTTCCATTTACCACCTCGGCAATTTCGGGACAGCGCGCCGGAAACTCAAGACCTGGGACCTGATGCCCTGAGACGTTGCCTCGCGCCTTGCCTCCGCGGCCCGGGATCGCGCTTGGCACCTCGGCCGGAAGTGACGATAACCTGAGGGCCATGTCAGACTTGCGCGCACCCGCCATGACGGCAGACATGATCCGCATCCCCGGCGGCACGTTTCGCATGGGCTCGGACCGGCACTACCCAGAGGAGAAGCCCGTCCATCGCGTCACGGTCGCGGGCTTCTGGATCGACCCCGCGCCCGTCACCAACGCTGAGTTCCGCACCTTCGTCCAGGCGACGGGCCATGTCACTTGGGCCGAGATTGATCCCGATCTCAAGGACTATCCTGGCGCCAGGCCCGAGATGCTGAAAGCCGGCGGCTTGGTCTTCACGCCACCCTCGAGGCCGATCGACCTTGCCGACTGGAGCCAGTGGTGGCGCTTCACCTTCGGGGCCAGCTGGCGGCGCCCCTACGGCAAGGGCAGCCATATCGGCGGGCTCGACGACCATCCCGTCGTGCAGGTTGGCTACAAGGACGCCGAGGCTTATGCAAGATGGGCCGGCAAGGAGCTGCCTACGGAGGCCGAATGGGAATTCGCCGCGCGCGGTGGGCTGGACGGCGCGGAATTCGCCTGGGGCGATGCGCTGACGCCCGGCGGCAAGCACATGGCCAACACTTGGCAGGGCAACTTCCCCATCGAGAACACACGCGACGATGGCTTCGCCCGCACCTCGCCCGTCCGTGCCTTTACGCCCAACGGCTACGGCGTCTACGACATGATCGGCAATGTCTGGGAATGGACCACCGACTGGTATTCGACCCAGCACGAGGCCGATGTGGCCAAAGCGTGCTGCGTGCCAGAAAATCCGCGCGGCGGCGCCATGGAGCAGAGCTACGATCCGAACGATCGGGTGCGCGTCGCGCGCAAGGTGCTGAAGGGCGGCTCGCATCTCTGCGCGCCCAGCTACTGCAAGCGCTACCGCCCCGCCGCACGCCACGCTGAACAGGTCGACACAACGACAAGCCATGTCGGCTTTCGCTGCGTCGTACGGCAATCGACCGCGTGACCTGGAGATCGAACTCGACGAACTGTCGTGGCACCACCTGTCGGTGCAACTCTGATGGCCGACCGGCACACCGTCGCCGCGGCCGACGACAACAACGATCTGCACATGACGATCAGCACCTCATCGCACTGCTGGGAAAATCCGATGCCTTGCTCGATCGGGTCCTAGTGTTGGCAGGACTCGGGTCTGTGATCGAGCTTCGGCGACTGGATGCGTTGAAGGAAACACTGGTCAACGCCGTTGCCGCCATTGAGGCGGCGAGGAATTGAGCGGTCGCCCTCCGCCTGCGAAGACGACGAGCATGGTATGATGGGCAAGGTGGTTCGCAGCCGGTCTTGTTGTTGGGAGCTGTCGCTGCAACGGCGCGCTGGTGCGGTGCTGCCAGGGTCGGGTTGCCGCTGCCGGCTGATCGGGCTTACTGTCCGGTCAGACTACAAGGGGCGAGGCTAGGCAATGACCGAATCACGGATCGATCTGCTGTTCGGCAAGGGCCATCTGCCGGTCACGGTCCCGACCGGCGTCCGTCCCACGGTCATCCGCAAGGGTGCGATGCCGAAACTACCGGACCCGAAGGGCGCCATCGCGGCCGCGCTCGCCAGGCCGATCGCCGCGCCTGCGCTGGCGGAGCTGGCCCGGGGCAAGAAGAGCGCCTGCATCCTGATCTGCGACATCACGCGCCCGGTGCCGAACCGGCTGTTCCTGCGCCCCATGGTGCAGACCATGGTGTCCGCCGGCATCCCTCTCGGTGCCATCACGATCC
>JBJXEJ010000044.1:0-4284 GCA_046154125.1 Rhizobacter sp. | reverse complement strand
CTAGTGGTGAGACCCGTTAGTCGCTGGTGAAAATCTTGTGCTGTACATTTCCCTGCGTTCCCGGTATGGTCCGTGGGCGTGGGAGGCGGCCAAGACGCTCCGCGGCGACTCGGACGACCGCCGTTCGTCCTGGACCTGAGCGCCGAAGTTGAAGCGGCGCTGCACACGCGCGTGCGGGCGCACACGGCCACGCAGCGAGAGGTCTTGCGGGCGCGCATTATCCTGGCCTGCCGTGGGGCGCGCAGCGCCGCGGCGGTGGCCCACCAACTGGCCGTGAACCCCAAAACGGTGGCCCTCTGGCGCACGCGCTTCGTGCAGCGGGGGCTTGGAGGCTTAATCGATCACCCGCGGACCGGCCGGCCGCCGCAGTTCGGCGGCGTGATCGGGTTGGAAATCATCGCCGTGGCATGCGAGCCGGTCCCCACAAAGGCCGATGGCACCACCGACCGGACGATCGACGAGGTGCGTCAGGCGGCGCTCCTGAAGGGGACGATCAGCCGCATCAGTTGGAGCAGCGTGCAGCGGCTGCTCGCCGGGGCGGATATCCGCCCCCACCATGTGGAGGGCTGGCTGCATAGCATCGATCCCGCGTTCCGCGAGAAGGCCACGCGCATCTGCGAGCTCTACGTGCATCCCCCGCCGGAGAGTGTCGTGGTGTGCGTCGACGAGATGCCGGGCGTGCAGGCGCGCGCGCGGAAGTATCCCGACCACTGGAAGCGGGCGCCGGGCGCGCCCGCGCGCCGGCGGGAGTTTGAGTACATCCGGGGCGGGACGCAAGCCGTGATCGCGGGGTTCGAGGTCAGGAGTGGCGCGGTCACCGCCTGTTGTGGGGATGACCGATCGGCTGCCAGCTTGGAAGCCTTCATGGAGTCGGTGGCCGCCACGTACCCGACGGGGACGGTCTACATTGTGTGGGACAACTTGAACATCCACTATGACGGCCAAGCCGCGCGGTGGACGCGCTTCAACGAACGGCATGGCCACCGCTTCGTCTTCGTGTACACACCGCAGCATGCCTCGTGGGTCAATCAGATCGAAATCTTCTTCAGCATCGTGCACCGCAAATGCCTGCGCCATGGCAGCTTCACCTCGACGGCGCACTTGCGACAGACGTTGCTGGACTTCATCGCGCACTGGAACCGCGACTTGGCACATCCGTTCCGATGGACCTTCACGGGCTATCCGCTGCGCTCGGGCATCGCCGCATGACATCACCCTCGCCGCCGCCCGTCACCCGCGCGCCTGATGCCGACGTGGCCACCGCGTTCTGCGCTGCGATCGGTGCACTGGGCGACTACGCGCACGTGACCGTGCGTCCGCGGCGCGGCCTCCTTTATGTCTACGCCGACGACACCGAGGACGCCGTCGCCCGCTTCCATCCCCTCGGCGACGGTACCTACGGGTTGAGCTTTCACCATCACTCAGGGGCCTGGGAACCCATGCCCTTCTCCGGCGATCTCGCCCACATCACTGCTGTGCTCGTGCAAACTTTAGGGGCCTACCTCACGCGATAGGAGAATGGACCAGAGACTTCAGGGTCTCACCATTAGTCATTGGTCATTGGTCATTGGTCATTGGTCGGTGGCCGTTGGCCGAGCGCGCCCAGTGGTTTCAACGCTCGAGTGGCGTCGAGTGCGGCGAAGCCGGTATCCGATCTCGTAGAGCCATTGCAGCGGATGGCTGCCCTTCGAAGTCCGAGATCTCAGAACGTCTGTGGCCGCGGGCCTGAGTCCGAGAACGGGCCTTACGTTAACCCGCCCACCCTGCTAATCTCGGCTATCGTCTCCACAAGGTCGGCAGGGCCCCATTCAGCGCGTCGCGGTAGCGCGCGTCAGGACGTCAGGATCGCGAATGGCGCGTGAGACGTCATCGGCGTGAGACCAAGCCGCAGCCCATCAGGGACGGCGCGGCTCCTCCGCGTCGAGGTGCTCATCGTCGACGAACTGGGCTTCGCGCCCTTTGACCGTCTCGGCGGCGAGCTGCTCTTCAATCTGCTCCCCGACCGCTATGAGCGCCGCGCCGCAGTGGTGACGACGAATCTCGCGTTTGCCGAATGGGTTACCGTCTTTGCAGGCGACGAGAAGCTCACGACCACGCTGCTTGATCGCCTCGCACACCACGCCACCGTGATCACCGCGAAAAGGGAAGAGCTATCGCATGCGGAAGCGTCGGGGCACGGAGGGACGGGGCTGATCCCGGCGACAGGACTCGGGCCCGTCGACGGAGGCTGCTCCGCGGTTGACGGAGGGCGCTCGCCGGCCTGCGGCCGGCTCACGCTGACGGGAGGCCCACGGACCGGCGGTCACCCGCCTGGAACCGCGTAGGCTTAACCGCCCGCAGGTGGTCTACTTTCTGAGCGGCGTACTGGTCTACTTTTCGAGCGGCGCGGCCCACATGTGCTAGCTAGATTGCGCGCTGTTAGCTACACGGGGAGCTTATGGGATCAAGGGGTCTTCAGCAGAATCTGTGGGTCGTTTCCGGCTCCGGGAGCTGACCCAACGTATGGGACAGGGCGATTTCCAAGCATTTGTACGAGCGAAAGCCATACGCCTTTCTGGTGGTCAGTTTGGCTTTGTTGTTGAACCCCTCCACGACGCCGGCGGAAATCTCACCGCGGGCCCGAAACCAGTTCAAGATCAGCGGCCGATGACGGCGCAGCATCCGGGCGACTTTCTTCATCGGCTCGATCCGCGAGCGCATGACCTGGACACACCACTCGTCGAGGAACGCGCCGGCCCAATCCAGCGAGCGATAGTGCCAGAACTCGTCAAACCATTCCCGCAGGAGCATGGCGCGGACCGCTCGCAGGTTGTGCTGGAGGAGCTCACGTAAGCGGGCGCGCTGATCGCGCGTCTGGTTCTCTCGGCGTTTGAGGGTAAGCGTCCGACGAAGGCCGTCTTGAATGCCGCGCGCCGCCGACCGACGCTATGAAGCGGAGGGTTGGTGATGGCACAGTAGTGTCCGGTCATAAGTCGAATAGTTGCAACTGGTTGCCGTCGTCGATCTGGTCGAATTGGGAGCCGATGTCAAAAACAGCAATAGAAATGGGCGTTTTCTCGAACAGGGTGACGCTCAAAATCTGCAGGAGTTTGTAGAGGCTGACGTCGAGGACGAGACGCTTCTTGACGATAGCCACCAGGACATAGACCGACAGGGCGATCCAGATCTGCGTCTTCACGGCGTTCTCACTGGTGCCATAGAAGGCTTTGATCCGCAGATGCATTTTGATCCAGCGAAAGAAGAGTTCGACTTTCCAGCGAGACCGATAGAGCTGCGCGATCGTGAGCGCCGGCAACGTGAAGTTGTTGGTGAGGAAGCTGAGTCGCTTCTGGGTGTCGGGATCGACATAGCGCACGCGCCGCAGCGGGGAGGGATAGGCGCGTCGCGACTCGGCGGTGGCCAGGCCGACGGTGTGATCCGACTGCACGCCGGTCGCGAGAACGACGGGATGCGAGGTGCGTCGTCGGAACTGAATCCCTTTCTTCGTGCGGGTCACGAAGAAGGCCGCTGCATGCGTGAAGCGATGCAGGCGTGCGAAATCCACGTAGCCGCGGTCCATGATGTAGATGGCCCCCGGTTCGATCGCCAGATCGTCGAGAAAGGTCACATCGGCGCGTTTTCCCTCGGTGATGTGCACCACCGTGGGAATCGCGCCGCGCAGATCCAGTTGCGTGTGCAGCTTGACGGCGGCGTCCCGCCGACGATAGTGCGCCCACGGAAAGACGGACAGACAGAGATCGATGATCGTGGCATCGAGCGCGTAGACGGTGTTCGCCAAGTCGACGGCCAGCGGCTCGTCGACATAGAGGGCGCGCGCCGTCCGAATGAGACTCTGCGCGAAGTCCGCGTAGATGCGCCAATCGCGGGTCTCGTTGGCGTCCGCCAGCGTGGCTCGCGAGATGCGAGCGCGGATGCCAGCGTGATAGAGCCGGGACTGCACTGCACGCAGGCACGCTTCGATATCCCGCAAACTCTCGCGGTAGGTGAGTTGCGCGAAGGCCAGACAGAGATACTGATCCCAGCACGAGAACCGCGAGGTCTTGTAGTCGCCGCCGTATCGCGCGACGCACGTCTGAAACGTGCGCGGCGACACATGGGTCATCAACTCAGCGAAGACGGTGCGGCTCGAGGGCATCCGCCATTCTGTGGCGGCGGACCTGATGCGCCGTTTTGGTCGGAAAACGCCCGTCGCGAAAAGATATCGTTGCGGTGCGAATTCGCCAGGATCTCACGTGAAATCAATGCGTTACAGCGATTCCAAGTTGCAATGACCGGACAGCCCTG
>JBJXEJ010000043.1:0-38831 GCA_046154125.1 Rhizobacter sp. | reverse complement strand
ACCTTCTACTCGTCCAACAAGAGTGGCGATGGTGGGGCGTTCGCCAATGCCGCAAAGGTAACGGCGATCGACGCGGCGCTGACGCTTGCTCGCCAGGCCTATGAGGGCAGTGCGGCCCAAGGCTCGGACAACGGTTCCTGTGCAACTCTGTCGGCAACCGAACGTGGGCACGGCTACAACAAGGGCTACAACCCGTCGCTGCAGCAAACGGCATCTGGCATGTACATCCAGCTGTTTGGTGGCTCGAACGTGAACACGCCCATGGTGCAGAACTACATCGAATGGTTGCGCAATCACTATCGCTGGGAAGACCTCGACAACCTGGGGAATTTCTGGTCAACCTCGTCCTGGAGCTACTACATGTGGAGTTCCTTCAAGGGCATGGAACTGATTCGGCAGTCGGGTATTTCACCCGCCGCTGGCAAGTTGGGTCCCAATGACCTTGGCAAGCTGTCCGCTGCCTCTGCACCCTCCTGTGCTGTTCGTCAGGAGAACAAGGATCCGGCGTTGGTCTCCCGACCTGCGGTTTTTGGCGCGGGTGCTGCGGGCTTCTACGCTGGCGAGCCCAAGGGGCAGTACTTCGACTATGCGCATCAGATTCTCTCGGTCCAATGCGCCAACGGATCGTTCGCTTGCGGCTCCCCCAGTTACTGGGATTTCAACTCCCACCAGTCCTACCTTCTGCTCGTGCTGCAGCGCTCGACCGGTGGTGGCTGTGTTGACTCCGATGGTGACGGCGTCTGCGACACCGAAGACAACTGCCCGGCTGTTGCCAACCCAGGCCAGGAGAACACCTACGGCGATGCGCGTGGCGATGCCTGCGAACCGCGTCCGGTGGCGAGTTGCGACATCGATGTCGACGGCGACGTTGACCTGAATGACGTGAACCTGGTGAAAGCCGGCATCGGCAAGCCGGTGGTCGCTGGCGACAAGCGCGATGTGACGGGCGACGGCAAGATCACCATCAACGACGTACGTGCCTGCACGCTGAAGTGCACCCGTGCGAATTGCGCCACCACCTTGGTAGGGGGCGGTTGATAGCCGAACCGATCGAGCATCTGATCCACGTGCGCCAGATGACCTCTGGCGCACCCATCCAACGAGGTACATGACATGAAAAAACTCAAGACAACCCTGTCCGCCCTGGCGCTGGCTGCGGGCGCGATGCTGGCCAGCGCGCCTGCCAGTGCAGCCATCGAGCTGACCTTCACGCCGGCTTCTTCGCACATCAACGTCGGTGATAGCGTGACGATCGATGTGTCGATCAGCGGCCTCGGAAGCGAGATCCTGTCCGCTTTCGACCTCAACTTTCTCTACAGCAGCTCAGTGCTGAATTACTCGTTTATCACCTACTACGGGAACCTGGGGAACGAGCTGGGGCTTGGCAACAACGGTTTGCCCGAAGGCGATCTGGGCTTTGACAACAGCTCTTTGGAAAGCGACGCTGATCTGATGGCGATGCAGCTGGACGACTTTCTGTTGTTCTCGTTCGAAATGGTGGGTTTCGGGGACGGCGTCACGTCGTTCTCGCTCGGCGCCAATCCGGATTTCGAGCGCAATTTCGTCGGGCTGAATGCTGAGAGCCTGTCCGTGAATGTGGGCTCGGCTTGCGTCGCCGTGGGCCAGGGCTCTTGCGACAACCGGGTGCCCGAGCCTGCCAGCTTCGGCCTGGCCGGGCTGGCCCTGCTGGCTGCAGGTGCTGCGGGCCGCATGCGGCGCCGGTCGCGCGCTGCGGCCTGACACCGCAGTGCTCATCGAAGGGCCGGCTCAGCCGGCCCTTTTTTTGCGCTCCTCGCCCGGGTGGGCTCGCGCTGGGAATTTCAGCCGGCGGCTGTCCAGCCCGTGATGCCGTTCACCGGCACGATCACCGTGTCGGTGAATCGTTCGAACGGGGCCTGGATGCGGCGCACGGTGTCGATGTCGGGCGCCTCGAGCAGCGAGTAGTTGACCGACCGGTCGACGGCGGCCCATTCGCCGCGAACCTTCACGTCGGCCGGCATCGAGGCATAGAAGGCCTTGGCCAGCGCGGCGAGTTCGCCGTAGTCGTTGGAGCTCAGGTCGGGTCGGGTGCGATTGGTCAGCATGAACAGCATGGCATCAACTTTCTGCAGCGGTGGTGCGGCGTATCTTGCGCCAGATCAGCCATCCGGCGGCGGGCAGCAGCATGGGCAGCACCAGCCCCAGGCCCATCGATGCATCGGGAACGAGTTGCGCTCCGTTGAGCGCCAGCGCACCCGCGTACACCAGGTTGCCCGATCCGCACGCCACGAGGAACTGCGGCCAGCTCACACGTGCCGCACCGGCGCTGAAGACGATGGCCTCCGCGAGCACCGGGACAGGTCGGCTGAGGAACAGCGCAGCCAGCGTCGGCGCTTCGGGCAATGCGTCGTTGCGCTGGCGCAGCATGCGCCGGCTGACGAAGTAGGCCGCCGACTGCCCGGCCATCAGGCCTGCGAAGGTTGCCGCCCAGCCGGCTGCCCAGCCAAGACGTGCCCCGAGCATCGTGCCGACGATGCTCGACGGGATCGGCAGCAGCACGTCGGCCGCCAGCAGCCCGGCGCCGACGAGCGCGAAGTTCGCGGAATGGTCGTCGCTCGCCGAGAGCCAGCGCTCGCCGGGAAGCTCCCCGATCACGAGAAAAGGCACCATCGGAATACACAGCGCAGCGGTAAGAATCAACGCGGCCCGGCCGGGAGTGCGTGGCATCATCGCTTCACGTTATCAGAAGAGCGCGTGGGGCCGAACGTCCGAAACCGCTCATGGCTCACGCAGGGAAAGGTACCGCCGACATGATCACGCTCACCGGCTCGCCGTCGCTGAAGGTTCAGGTGATGTGCGAGGGCATCCGGTACACGGCCGCTCTCGGCCAGGCCGCGCAGCACTCGATGCCCAACTACTACCCCTACCGGTTCAAGGAGGGGGAGCACGACCCGACGGGCAAGGGCATCGTGACCATCCCGTACCTCATCAACACGCCCGATGGCACCGAGATCCGCATCCTCGGCAACGGCGATTCGCCGTGGCATGTCGAAGGCGATCTGAAGCAGGGCTATCTGCTGATCGACGATCGAAGCGGCAACACCGTGCCAATCGAGTTCGAGCCGTTGCGGCCGTGGCTCACGCAGAAGACGGCGGACGGCCTGCCGTTCGCGCAGGCCGGCGTGACCACGCACGGCGACATGCTGGTGATCAACGTGGCGCCGGGCTGCGAGTACTTCCTGCACAAGCAGGATGGTGTCTCGATGCGCTGCACCTTCTGTGCGTACGGGGCGCCCGACGAGCGCACGATGCACCTCGGGCAGAAGACGGGGCAGCTCGAGATTCCCGAGCCCACGCTCGACCGAATGCGCGATGCGTTGAACGCCGTGATCGACCAGGCCGAGATCCGCCACATCTACCTGGTGGGCGGCTCGCTGACCGACGCGCGCAGGGAAGGCGAGCGCTTCCTGCAGCTCGCGCGGTACGTCAAGCAGGCGAACACGCGTGGCATCCCGGTGACGCTGGGGTCGGGGTCGATCCCCGACGACCTGATCGCGCAGTTCCACGCCGAGCAGCTGGTGCAGCATGTCTGCTTCAACCTCGAGATGTGGTCGGAGCCGCTGTTCGCGAAGGTGTGCCCCGGCAAGAACCGCTATGTCGGCTACCAGCGCTGGATCGAGTCGCTCGAGACCGCAGTCAAATACTGGGGGCGCGGCAACGTCTACTCGGCGATGGTGGCGGGCATCGAGCTCGAGCCCGAGCACGGCCTGGAGTGGGAAGAGGCCGCCCGCATCGCGCTGCAGGGCGCGGAAGACCTCTGCAGTCGCGGGATCATTCCGATCTATTCGCTGGTCTGGCCGGTGGGCGGCCGCCAGCGTTCCGACTTCCACGCGCGCATCCGCAGCTACTTCGAGACGCTGAGCTCGGGCTATCACGACATACGCAAACGCCACGGGCTGACGGTCTCGGAGGGCTTCATGTGCCACCGCTGCGCCTACATGCAGCTCGAGTGCGACCTCGACCGCACCGCCCTGGAGATGGCATGAGCGCCACTGACCCATCCGCAGCCATGCGGCCCGATCCATCCTCGATCGTTCGCCTGAGCACGGCTTACTGGGAGAGCCAGACGCTGCTCACGGCGAACCGCCTTCGTCTGTTCGACGCGCTGGCCGATGGTGCCCGCACGGCCGATGAGGTGGCTGCCGCACTGAGCCTGGATGCGCGCAGCACGGCGTTGTTCCTGCGCGCCTGCGTCGGGCTGGGCTTCCTGACCGAAAAGGCCGGCAGCTTCGAGAATGCGCCGGTCGCCGCCACGTTCCTGGTCTCGCGCAGCCCCGCGTTCATGGGCAATGTGATCCGCTACAGCGATCAGCTGTATTCGGCGTGGGGCAACCTCGAGGATGCGCTGCGCTCGGGCAAGCCGGCGCTGCCCGCCGAAACCTACCTGGGCGACGACCCCGCCCGCACACGCGGCTTCGTGATGGCGATGCACGAGCGCGCGCTCGGCATCGCGCGCGTGCTGGTCAATGTGCTGGATCTGCAGGGCCGCCGCAGCATGCTCGATGTCGGCGGCGGGCCGGGCACTTACTCGGTGCTGCTCACCGAGCGCTTCCCCGGCCTGCGCTCCGAGGTGATCGAGCTGCCCGGTGTCGCCGCGGTGGCGCGTGAACTGGTCGCGTCGGCCGGCGCCAGCGACCGGGTGGCGTTGCGCGACGGCGACTATCACAGCAGCGATTTCGGCTCGGGCAAGGACGTGGTGCTGATGTCCGGCATGTTCCACCGCGAGAGCGAGGCCACCTGCCGCGGGTTGATCGAGCGCGCCTCGGCCTGCCTCGAGCCCGGCGGCCTGCTGGTGGTGAGCGATGTTTTCACGGACGAGGGCGGTGCCCTGCCCACGTTCGCCGCGATGTTTGGCCTCAACATGATGTTGACCGCGCCCGACGGTGGCGTGCATGCCGATGCCGACGTCATGCGCTGGATGGCTGAGTGTGGCTTCCGCGACATGCGCATGGTGCCGCTGCCGCCGCCGATGCCGCACCGGGTCGTGATGGGCTTCAAGCCGTGAGACGGCGCGACGGCCTCGTCGCGGCGCTGGGTGTGCTGGCTGCGGCCAGCATGTCCGAGGTGCGCGCGCAGGCGCTAGCGCCCCCGGTGGGAGAGTTGAAGCCGCTCGGCCAGGATCGATTCCAGATCGGACGCATCGTCGTCGACAAACGAGCGGGTGCCTTCACCGTGCCGGGGCGCGTGCACGTGGTCGGCAAACCGCTCGAATACCTGGCCACCAGTCCGGCTGGCATGAAGGCCTATGAAACGCTGCTGGAGCTCGACACCTCCGGCAGCGAGTTCAACCTCGCGTGCATCCTGATCGGACTCGATCGCGACCCGAAGCAGGTGCCGTGGCAGCAGATGAGGCAGGCCGCCCATCTGGCGGGCCGGGGCATCGCCATTTCGATTGCCTGGACCGAGGGTGGCAAGCGCCGTCAGGTGCCCGCTGCCGAGGCGCTGCTCAATCCGGATGCTGGTGTGAAGCCCGAATCGGTCGAATGGGTCTACACCGGTTCTCCCGGTTCCGAAGTGCTGGGGCACTTCGCCGCTGACGACACGGGAACGCTGATCGGCTTCGTGCACGACGCCAACAGCATCATCGAATCGAGGACGGGCATCGGCATCGGTGCCTACGGTTCGGTGCGTGGCCATTCAATGCTGCCGCCGGTCGGGTCGGCCATCGAACTGGTTGTCGAAGCGACGACCGCGACCCCGTGATCGCGGTGCGCTGGGGGATGCTGCTCGTGGCAGTCTTGCTGATGTCCAGCGCCTTCGGTGCAACAGCGCCCGATCTGCAGCCGTCTGCACAGCGCGTGGCGGTGACGACCATCGTCGGCTTGCTCGCTCCGCTGTTCTGGCCGGGCGTGGCAGCTTCCGTGAAGCGCACGGCGATGCGGATCACCGGCTGGTCGGCTGCAGCGTCTTGTGTGGCGGCCATCGTCATTCGCGTCCTCGGGCATCCGGGCCAACCGCTGTCGGGGCTTCTCGGCACTTGCGCGATGCTGATGTCCATCCTGATCCTGGCGCACACGATGGCAGCGGCGCTCGAGGCGCGCTGGCGTGATCCGTCCGGGCGCGCCGACGATGCCCGCGAGACGGCTGGCTGCAGCGTGATGCTTGTGCTTGCACTGCTGGGCGCGCTGCCGCTGTGGTTCGGGCCGGTGAGCGAACTGCTCTCGGTTCAGCATGAGTGGGCCATCGATGCGGCCCTCGGCCTGAGTCCGCTCACTCATCTGGCGGTGGCGAGTGGCAATGACCTGCTGCACAACGAGTGGCTTTACCAGCACGCCAATCTCGCCGCGCTGCCGGTCTCGTATCCCGATCCGATTCAACTGGTCTGGTTCTACGTCACGGTCTGCTCGATGCTGGCGCTCGGTGCGTTCGCGTCGGCGCGCAGGCGTCGCGCCAGCAACGATCCAGCCCACCCTGATCTCACCAAGGAGAAGCCCCGATGATCAAGAGAAGACACCTGCTGGTCTTGCCAGCCTGCGCTGTGCTCGCAACCCCTTCGGTTCGCGCCGCAGACGCGATGGAGCCCGAATTGCGCCGCAAGGCCAAGCGGGCCATTGCCGGCGGTCTGCATTACCTGCGCGGTCAGCAGGCTGCGGATGGCTCGGTACTCAAGTCGGTGGGCATCACGTCGCTGGCCTTGCGCGCGTTCCTCGAAAGCCCGGAGAAATACAACGAAGACGATGGCGCCTTCATGACGCGGCAGGTGGATTACCTGCTCGCCAACGTCAAGGCCGATGGCTCGATCAGCGCTTCGCTGCAGGCCACTGCCTACAACACCGCCGTCGCGCTGAACGCGCTCGCGGCGACGAAGAATCCCAAGCATGACGCCGTGATCGCGGCGGGACGCAAGTTCCTGCTCGCTCACCAGATCGACGAGGATGAAGGCTACAAGCCCGACCACGTCTATTACGGCGGCATCGGCTACGGCGGTGGCGAACGGCCGGACCTGTCGAACGTGTACATGTCGCTGGAGGGGCTCAAGGCCACGTCGACCGACCCGAAGGATCCCGTCTGGCAGAAGGCGTTGACTTTCGTGAACCGGTCCCAGAACCGCAGCGAGAGCAACGATCAGAAGTGGGCTGCCAATGACGGCGGCTTCACCTACCGGCCGGGCACGAATCCGCCGGAGTACGAGAACGGCACATCGTCGTACGGCGGCATGACGGCGGCCGGGCTGCTCAGCCTGCTTTTCGCCGGCGTGGACAAGACCGATCCGCGCGTGCAGGCCGCGTACAAGTGGATGACGGCGAACTACACGCTGGAGTTCAATCCTGGAACCAACAAGAAGCACGGCCTCTACTATTTCTACAACGCCTTCGCGAAGGTGATGGCGGCCTACGGAGAGGACACCTTCACCGATGGCAAGGGGCAGAAGCACAACTGGCGCAACGAGCTGGCGCAGAAGCTGATGAGTCTGCAGTCGGCCGATGGCAGCTGGGCCAATGCGGATTCGAACGCCTGGTGGGAGGACAGACCGCAGCTCGTGACGGCGTGGTCGGTGATCGCCCTCGAGCAGGCACTGAAGTGACACGGTGTTGCGCTGCCTGCCGCTTCTAGGGCTCGTGCTCAGCGGCTTGGCGCACGCGGCTTCGCCGCCGCAAATCGACCTGACGGCAGAAGCCGCCTGGAAGGGCTGGTCCCGGCCCGGGCGGGCCACCGAGGTCGACATTCGCATCACGACCGATGCCGAAACGCATGCCCATCTCGAGGTGGTTTCGGGCCGTCGGGCCGTGCACACCGATCTCGAACTGCAGCCCGGTCGAGCCCTGCGGCTTCAGATTCCAGTGAACTCGACTGAGCGGATCGCAGTCACTGTGGGACCGCAGCCCGGGCCCGTCGTGCGCCGAGACATCGGCATTTCGCTGTCCGAGTCCCCGACGCTGGGTGTGGCGCTCGTGGCGGGCGACCCGGTCGAGCTGGGCGGTTTCCACACGCTCTCGCTCGCCGCAGATGACCTGCCGCGCAATGCGTCGGCCTATTCGAGCATCGATGCGCTGATCGTCGACGCGCCGACGCTGAGTGCGCTCGATCAGCGACAACTGGCCGCATTGATCGAGCACGCGGCGGGCTGCGGGCGCATCGTGGTGCTGAACGCGAATTCGCGCCTGCGCCACTTGCTGGACGGCGCAGGAGGCTGCGGGGGTGGTGCCCTGATGAACGCCGCGTCGCTGGCAGATGCAACGGAGTTGCTCGAGGCGTCGCTCTCCGCGAGCACGCTGGCGGTGATTCCTCCCGGGGTGGTCGGCGAGCTCGATCGACCGACCCCGGTCGTCTGGCATCGAGTGGCCTTGTGCCTGGCCTTCTATTTCGCGGCTGCGGGATTGGCGGTCCTGTTCTTCTCCTCGTTGCCGCTCTTGCTGCTGACTCCCGTGCTTGCGGCTGCAGCAGCCCTGGCTTTGCTGCATGCCACCGAGCCGTCATCTCAACTGGTCATCTGGAGCGAGGGCGAGTCGGGCGCCCGGTTCGCGCGTTACCAGGCCAGCCAGTGGTTCCCGGGTCTGGCACGCGAGCGCAGGCGCGTGTCGATACCACCTCAACTGGCGTCCTCCGCGCACGCGTGTTCACCGACCCGGGCGATGCGTTTCGACTTCGACGCCAGCCGCAGTCGTGTTGCGTTTGCCGAGTTCGAAACCCGCCTGTTTGACCAGGCGTCGCTCTGCTATGCGGGCAGTTTCCCCACGACACGGACGTTGGAGGTGCAACTGCGCCCTGACGGATCGCGTGACGTGCGAAACGCGGGGACGATGGCATGGCCTGCCGGATGGCTGCTGGCCGGACGCCTCGTCCACGATCTGCCCGCGCTGGGCCCGGATGCCCGTGCAACGATCGGCGCACAGTCGGGACGGGCTCCTGGAGAGGCTGCGTTGCGTACGGCCTTGACCCGCGCTCGGCCCGACGGCCTGGGCGCCCTCTGGGCGCTCGACCTCGGCGGTGTCGCGGATGCCCCCGCCGGTTCGAAGGGGTGGCTTCTCGTGTCTGCTCCGCATCCATGAACGAAGCCCGTAACCGTCGCGTGGCTGCCCTGACCGGACTGGCGCTGGCGGGCACCGTGGCCTTGTGGTGGCTGGGCAGCACGCGCATCGCCCTCGACCGTGGGTCCGACGCAGGCCGCTTGGCCGCAGATGCGCTTCAGGCTCTGTGGCTCGTCCGCGGCATGGCACTCGCGCTTCTGGGTATGCGCGCCGGGGCGCTGTGCGGGTGGCGTTCGGGCACGGAGGCGCAGTTGCTGATGGTTGTGCCCGCCTGGCCGGTGATGGTGCTGGTCTGGTCGGCAAGCGCGGTGCCGCTGCTGCTCACCGCACTGGTGGAACTGCTGCTGATGATCGCCAGTGTGGTGCTGCCGCTGTTGGGCCTGGGCCTGAGGCGTGCGCTGCACCGTGTGGAACTTGTCGACGTCATCGCAACGATGATCGGGGTTGCGATGGCGTCGTCTGCGTGGCTTGCGCGCGACCTGTGGGCGCTGCCTCTTCGTTGAGCCGAGAATGACCTCTCCCGACGTGCAGTCCTTGATCGATGCAGTGCGGCGGCGCCTGTGGCAAGGGCAGCTGTATGTGGCGGCCCGCCGGTCCTTGTGGAGCACAGCCGGATTGATGCTGCTCGCGATCGCAGTGCACCTCGCCGCTCGATCGGTGTCTGGCGGCGCCGTTCTGTTCGCGCTCGCCGTGCTGTGGGCGTCGATGTTGGCCCGAGCCGGATGGAAGCGTCCTGCCGATGCAGCCTGCGCGCTGTGGGCGGATCGTCATCTGGGTGGTGCCTCGGCGTTCTCCACCTTGCTTGAACTGGACCAGGCCACACCACCGCGCGCGGTGCCAGTCCAGGCAGTCAAACACCTCGAAGCGTTCGCGACGGCGAAGGTGCCTCAGTGCCTGAGCCAGCTTGCCGCGCGACCAAACCCGGTTCAACTGTATCGATCGCTCGCTTCGGCGCTGGTGTGCGCTGGTTTGGCGATGCTGGTGGGCCAGATGCTGCCGGGCCCTGCTGCTGCCCCGCAGCAGCAGGGCAGGGGGTCCGTCGCATCGGGCCCCGTCAACCCTGCGCCGGCTGCTGCGGATTCGCCAGATTCAGCGGCGCTGGTCAGCGAAATCGCCAGCGCCTTGAGCGCCGGCCCGTCCGATGCGGCGGCGTCGCCTGAACGCCACGGGGCGGGCAATGCGTCGGCGCCGGGCACCGGCAAGTCCGATGACGATTCCGGTTCTGCAATGGCAGCCTCTGATGTCCTCTCGCCAGGTCCACGCGGGCCGGCAAGTGGTACCGCGTCCGGTGCCACGGGGGAAGCACCGCCAACGGCCGGAGCGACCCCACTTGTCGGCGGCAGTTCCGGCCGAGACGCCGGAGACAGCCGCGACGAGGCTGCAGGCGGCGGTACTTCCCGGGCTCTGCGGGGTACGATTCCCGTTCAACGTCTCGAGCTGGTTGCGCGGCGTCCGTTGGCCGACAGGCGAGCCGATCCGGGGCAGGTGGCGAACTACGATGAAGAACTCTCGAAGCGATCCGCAGTGGCGAAGCAGGTGGATGCCGATCCTGCGGCTGCCACGTCCCCTGTGGCAGCAACGGATTCGTGGCTGACGTCGACCGAAACGACCTACGTACAAGCATGGCTGAAGGCGAGCGCGCGACAACGATGACTGCCACTCTTCCCGCGGACCGTGTTTTCGCTGACGCTCATCGTCAGATCCAGGATCTGCGCGCGCTGCTCGATCGGGTGATCGTCGGACAGTCGGAGCTCGTCAGCCTGCTGATCACCGCCGTGTTCGCGGGGGGGCACGTGCTCATCGAGGGTCTGCCCGGCCTGGGCAAGACGCATCTCGCCAAGGCGCTCGCTGCCGCGCTGGGATTGCATTGGGCTCGCGTGCAGTGCACGCCCGACCTGATGCCGGCCGATGTCACCGGTGGGGAAATCTACGTGACCGCGGCCGGGGGCGCATCGACGTTCGAGTTTCGACCCGGCCCGGTCTTCGCCCAACTCGTGCTGGTCGACGAGATCAATCGCGCGACGCCGCGTACCCAGGCTGCGCTGCTCGAGGCGATGCAGGAGCGGCAGGTGACCCATGCCGGGATCACCCATCGCCTGCCTGTTCCGTTCTGTGTGCTGGCGACACAGAACCCGATCGAACTCGAAGGCACCTATCCGCTCCCCGAGGCCCAGCTGGATCGCTTCATGTTCAAGCTCAAGGTGCCGTTCCCGACCCGGGAATCGCTGCGCGGTATGCTCGACGTGTCGCTCGATGCCGAGCCCTCGGACACGCTGCATTCCATCGCCGGGCCGGCCGATGTGCTGCGGATCACGGAGCTGTGCCGCTCGGTGCTGCTGGGCGAGCGCTGCAAGGAGGCGGCGGTCGATCTGATCGTTGCCACGCAGCCTGCAGTCGGTGGTACCAGTCCGGATACACGCCGGCACATTCGGTATGGCGCCAGCCCCAGAGCACTGCAGTCCATCGTCAGGGCTGCCCGGGTGCGCGCGCTGATGGCCGGTCGTGCACATGTCGACATCGAAGACCTCGCGGTGGTGGCGCTGCCTGTGCTTCGCCATCGCATCCTTCTGCGTCTGGAGAGCGAACTCGACGGCCTGGATGTCGAATCCACGCTTGCATCGATCATCGACGGATGGCGACTTCGACTCTGATCCAGGCCGGGCTGCCCAGCGAGCCGGAGCTGCAATCGTTCGCATCGGCAGCCGCACAACTGTTGATCGAGCGTCAGCCGCGCTCGCCGGGTTCGCGGGCCGGTTCACGCCGCGCCGGTGTCGGACTGCAGCACTTCGATCATCGCGACTACGCGCCCGGGGATGAAGTTCGCCACATCGACTGGCGGCAAACGGCGCGGCGCCGGCAACCCATCGTGCGCCGGTTCGAATCGGAATCCGTTGCCGACTGGACGCTTCTGCTCGACGCCAGTTCGTCCATGGCGGTCCAGGGCGCTGCCAAGTGGCATGGCGCTGTGCGCATCGCTGCAGCGATGAGCTATGCGCTGCTGCAGCTCGGCCATCGTGTGGGTCTGCTGGCCTTCGGGACGCGCGTGCTGTCGGAATGTCCCCGTGGGCGCGGGCAACATCACTATGCGGCGATGGCCCGCCTGCTGCTCTCGCTGCAGCCGGCGCAGACCGGCGAGCGGTCCGAGCTTGGTGCCTGTGCGCGCCATGTGCATGGCACCACCACGGTTTTTGCGCTGAGCGATTTTCTGGCTTCCGACGAAATGCGTCGCGACCTGGGCGCGATGGCGCAGCGCTGCATGTCCCTGCATGTCATGCAGGTGACCGACGCCGCTGAAACCCGGCTGCGCCTGGCTGGCGATTTCGATCTCGTGGACGTGGAGACCGCGGCGAGGATGCCCGCCCACGCCACCGAACGCGCGAACGCGCTGGCCGCTGACGAGCGTGCCGCGATGACGGCCCGGTTGCACGGCTTCTGTGCGCGCAGCGGCATTGCCTTCACCGATTGGGACATCGCGAACCCCTGGCAGCACGCGCTGCTTGGACACCTGGTGCGGGCGCGATCCAATTGCTGACACTGGTGTCACCGATGTGGTTGCTCGGTCTCCTGCTGGTGCCAGTGATTCGCTGGCTGCATCGCGGCGGGCGACATCGCCGCACCGTGTTCGTGTCCAGTCTTTCTCTCTGGAGGGGTTCGGCGATCAGCACCCCCGCAGCAGGCGAACGCCGGCCACCCGATCCGGCGTGGCGTCACCGTGCGTTGATGACGGCCTTGATCTTCGTGGCGCTTGCCGAGCCGCAGCTGCCGTTGCAGCGATCACGTATCACGCTGTGGGTCGATGACTCGCTGAGCATGCAGACCCGCGAGACACAGGGCACGCGGCTCGTCCAGGTCCTCGGGCAGGCCCGGCGGCTGTTGTCAGAAGCGGACAACCAGGACGTCGAGGTGCGGTCGCTCGGCGATCCGTGGCACAGCCTGGGCGCGCTCGGCGACGGGACTGTTGCGGCACTCTCCGCGAGCGCCGGCCTCCGGGAGCCGGCGCCTCCTCCGGGAGCGTTGCTGCGTCGAGACAGGTCGCATTGGCTGCTCACCGACGGCGCCGATGCGGCTTTGCTCGACTGGCCTGGCGGGCGGCATCCGGACCGCGTCATCGAAGTGGCGAGCGTCACGCGCAACGCCGGGCTGGAGCGGATTTCCGCTCGCCGAAGCGCGAGCGATCCGGAACGGATCGACCTGCTGCTGAAGATCACGAACGGCGGCACTGACGTGGAAACGCGCGAGGTCGTGATCGGCACGGACGCAGGTGAAGCGGCCCGTTCGACGCAGCGCATCGAGCCCGGGACCTCTGCGCTGGTGAGCGCGTCAATCGGGGCGACGACCCGGGTTCGCGTCAGGCTGGAGCCTGGCGATGCGCTGGTCGAAGACGATTCGATCGACCTCGATCTCACTCCGCTGCGCAGGCGCCGCGTGGCCACCGATTCGAAATGCCCCGTGGCGCTCGTGGCCGCGGTGGCCGCTCACCCGGCGCTTGCCGTGGCGCCAGACAACGCCGCTGATGTGGACACGACGCTGGACTGCGGAACCGGTGGGTCGGCCGACGGGCGAGCCACGATCCGCGTGGTGGCAGACCGTGTACCGACGCGCCTGGCCGGACCGCTGCAGTGGTCGTCCTCGGTCGCCGAGTCGAGTCGCATCAGGCTGGATGCCGAAGCATTGCAAGCCGCATCGGCGCTCCATGCACGCCACGCAGACGTCGTCCTCCTGGCGGTTGGCGATGCGCCGGTGATCGTGAGGCGTGCAGGGGCGCCGTCTCTGATCGAGACGTCGCTGGACTTCGGCTCGATGGGCATCACGCGCGGGCCGGAGGTTCCGCTGCTGGTGAACCTGATGTTCGAGAGCGTCCTCGGGGAGCACTTGCTCGATCGGATCGCGATCGTCGACCGAGGCCCGACTTCAGCCAGGGTCGCACCAGTGGTCCGCGGTGGTGCTGCGGCGCAGTCCCTGCCGGGCCGTCTTCCCGCCGCTTCGGGTGTCACGCCTGCGGCGGATGACTTGCCGCTCCTTCGATCCTGGACATGGCCGACGCTCGCGATCGCCCTGGCTGTGCTGCTGTGGGAAGTCGTCTCGCTGGGTCGCCAGTGGGTTCGCTTGAGCGGCAACGCGGGGGCAGCGCTCGAGTGAGCGGCGTCGGTTCCAGGACCCTGCTTGCGCTGGCCCTGCAGTTGGCCGCGCTGCTGGCGCTGTCCGCGGCCCTGCTCGGAGCTTCGTGGCTCGATGCGCGCAGCAAGCCGAGGGTGCTGGTGGTGGTCGACCGCTCGCAGAGCGTGCCGCGAGCCGCCGCCGACAAGGCGATCGCCGACGTGATGCAGGCTGCGAAGGCGGATCGCGGTCTGGACGTGCAAGTGCTCGAGTTCGCGGGTCGGCCCGCCCCGCCTTCACCGCGAGCCAGCGAGCCTGCCGCCGATCTCGACCCTTCGGTGACGAACATCGAGGCGGCGCTGGAAGCGGCCTTGACGGCACATGCAAAGACGCCCTTTGCCAGCGCCGTGGTCATCTCTGACGGTCTCGAGACCGTGGGCGACACGGCGCGCGCGCTGGGCGCGGTTCGCGAGGCGCGGTTGCCCGTGCAATGGATCCCCGTCGGGCGTGAGCCACCGCAGACACGCATCGAGGAGGTCGTGGTGCCCGACCGGGTGCGTCTCGGCCAGAAGGTCCGGCTCACGGTGCGTCTGGCCGGGCAGCTGGGCTCCACGTTTCGCGTCAAGGCCAGCATGCGAACCGCCGGCGGGGACACCCAGAGTTCGAGTGCCCCGTCGAGCGGCGCGGGTCTGGCAACGATCGAGTTCGACGCGCGCAGCGTCGGCGCGGTTCTCGTGGACGTGGCGCTGGAGGACCCGGTTTCAGGGCGTGTGCTCGATGCGATGCCGGACGCTGCCGTCATCGACGTGGCACCGCGCGCGGGCATCCTGTACGCACAGGGGGCGACCGGGGCACTGGCGCGCAGCCTGGCCCAGGGGGGCTGGTCGCTGAATGTCGTCCCCGCCGCTCGGCTGGACGCCCATGCCGACGGGCTCGACCGGTACCAGGCGGTCGTCCTCGAGGACGTGGCGGTCTCCGATGCGGGCCCGCGATTCTGGAGTGCCCTGGTGGACGCCGTGGATCGCCGCGGCCTCGGGCTGATGGTGCTGGGCGGCGAGCGTTCGTTCGCCAGGGGCGGGTACCGCGAGTCGGCTCTCGAGTCGGTATTGCCCGTGTTGTCGGAGCCTGCGGCGCTGGACCAGCCCGTGGCGATCATGTTCGCCGTCGACAAGTCGGGCAGCATGGGACAGGGCAGCGGTGGCGTGGATCGATTCGCCCTGGCGCAACGCGCCGTGATCGAGACCGCGCGCGGCCTGACGGCGCGTGATTCGCTGGGACTCGTGGTCTTCGACGTCCTGCCGCGTGTGCTGATTCCACTCGGCCCTTCGTCGGTCGGGACCCTGGCTCTCGAACGCGACTGGCAGGTGCGTCCGAACGGCGGAACGAAGCTGGCGCCCGCACTGGAAGCCGCGATCGGCGAACTCGAACGAGCCAACGCTTCGCGGCGCATGCTGATCGTCGTCACGGACGGGTTTGTCGACGGCGCCCCGTTGGAACCGCTGCGGGCGCGACTCGACCGGTCTCGCATCGAGATGATTGCGTTGGCGGTCGGCCCGGATGCCGACGTCTCCGCGCTGGAACGGCTGGCTGGTGTGGGCGCGGGGCTGGTGCTGCGCGTGAACGAGGCTGCCGAGCTCCCGGTGGTCATGCGCGCCGGGGTGGAGCGCCGCCGGGCGCGGATCGAGCGCGGCACGATCACGGTGGAGCAGCGTCAGGCCTTGCCGTTCGCGCCCGGGACATGGAAGGACTGGCCCGCTGTCGCGGCCCACGCTGTCACTCGATCCCGACCCGATGCCGCGGTGGCAGTCCAGAGCCAGCGGGGCGAACCATTGATTGCCTTCCGGAGATCCGGCCTGGGCCGGGTGGTCGCGGTCACCAGTGGGCTCGGGCCGTGGACGCCGCAATGGCTGTCCTGGCGCGAATGGCCCCAGCTCGCCGGAGGCTTGGCGGCCTGGGTCAGCGGGACAGCCCGGGGCGGGGCACTCGGGTTGTCGGTTTCCGATCTGCCGGGCGGATTGCAGATTGAGGTGGATGTTCCGAGCGCGGCGGGGCAGCCCGATGCTGGCAACCTGTCTGTCGCGGTCGATACACCCGCTGCGAAGGGCAGGTTGCTCGGTACCGAGCACATCGGCCCGGGGCGGCTGCGAGCGGTGCTGCCCGACGCCGGCGCCGGCCTTTACACGTTTGTGGCCTCGACCCCGCTCGGAACGCAGCGGCAACTTCACCTGCGGCGCCATCGTGGCGAAAGCGAGAGCTGGGGCGTCAACCCGGAGCTGTCTGCGTGGACGACCGCCGGGCTCGTCAGCGCGTGGACACCGGGTGAGCTTGCGAAGCGTCGCGGCGTGAACGAGGAACCGACGCCGGTCGATCGCACGCTGATCGGACTGGCTCTCGCACTTTTCCTGTCGGGTGTCCTGGTCGACCGGACGCGCCTGACGCTCGCAGGCGTCAGAGAAACCCTGGGCCGAATGCGAATGCGGGCCCGGTGATCGTCGCCATGAAGCGTCCCGGCCCCCGAGGGCTGCTGCCAAATCGCCAGCGCCGGTCGGACAGTCGAGACGACACGTCGCGACCGCGCTGCAAGGCGGGTCGATCAGTGGCTCATCGCCCTGGAGGCTGCTGCGCCGCCGGAGCGGAGGGTTCTTTCCCCGCCATCAGGAACGACCGCGCCCAGTCGCCGAACTGACCGTTGCTGATCGACTCGTGCGAGCCGTCGGCCATCACCTGACCATTGCGCATCAGCAGCACGCGGGCGCCCAGTTCGATGGCGTCTGCGGGATCGTGCGTGATGATCATCGCGCCCAGACCCCTGGCCAGTCGGGCTTTCAGTCGCGACACCAGGTCGATGCGGGTAAGTCGGTCGACGTTGCCGAACGGCTCGTCGAGCAGCAGCAGCTTCGCATCGGCGGCCAGCGCACGCGCCAGCGACACACGCTGTGCCTCGCCTCCCGACAGTGTGGCGATGTCGCGGCCGTCCATGTCTGTCAGGCCCATGTCGCGCAGTGCGGCGCGGGCCCGTTCATGACGGTCGGCCTTGTTGGCAACCGGAATGGCAAAGGCGGCGTTGCCCACCGCGTCGAGGTGTGAGAACAGCGTCGCGTCCTGGAATGCCAGCGCCAGAGCCCGATGCTCTGGAGGCACGAGCACCTTGCCGGCGGCGGAAGCCTCGCGGTCATGCAGATGCACGCTGCCGCGGGTCGGCGCGTCGAAGCCGGCGATCATGCGCAGCAGCGACGTCTTGCCGCTGCCCGAAGGCCCCAGGATGGCCAGGACCTCACCGGATGCCATGTCGAAGGACACGTTTGACACCACCGCCCGGCTGCCGATCACGCGTGTCAGGGATTGAACTGAAAGCATCTCGCGCGCGCTCCGCTGAAAAATGGAATCGACAGGATCGAGGCTGTCATGTGGCGGCTCGTTGCGCGGGGCCCGCTGTGTGAGGAGACCCGAGCTTGTTCATGCGCCTCCAGCACAGCAGCAGCGGCAGCAGCATCAAGGCCTGGGTGATCAGCACCCATACGGCGGCGCGGTCCATGTTCTGGAACCGCGAGAACGCATAGATCTTCAGTGCCGGTGACGAGTAACCGAAAGGCTGCAGCATGAGACTCATGTCGAGTTCCTTCAGCGACTCCATGAACACCAGTGCGCAGCCCATAATCAAGGCCGGCCGCAAATGTCCTGCGAAGGCCACCATGCGTGCACTCACCGGGCCCGCACCGAACGCGCGCGCCGCTTCGATGGTGGCGTTCGGTGTGCGGCGCAGCGCATCGAGCACGGGCAGCATGGCGAACGGCATGAAACGCAACGACTCCGAGACCACGATGAGCAGGCGACTGTCGCGCCACGAGCCGAGCCACTGGGCAGCCACAGAGCCGTCTCGGCTCATCATCACGAAGGCCAGCGCCAGCACCAGCGAAGGCAGGAAGTAGTTGCTCAGGAACAGCCACGGCATGCGCTCGGCCAGGCTGGATCGCCCTCCGGACCGCAGCAGCAAGGCCGTGATCGCACAGATCGCCGCCACCACGAGTGCAGTGCACAGGGATGTGCCGGCCGCGTTGATCATGTCGCCGGGGATGGAGGCAAAGCGGGTGCTCTCCCACTTGAGCCAGGCCCAGCGTACGGTGAGCGCCTCGGGAATCCAGAACCCGGCGAGCGAGCAGAGCACGCTCCAGGACACGATCGCCCTGACGGCTGGCGTGGCCAGCGGCTTGCGGGAAGCCGCGGCCGACGCTGGCGGAATGGGGTTCTGGCTGATGATCGAGGTGGACGCCCAGGCGGCCACTGCCACGAGCAACACCGATGGAACGATCATCACCACCGCCACGGTCGCCGCCACCAGGGAGCTTTGGCTGGCAAGCCAGAGGTTGAGCACGCCGACACTGAGGGTGTCGATGCCCAGGCGTTCGGCCGCTGCGTAGTCGCCGATGGCCTGGGCAAAGACGATCATCAGTCCGGCTGCTGCCGGTACCGCATAGGCAGGCAGGTGGACGCGCCGCAGCCGCTGCCACGGCCCGAGCCCCAGACCGGCTGCCAGCTCCGAAAACGAGTTCGGAATGCGCGCTGCCGCCACCCGGAAAACGATGAACACGTAGGGTGAACAGGTCAGCCCGTGCTGAATGGCCAACGCATGCCGGCTCTCGAAGAACGCGGAAGAGAAGTACACCGTCCAGGTGGTGGCTGTCACGGAGGGCGCGAACAGAAGGGGCAGCAAGGCCATCAGACCGACCAGCTGTCGGCCCCGGAAATCGAAGCGCGACACCACCACCGCCGGGATGGCGCCCGCTGTGAAGGCCACGGCCGACGCTTCCATCGCGACCCACAGGCTCGTGCGGGCCTGATGGGGCAGGCTGGTGCTTGCGAAGTGGGCCAGCCATCCCCCATCGAACAGGACCGGCAGGGCTGCCAGCAGCAGGTAGCCTGCCGGGAGCAGCGCGCATGCGGCCAGGCCCAGCGCGAAGGCCGACCTGACGATTCGGATGGCGCTCATGCCATCCGACGGCCGCCGGATGGCGGCATCAACGCTCAGCGTCGAAGCGGAGCTCGTTGACAAGCTTGATGACCTCGTCGCGCCTTCCGGCGATCCGATTGAGCGGCACGAAGTCGATCTTGAACCGGCCGTCCACCAGGCCCTGCTCCTCGCCCAGCTTGACCATGAGCGGGTGCGCTGACACGTCTCGCAGGACGGAGTACTGCTTGGTGCGGTCCACCATCAATTGCTGCCCTTCCTTGGATGCGATGAACTCCAGCAGGGCCGTGGCCAGGTCTCGGTTGTCGGTGGCCTTTGTCAGTGCGGCGGCCGATCGCATGATGAAGGTGCCCGTGGTTGCCTGGCTCGGAAAGTACACCCCCACCGCTTCGGCCCAGGCCTTCTGCTCCGGGTTCTCGGCCATCATCGGGTGGTAATAGGTGTTCATCAGGGCGACATCGCACTTGCCCTCGAAGATCGCCCGGGCTTGCTCGCGGTCGTTGCCCTTCGGTGCACGAGCCAGGTTGTCCCGGATGCCCGAGATCACTTCGCGGGCCTTGGTCTCGCCGAAGGACGCGAAGAACTGTCCGAACAGCGCCAGGTTGTAGTCATGCGTGCCGGAGCGCACGCAGATGCGGCCTTTCCATTTGGGGCTGGCGAGGTCTTCATAGCTCGAGAGTTCGCCGGGTTTGACTCGCGCCTTGGAGTAGAAGATGACGCGCGCCCGGTAGGCATCGACGAAATACCGACCGGACGGGTCCATGAACTCCGGTGGAATGGCGGCGCTGATCTTCGCCGACTTGATCGGATCGAGCAGGCCGCGTTGCGCCGCGATGTCGAGCAACTCGGCGTCCTTGGTGATCACCACGTCAGCTTCGGTGGGACGGGATTCGAGCCGGTTCACCAGACCCTGGTCCATGAACACACCGCTGACCTTGGCGCCGCTGCGTGCTTCGAAGGCGTCGAGGATGGGGCGCAGGACACCCTGGTCGGTGCGATCGGAGATGACGCGCAACTCGCGCTGCTGAGCCAGCGTGCCGGCAGAGGTGGTCAGGGCACTGACCAAGATCAAGAGGCTGGGGATCCATCGTTGTTTCAGGTGGGTCATGTTCGATCTCGCAGGGTTGAGAAAGGATGAGAAACGTCAGGAAATTCCGGCGGGTGCAGCCTGGTCCGGCGGGGTGCTCTGCGTGGCTGCGAACCTCGGGTCAAGTTTTGCACGGCCTGAAGCCGCGCGGGCGCGACTCCCCCCAGGTCGGGGGCGATCGACATGCGGGCTTTTGCAAAGGATGGTTGCGAGTCAGCTCCAGTAAACAACCTGGTCACCCTCTCGGGCCAGCGCCAGAAACCCTCCCATCGTGATGCGGGCTTGCGGGCCTGAGATCCGGCCCACGCGATGGAGGCAGCGGCCAGAGGCGAGCAGGAAGAGATCCCCCTCGTTCATCTCGAATCGCCTGCAGTCATAACGATCTTCGATGGCCGCGAGATCGAACGAGAACCCGTTCGCGAGTCTGGGCAGATCGGTGGCGTCCGAAGTCGCGCCATACACAAAGAGTTCACCGCCAGCCAGCGGTGCGCGCAATGTGGCCACATAACTGATGAGCGTCCGGGTATCGACTCGCTGCGACAGATCCGAGTACAGGGCGAGCTGGTAGTGGTAGTCGTGGTGGATACCGATCTGCTTGCCATCAACGAGCCGGCGGATCGTGAATGGAACGTACGAGCGCCCGTCGGATGCATGCGCGACGCTCACCGGCCGCGCGCCCGACAGGTGGCCCAGCACGTTGCGGATTTCAGCGGCGGCGACAAACCCTGGATTGAATACCGCCGACGCCGACGACGCATGCGTGGCGGCACTGCCGAGATACGCTTCGAGTGAAGCTCCCCGAGGATCCCGATACGTCGGAGTCGCCGGAATGTCGGTTCCGAGCAGTTGCAGGTCTTCCAGTGGCATCTTCTCGTTCGGACGGGACCAGCCCGGGTCCAGGGGGTTCGCGTCGAGTCGGGCCCCAGCCTCTGCCAACGATCTTGCGTCGAAGGCGCCTCTGACGACGATCACGTCGAACGCCTCGTTGTACAGGTCGTCGATGCCGTTGGCCACCTTCGAAAGGTCGCTTGCGTCGACTTCGAGGAACCGGACCAACCTTCGGGAGCCGTGCGGGGACTGAGCAAACTGTGTGGGCATCAGCAAAGGCTATGGCTGGTGCCCGAACCCGTCAAGGGCCACGCTCTTCGCACGACTCGAAATCCGAAGGCCGATTCGCAGGCGAAATGTCCCGGGTGGATCGTTGTCCCCTCCACCGCACCTCCGAAGCACGTAAGCGCGTGCTGACTGTCACGGCGCGCCTCGCTCCCCCTGACCTGGAGGGTGCCCCTGGGCACGTGCTGCCCGCTACACTCATTCGCAGGGTCGGGTTCGGGCGCCCTTGGCGTTGCAGTGAGGCAGTGAAACGCAGCATTCCGCGTCGAGATCGAATGGTGCGCAAGCAGGGACTTCGCAGCCGATTTCGATTCGCACGATGCCGGAAATCGGATCCTGAAACGGGAGGGAGCGCGAAGTTGTACAAGGCATCCAACCCCACTTCGTCAGTTCAGCGCGCGGCCATGCAGCCGGTCGGCGGAATTTCAGTGTCCGGTCGCTGCCAGCCCGGCAGTCGATGGTGCGTTCGCTTGCGCCTGCGAGAGCCGAAAGCAGCGGCTCGGAATCGAGTCTTGACGTGACGCCTACCCTGGTTCTCAATGTCGTGGGCCTCACGCCGGGTCTGCTGCAGCATGCACCCAACCTGCAGGCGATGGCTCGGGCAGGCGCGGTGCGCCCGCTGACTACCGTCCTGCCTGCGGTCACCACCACGGTCCAGTCGACGATGCTCACGGGGTTGCAGCCAAGAGACCACGGGATCGTGGCCAACGGCTGGTACTTCCGGGATCTGTCGGAGATCTGGCTGTGGCGGCAGTCGAATCGACTGGTGCACGGAGAGAAGGTCTGGGACGCTGCGAAAAACCGCGATCCCAACTTCACCTGTGCCCAGCTTTTCTGGTGGTACAACATGTATGCGAGCGTCGACCTTGCTGTCACGCCGCGCCCCATGTACCTGGCCGATGGCCGCAAGCTCCCGGACATTCACACGCACCCTGCCGGGTTGCGCGATGAGTTGCAGGGCGCACTGGGGACGTTTCCTCTGTTTCAATTCTGGGGGCCCGGTGCCGGCATCGCGTCGAGCCGTTGGATCGCGGACAGTTCGCTGCACGTGATGAAGCGTCACCAGCCAACGCTCACGCTCGTTTATCTGCCGCACCTCGACTACGACCTTCAGCGTCTGGGGCCGAATCATCCCGACATTCCTGCGCAGGTCGCCGCGGTCGATGCACTGTGTGTTCCGCTCATCAAGCAGGCCCGTCGGCAGGGTGCGCACGTGGTGGTGCTGTCCGAGTACGGCATCACCGAAGTGTCGCGTCCGGTGCATGTGAATCGCGCCCTGCGCGAGGCGGGCTGGCTCAAGGTGCGCCTCGAGCAGGGCCGCGAACAGCTCGATGCCGGTGCCTCCGAAGCATTCGCCGTCGCCGATCACCAGCTCGCCCATGTCTACGTCGCGCGCCCTGAGCTGGTGCCGGAGGTGGCCGCCTGCCTGGCCGCGCTTCCGGGCGTGGAGCGGGTGCTCGACGGCGCCGGCAAGCGGGCCGCAGGCCTGGACCATGCCCGCTCGGGTGAGCTGGTGGCTGTCGCGCAGGCTGACAGCTGGTTCACTTACTACCACTTCCTCGATGACGCATGCGCTCCCGACTTCGCACGCACGGTCGACATCCACCGCAAGCCGGGCTACGACCCGGTCGAGTTACTCATCGATCCGAAGATCGCCTTCCCCAGGCTGGCCGTGGCCTCGCGTCTGGCGCGCAAGGCGATGGGCATGCGTTATCTGATGGACGTGATCGGTCTCGACGCAACGGTGATCAAGGGTTCGCACGGCCGTCCGACTGACCTTCCGGAGGACGGCCCGCTGTTCCTCACCACCGCACCCGAGCTTCTGCCCGATGGGCCCGTGCCGGCTGCGGCGGTGAAGCAGCTGCTGTTGGACCACGTGTTCGGAGCTGCGGCGCGAATCCGCGCGCCGACGCCCCCGCTGGAGATGCAGTCATGACCCCCGCAGTTCTGCTGCGGCAGTGGTTGCTTCGTCGTCTGGACGCGACTGCAAGCCAGTGGCTGCACGACGCCCTCGCCAGCCTGGAAGTTGGGGGCAGCGACCGAGATCTCTACCGCTGCGTGAGCCTGGTCTCGCGCAAGCTCGGCAAGGCGCCACTTGAGCTGGATACGGCTGAGCGTGCCGAGGCAAGTCATGCGCGAGCGGACTGGAACCCTTCGTCGTGGACCGTGGATCAGGCCGCGCGCGTCCTGCTGCTGTTGACGACCGGATCTGAAGCGGAGCGTTTCGTTTCGCGGCTGGACCAGCTCTGCGCGACCGCCGACGTTGATGAACTGGTGGCCTTCTATCGCGGGCTGCCGCTCTATCCGGATCCGGCCCGGCACCGGGGTCGTGCCGCCGAGGGCGTGCGGTCGAACATGAAAGTGGTATTCGAGGCGGTGGTCCATCGCAACCCTTATCCCGCGGAGCAACTGGCCGACGATGCCTGGAACCAGATGGTGCTCAAGGCGCTGTTCGTGGGCAGCCCGCTCCACCCCATCGTGGGTCTGGACCGTCGTGCCAACGCGTCACTGGCGCGCATGCTCGGCGACTACGCCCGCGAGCGCTGGGCGGCCCGGCGGACGATCAGTCCGGAGCTCTGGCGCTGTGTGGGCCCGTTCGCGGCGGGCCCGCTGCTGGAAGACTTCGCGCGGGTTCTTGAGACCGGCAGTCCGCCAGATCGCGCCGCGGCTGTGCTGGCCTTGCGCGGCGCGGCTGACGCCGATGCCCGTGGTCTGCTGGACCGTCATGCGGCGCTGTGCGATGCAGTCGCCGAACGCGGGGTCGACTGGACCTCGGTTTCCGACTTCAACTGATTTGAGGGAGCACGTCATGCGCTACATCGATCCGCACATCCACATGTCGTCGCGTACCACGGACGATTACGAGCGCATGAAGGCTGCTGGCATCGTCGCCGTCATCGAGCCTGCGTTCTGGCTCGGACAGCCGCGCACGAATGTCGGCAGCTTCATCGACTATCTCTCCAGCCTGGTGGGCTGGGAGCGATTCCGTGCCTCGCAGTTCGGCATTCGTCACTACTGCACCATCGGCCTGAACAGCAAGGAAGCCAACAACGAGGCGCTGGCCGAGGCAGTGATGGACATCCTTCCTCGCTACCTGTCGAAGGAAGGCGTGGTGGCGGTCGGCGAGATCGGCTACGACGACCAGACGGCGCTGGAGGACAAGTACTACCGCGCGCAACTGCAACTGGCGCGAGAGTTCGACATGGTCGTCATGGTCCACACGCCGCACCGGGACAAGAAGGCGGGCACCCTTCGCAGCATGGAGGTCGCGCTCGAGATGGGCATGTCGCCGGGCAAGGTGGTCATCGACCACAACAACGAGGAGACCGTGCGCGACGTGCTCGACCGCGGGTTCTGGGCGGGCTTCACGCTCTATCCCCAGACCAAGATGGGCAACGAGCGCATGGTCGAGATCGTGCGGCAGTACGGATCGGAGCGCATCTTCATCAACTCCAGCGCCGATTGGGGTGTGTCGGACCCGCTGGCGGTACCCAAGACCGGCAGGCTGATGATCGAACGCGGCATCGCCGCGAAGGACGTGGAGGCGACCTGCTATCGCAATGCGCTGCAGGTCTATGGGCAGAGCGGCCAGTTCGATGAGACGCACTGGGTGACGCCCGAGGCAGTCGACCAGCGGTCACTCTTCGAGGGCAATTCGGTGCTACGCGGACAGATGCCGCGCGTGGACGACGCACCATTGCAGGCTGTTCCCGCCGAAGCTGTCATCAAGTAACGCCAGGCGGCACTTTCCCACCACAGGAGCACCGATTCCGTGAGCGCCCAGATCACCCCCCTGCCAACACGAGTCGATGAGCGTTCGGCCGTCTACCTGCAGTCGTTCGCGGTTCAGTACGAGTACCCGGTGTGCTTCACGGAGCACCTCTTCGCGCGCGACAACAACGTCTTCCGCGACACCCTGCTGCGGCGCGAACCGGCGCGTCGCCACCGCTTCGTGGCCTTCATCGATTCCAACGTCGCTGCGTCCTTCCCTTCGCTGGCCCACGATATCGCTGGCTATGCGGGCCAGCATGCCGAAGCCATGGAGTTGCTGGCGCACCCCGAGGTGGTGCCCGGTGGAGAGCATGTCAAGAACGATCCGGCGCTGCTCACCCGCCTTCAGCACCGGCTGGTGGAACTCGGTGTCGACCGGCACGCGTTCGTCGTGGGAATTGGCGGTGGCGCTTTCCTCGACCTCATCGGCTACGTGGCTTCATCCACGCATCGCGGTATCCGGCATGTCCGTGTTCCGACGACCGTGCTCGCGCAGAACGACTCGGGCGTGGGCGTGAAGAACGGGGTCAATGCGTTCGGCGTGAAGAACCTGCTCGGCAGCTTCGAGCCTCCGTTCGCGGTGCTCAACGATTCCGATTTCCTGCGCACGCTGCAGCCGCGCGACAAGATCGCTGGGGTGGCCGAAGCCGTGAAGGTGGCTCTGATTCGCGACCGCCTGTTCTTCGAATGGCTGGAGGCCAGCGCGGATGCACTGCGAGCCTGCGAAACGGCAGCAATGAGTCGCATGATCCGGCGATGCGCGGAATTGCACATGCGGCAGATCGCGCACGGCGGCGATCCGTTCGAGACGGGCAGCGCCCGCCCGCTCGACTACGGGCATTGGTCCGCGCACAAGCTGGAAGCCTTGACGGCGCACGAATTGCGCCACGGTGAGGCGGTTGCCATCGGCCTGGCCCTCGACACGCGTTACTCGGTGCAGATCGGCATGCTTCCGGCCGGCGCTGACGACCGCGTGCACGTTCTGCTGAAGCGCCTCGGTTTCCACCTCTGGCACCCGGCGCTGGAGTCACGCGACTCCGATGGGCACTGGCAGTTGCTGCGGGGCTTGCAGGAGTTTCGCGAGCACCTCGGCGGAGACCTCACGATCACGCTTTTGCGCGACATCGGCGTGGGCGAAGAGGTACACCAGATGGACTCCCAGGAGATCCTGCGGGCACTGGTCTGGCTGCGGCGGCGGGAGCACGGTACGTGAACCTGGGCGACGGTGTCCACCTGACCTACTGCAGCAACATTCACCCTGGAGAGTCGTGGGCCGAAATTCGTGCGAACCTCGATCGCCATGTGCTGGCGGTGCGCGACCGGGTGAGCTTTCCAGGCGATTTCGGAGTGGGCTTGCGCCTGTCGGCGCTCGCCGCGACCGAACTGTCCGAGCCCGCGGTGCTGGCGGAATTCCGGGGATTTCTCGCCCGCAACGGCCTGTACGTCTTCACGATCAACGGGTTTCCCTATGGCACCTTCCACGGGACCCGGGTCAAGGAGGGTGTGTACCTGCCGGACTGGCGCGACCCCGAGCGGCTGCGTTACACCAACTTGCTGGCCGACCTGCTGGCAGACCTGCTGCCGGAAATGTCGCCCGAGGAAACTGCCATCGAGGGCAGCGTGAGCACCGTTCCTGGCGCATTCAAACCCGCGCTGGGCGGGCCGCAAGACGTGGCTGCGATGGTCGAGAACCTGCTGCGCCACGTGGCGCACCTCGTCGCACTGCGCTCGCGCACGGGCCGGCTCATCGCGCTTGCGCTGGAGCCCGAGCCGCACTGTTTCCTGGAGACCATCGACGAGGTCATCGACTTCTTCAGACTCGACCTGCACGGTCCCGCAGCCATTCTCCGCACGATGAAGCTCACCGGGCTTGACCACGCCGGTGCTGCGCGTGCCCTGCATGACCACCTGGGCCTCTGCCTCGATCTCTGTCACGCGGCGGTGGAATTCGAGAACGCGGCTGATTCCATCCGCCGGCTCGACGAGTCGGGAATCCGGATACTGAAGATGCAGATCAGCGCCGGCCTGCAACTGCCCACGCTCGATGCCCGTGCGATCGACGCACTCAAACGCTTTGACGACCCGGTCTACCTCCACCAGGTGGTGCAGCAGGATGCCAAAGGCCTCACGCGGTTCGCAGACCTGCCCGAAGCGTTTGCTGCCCTCGAGGGCTCGACGGCTTCAGGAGAATGGCGCGTGCATTTCCACGTTCCCATTTTTCTTGATCGTCTGGCACCTTTCGCATCGACGCAGCCTTTCGTGCGGGAGGTGCTCGCGATGCAGCGGGACAGGCCGGTTTCCGCGCATCTCGAGGTGGAGACGTACACGTGGGGCGTGCTGCCCGAGCCGTTTCGCAGCGGCACGATCGACGAGTCAGTGGCGCGTGAGCTGTCGTGGGCACGGACCGAACTGGCCTCGTCAGGCAGTTCCGGAACCTTACCCGATCCCTCGACCTTGCCGAAGGGGCAAGAGCGTGTTTTCGCCGATCAGGGGCCGTCTTGAATCTGTCGACGGCCCTGCGACTCGGGCGTGTCTCGAATCTGCCTACCGTCTGGACCAACGTCCTGGTCGGGGTGGTGCTTGCAGGCGGCGTCGTGAGCGATTCGCGCTTGCCGTTGCTGCTGCTGGCACTTTCGCTGTTCTATGTCGGCGGGATGTTTCTCAACGACGCCTTCGACCGCGAGTTCGATGCGAAGCATCGTCCGGAGCGCCCGATACCGTCTGGCCGGGTGTCTGCGCGCGAGGTCTTCCTCTTGGGCTTCGGCATGTTGGTCGTGGGTACCGCCGGGGTGGCGGCGGCCAGTCGCGGACCGGATGGCATTCCGGCTTGGCGCGCTCTCGCTTCAAGCGCGGGGCTGGCCGGATCGATCGTCTTCTACAACGCGCACCACAAGGGCAATCCGCTCAGTCCGCTCGTCATGGGGCTGTGCCGCGTCTTCGTGGTCTTCACGGCCGCATTCAGTGTGGCCGTCGTTCTGCCTTCATTGGTGTTCCTGGCGGCCATCGCCCTGCTGTGCCATCTGATAGGCCTTACCTACATTGCCAAGCAGGAGCATCTGGATCGGATTGGCAACCTGTGGCCCCTCGGATTCCTGGTTGTTCCAGTGCTTTATGGTGCGGTGCTTGCGGGTTCGGCCCCGGTCGTCTGGGTTCCACTGATGTTGTACGTGGCTGTGCTGCTGTTCGCCCTCCATCTGCTTCGACGCCGTGCGCGAGGCGATGTGCCGCGGGCTGTCGTGACACTGATCGCTTGCATGTCGTTGCTGGACAGCGTGGTGCTTGCTGGTTCCGGACAGATCTGGCCTGCCGCGCTCGCCTCTTTAGCCTTTTTGATGACGCTCGCACTGCAACGATGGGTGTCGGGGACCTGACTGGACAAGAATCACCATGAAAGAACAACCTGGAGTCGAGTGCCCGGGAGCCCCAGGCCGGGTCGCGCCTGAGATCGATCGCAACCGCTGCGAGGCCAAGGCGACATGTATCGAGGTTTGCCCGTTCGACGTATTCGAAATCAGGGCCTTGGCCCCGTCCGACCGTGACTCGCTCTCATGGCGAGGCAGGATCAAGGCCTGGGCGCATGGAAATCGCCAGGCCTACGTGATTCGTCCTGCCGATTGCCATGCCTGCCAGCTGTGCGTCAAGGCTTGCCCGGAAGAGGCCATTCGCCTAGTTCCGTATTCGACAAAATAGACGCGACACCTGCGCCTGGGGCGCCCCGATTTCGTCAACCGGTCACGTTTGCGATTTGAATCGCTGCCACTGCCTGAACTCAGGAACGTACAGGCACAGATCTCAGCGAATTCCAGCGCTTCACGCGCCAGCCGAGCAGCACGGCGATGACGGCGGCGTACACCGCGACCTCGGCGAAGTTGTTCTTCGCCGCACGCATCCAGAAGAAATGCAGCAAGCCAAGCAGCGCGATGGCGTAGATGGCACGGTGCAGCGCTTGCCAGCGTGCCGCTCCCATCGCCTTGATGGCCCGGTTGAACGAGGTGGCGGCCAGTGGAGCCATCAACAGCAAGCCCGAGGTGCCGACCAGGATGAACGGCCGCTTGGCGATGTCCTTGACGATCGCGTCGAAGTCGAAACCCTGATCCAGCCATCCGTAGCTGAGAAAGTGCATCAGCACGTAGAAGAAGGTGAACAGTCCCAGCATGCGCCTGAAACGGGCAAGTGCCGGCGCATCGACCCATTGCCGCATCGGTGACACGGCGAGCGTGATGCACAGGAAGCGCAGCGTCCAGTCGCCCGTGGATCTGATCAGCGCCTCGGCCGGGTTGGCGCCCAGCATGTCGGCCCAGGCACCGTAGAAGAGCCAGAAGAATGGCAGGAGGCAAAGTGCGAAGAGCAACGGCTTCGCGGCAGGATGCAGCAACGCCGACTTTCGCCGGGTCGCGCCGGCCCGCTGCGTTGCGGTGGCGGCATCGGCTTTGGGACGAATGGAGGGATTCGGGCCGGCGCTGGACATCGCGTTCATGGTGGCAGGACTTCCATGCGGATCAGAAGAATTTCTTCAGATCCATGCCGGCGTAGATCTGTCCGACCTGGGGCTCGTAGCCGTTGAACATCAGCGTGGCCCGCTTCTTCTGGAACAGCCCGTCCTCGCCGATGCGGCGTTCGGTGGCCTGGCTCCAGCGCGGGTGGTCCACCGTGGGGTTCACGTTCGAATAGAAACCATATTCGCTGCTGGCCGCCTTGTTCCAGCTGGTGCGTGGCTCCTTCTCGACGAAGCGTATGGCCACGATCGACTTGCCGCTCTTGAAGCCGTACTTCCATGGCACCACCGCGCGCACTGGTGCGCCACTCTGGTTGGGCAGCACCTCGCCGTACAGGCCGAAGGTCAGCAGCGTCAGCGGGTTCATGGCCTCGTCGAGACGCAGGCCCTCGACGTAGGGCCATTGCAGAACCCGCGAGCCCACGCCAGGCATCGTCTTCGGATCCGCGAGTGTCACGAACTCCACGTACTTCGCATTGCCGGTGGGCTCGACACGCTTGATCAACTCTGACAGCGAATAGCCGATCCACGGGATCACCATCGACCAGCCCTCGACGCAGCGCATGCGGTAGATCCGTTCTTCCATCGGGCTGAGCTTGAGAAGTTCGTCGATGTCGAAGACCTTGGGCTTCTTGATCTCGCCCTCGATGCTCACTGTCCAGGGTCGGGTTTTCAGCGTGCCGGCGTGGCGGCCAGGGTCGGACTTGTCGGTGCCGAACTCGTAGAAGTTGTTGTACGAGGTCACGTCGGGATAAGGGGTGAGCTTTTCCATCGTCATGGCTCCAGGCACGGCACTGCGTGCCGACCCGAGCACGGCCAGTTTTCCCGGACGCGCTGTGGCTTGCGCCAGTGCGTCGCGACTGGCCCATGCGGCCATCGCGAGACCGCCACTGCCGGTAGCCAGCGCCTTCAGCAGAGTCCTGCGCTGTTCGTAGACCTCGCGGGCGGTGATTTCGCTGGCAACGCGGTGAACGAGTCCGTGATCTTTGTGGAAGTGCATGCGGGTGCTCCAGGGCAGCGTTGGGATGGAAAACAGGTCAAGCGCCAGTGTGATCGACTCGCCAACGACAGGGTTCAATGGCGCGATGAGGCTGTGTCGTGCGGGTCGCACGATCCTTACGCTGGCGCAACACAGCAACCGAGCCGTCCCGCCCGATCCGGAGGCCTCAGATCACGTCGTCGGACCCCGAGGGCGAATACAGATGCAGCGAGTTCCGGGTGGCCCGCTCGCGAAAACTCTTGCGTGCGAACAGCTTGGCTTGTGCCTCTGCCGGCAGGTCAGTGATGTTGAGGATGTTCTTGACGATCAGCGTGTCGATCACGTCCTCGATCACACGCACGAAATCGGCGTCGAGCCTCGAGAATCCGTCGCCCTCGGCAGGGCGTCCGATGAACGCCTGCACCTCGGCATGCTCATCGGGCAGGAACTCCTCGGCCCGGTCGTCTGGCTGCCGGTGCAGGCTGTCGATGGTTCCCGAGGGATGGCGGCGTACGTAGGGCATGGTGCTGTTCTCCAACCTCGATCACTCTACGCCATACCCAGCGAGTGGAAGCCCTGAACTGGCGGCCTGTTGCGCGCCATTCACGCCGTCGCGGACGTGCCTGATCGGACAAAGAAAAAGCCGGTCATCGACCGGCTTGGGCTGGATGCGACCGCAGTCAGTGCAGGCCGGCGATGTAGTCCGAGATGGCCTTGATCTCGTGATCGTTCATCTTCGCGGCGACGCCCGTCATCTGGGCGCTGTTCTTGCGAACCCCGCCCCGGAAGGCGGTCAATTGGGCTTCGGTGTAGTCGGCGTGCTGACCGCCCAGTCGCGGATATTGCGATGGAATGCCGGCTCCGTTCGGGCTGTGGCAGCCTGCGCAGGCCGGAACCCCGCGTTCGGCGATGCCGCCGCGATAGATCTTCTCGCCCAGCGAGGCCAGATCGGCGTTCTTGGCGGAGCCGGGCTTGGCCTGCTTGGACGCGTAAAAGGCGGCGACGTTCTTCATGTCGTCTTCGCTCAGTGTGGCCGCCATGCCGCTCATGATCGCGTTGACCCGCACACCTTTCTTGAACTCGGTCAGCTGCTTGACCAGGTACTCCGGGTGCTGCCCCTGCAGGATGGGTTGCGCGGGACTGCCGCGCGAGCCGTCGCTGCTGTGACAGGCAGAACACACTGCTGCAGTGGCTGCGCCCTTGGCCAGATCGGGCTTGGCGGACGCGTGGGTTTCGTTCGCCGAAGCGGAGAACGAAGCGAACAGGCAACAGGACAACAGAATCGACGCAAACTTCATGACGGATGCCGGGTGTAGAAGAATTAGCCGCCGATTCTACAATTGCAGAATTTGGCAGGCGGCATGACCGAGCAAACCAAAGTTTCACCGTTGATCGGCGATGCAGTCTCCGACGCGCTATCCGCCGAAAAGCGAGCGCTGGCCTGGACACATACCGCGCGGTTTCTCACCACGGCCAGCCAATTGCGCGAACTGCCGCAGACCGAGCTGCCCGAGATTGCCTTCGTCGGTCGCTCCAATGCGGGCAAGTCGACTGCCATCAACACCATGACACAGCAGAAGCGTCTGGCCTTCGCGTCGAAGACGCCGGGACGCACGCAGCACATCAACCTGTTCGAGTTGGGGCCCAAGACCGAAGCCGACTCGCTTTTCGCCGACCTGCCGGGCTACGGCTATGCAGCCGTGGCGCGCGGAGCCAAGTTGCGCTGGCAGCAGGTGATGGCGGACTACCTCGAAGTGCGGCGCAGCCTGGCCGGACTGGTGCTGATGATCGATTCGCGCCTTGGCTTCACCGACCTTGATCGCCAGTTGCTCGGCTTCATCGGGCCACGCATCGGCAACGGGTCGGTCAAGCTGCTGGTGCTGCTGACCAAGGCCGACAAGCTCAATCGGAGCGAAGCTGCCTTGGCACTGGTTGCTGCGCAGGACGCGCTCGGCGAGATGACGACGCCCGAGGCGGACGTGAATGTGGCGTTGTTCTCCGCGCTGAAGAAGAGCGGTGTCGGCGATGCCGCCACGCTGATTCATGGCTGGATCCACACCGCCCCGCATGCGCCTGCTGCCTCAGGGTCGGCCGAGGAACAGGTACAGCCCTAGATCTCCCCGAGGCGCGTAGGCAACGCCCAGATACAGCGGCCCGACGCCTGTGTCCGCCCCGATGAATCCGCTGAAGCCCGACCGAAGGCTGGACAGCGAGATGTCCCGGGCCTGAATCCACGCGTTGCCCGCTTCCATCGATCCGCCGACGAACAACCCGCGCGTGAACAACGGGACGTCTTCGAGGCGCCGGTACGTGGTGAGGCGACCGAAGAGCACGTGGCTGCCAGCCAGCTGGTTGTATCGATAGCCCGACAGCCGGTGAAATCCGCCCAGGTTGTAGCTGTAACGTCCCAGGCCGGACAGGTCCTCTCCCCCTGCGCTCCTGGCACTCAGATTCGCATTGAACGTGGTGCGTCCCCACGTCGTGACCCCCGTGCCTTCGAACTCCACGCGCGTGAAGTTCTCGCTTCCGTGCGGGCCCGAAACCGATCGCCTGCCCACCACGGTTTCCCCGACGATGCGGTAGCCGTGCAACGGGAAGTTGACGTAGTCCAACTGGTCGACCGTGGCGCTGAGTCGCAACCCCGTCTCGTGCACGGTCAACGCATTGCGCGGGCCGGTGAATTCGGCCGCGACCAGGTCGGGCTGGTTGCGGAAGGCAACGTGGCTCACGCCCAGTCGCACCTCGCCGAATTCGCCCCAGGGCTGTCCGAGATCGACGCCGAAGCGAGCAGAGGTGCGGGTGAACCGGCCCTGCTCGTCTCCGCTGTCGGGCTCGTAGAAGGTGATCTTCCGCCGCTCGACCGACGCGTAGCCGGCCACGAACCAGTCGTTCTTCAAGCCGATCGACCACTTCAGCGGGTGATACAGCTCGGTGAGCAGTTTTGGTGTTTCACCGATCTGCGCGAAATTCCGCCATTCGGTACCTGCCTCGTCCAGCCAGCGGCGGTTGTGGTTCACCTTGACGTTGAACGCGCTGTTGCCTCTGAAGTCGGTGAACAGGTCGATACCGACACGAAAGTAGTGCGGACCCCAGGGCTTGTCTTCGAGGTCGAACACGAGGCCGTCGCCATCGGGGGTGTGGATCAGGCGATAGTCCGCTCGCGTGTAGTCTCCGCTGGCGGCCAACCGGCGTGCATCGCGCTCGGCCTTGGCGTCGTCGAACGCTTCTCCGCGGGTGGATTCGAGCTGGTCGACCAGCCGCTTCGGGTTGGTCAGCTTCGATCCCTCGATCTGGATGAATGCCAGTCGGGCCACTTGTGCTTCGGTCTGGCGATGGGCAGCCTGCCACTGCGCGTAGGCCTGCGGTGCCAAGGAGAGTGGGGCCAGGCGCTGCAATTGCAGTTGAACACCGACCTCGCCCCGGTTGATCAGCTCTCGTGTCTTGCCGAAGTCGCTGGACGTGAGCGCACCGAGCGCCGGAGTGATCAGCACGTCGTCCGGCCTTAGCATCGCGAGGCTGCGTTGCACGTTCTGCTCGGTCAGGATGCTGATCATCTGCGTGGTCAGTCCGCCGACCGAGCCGAGCGCATCGCGACCCGACAGCGGCGTGCCGATGTTGACCGCGATCACGATGTCGGCGCCCATCGCACGTGCCACATCGACGGGCAGGTTGTTGACAAGCCCGCCATCGCCGAGTATCCGGCCGTCGGCCTCGGTGGGCGCAAAGACACCCGGCACGCTCATGCTCGATCGCAGCGCCAACGCCAGGTCCCCCTCGCTCAGGATCACCGGCTCGCCCGTCTCCAGATTCGTGGCCACGGCGCGAAAAGGAATCGCGAGTCGGGAGAAGTCGCGCACGCTGCGAACGGGCAGGGTGTAGCGCCGCAGCAGCGTCTCCAGTCCTCGCCCCGACAACGCCCCGAGCGGTGCGCGAAGCTCGCCGTCGCGCATGCCGAACTCGAGCATCGGTGACAACTCGAAGTCCGCCTCCTTGCGCCTTTGCGTCAGCAGCGGCCGATCGACCCGGCTCGCGAACACCTCGTCCCAATTGACGGCGAGCAGTTCGTATTCGAGCCGGCCTGCATCCATGCCGCTGGCATAAAGCCCGCCGATGATCGCGCCCATCGAGGTTCCGGCAATCACGTCGATCGGGATGCGTTCTCGCTCCAGCATCTTCAGAACGCCCACATGGGCCAGGCCGCGGGCGCCACCGCCCGACAGGACAAGCCCGATGCGTGGGCGGCCCAGCGATGGCTCGCCGGCCGCTGCCGCTGCGCAGAAGATGAAACTCGAAATGACGAAGGCACAAACGCTGAGAACGGCGGGCAACAGGTGCATGCCGAAATTGTGCGGGAACTCCCCGCGCCAGCCGATGTGGGTCAGCTGGTCTCGCCGAGGTGGCTCCTGACGCGGTCGATCGCGCGCTGGATCAGTTCGGTGTCCGACAGCGGCTTGATCAATCCCTCGGCGCTCAGGCGTTCCAGTGCCTGTCGTGTGATCGAATGCGTTCGACACGCTGCTTCGCCAGCGAACACGAAGAATCGATGCGAGTCGCTGCGCCACAGCAACTGGACCCGGCGCCAGCGACCGCTGAGGAACCAGCGACAACACCAGCCGATCGCCATTGCATCGACCGGGTTCTTCGATCCCGGCCCGGGCGGATCGACGTCGGACATCAAATCGGCCGGTATGGTGTCCATCGAGAACACGTCGATCAGCGAATCGGCAAAGCCCTTGCCAGGCGCAGGCGCCTGCTCGGCCGGCAGCTCGTTGCGCAGTCGTTGCATGATTTCCTGCGGCGTGGCTTCACGGGCATCCGCACGCGCTCCGGGACGCAGCGCCTCGGTGTGTATCGCCATCAACTCGTCCAGAACGGCCTGTTGCTCGGCATCGTCCATGGCGATCAGCGCCATGCCCGACCGAAGGCGCTTGAGCAGATTCGGCAGCAGGCCCAGCAGGCGCTGCCGACTTTGCGGATGGTCTGGCAAGCGCAGGCTCCACAGCAGGTCATCGACCGCCTTGAGGAATCCCGCGGTGCGCTCGTCATCGTCGCCGAAGCGCAGCATCGCCTCCGTGACCACGCGAGCCCACGACTGGACCAGGAAGCTGCGGAGACGTGGTGTCGTCTGTACGGAGCGGATCTGTTCGGCCAGCTGATGCGACAGTTCGCGCTCCAGACCTTCTTGCCGCTCGGTGGTCTTCAGAGACTCGATCGTGGACAGGGCGAGCGCCTGTTGCTGGCGCAGTTCATCGGCCAGATGCGCTTCGAGCCGCTCCAGGCCCTTGGCGTAGAGCGATGCTGCCTGCTGCGGTGCCGAGGCGATCTCGTGGGCCATTGATTCGCAGAACGCGAGCAACCGGCTGGTGCGCGCATCGCCTGGCTGAGGCCAGACTTCGAATGCCGCAGCGATGCGGTTCATCAACATCCACACCGGGTGCAGGTGGCCCTCCAGCATGCTTCGATCGACCAGAGCCACGCGCAGCGCCGACACCTGCAGACGTGCCATCACTGCACGAACCGAAGCCGATAGCTGGGCGTCTGACAGCACTGCCTCGAAGATCCGTGACAGCAGTTCGACGATCTGTCTTTCGACCACCTCGTGCGCGTGATTGAGCAGGGCCGTGCGGTGCTCACCCAGGGGAGCCGCCCCCTGAATCGCGTTCGTATCTGCCTGCGCTCCGCTCGGTGCTTCGCGGCTTTGGAGCAGCGCCTCGATCTGCTGAAGCGTCTGCTCGAGCGCTGTTGTCAGCGCTGGGCCGGGGGGGGCGTTGCGGGCCACCGACGATGGCGTCAAGGTCGGTCCCAGCTGCCGCAGCGTGAGCCCGGGGTTGTCATTGGTGGGAGCTGCGCCCTGCGATCCAGGCATCCTGTTCAAGAGATGCTCGAGGCCTTGCGGGGCGGCGCCTCCAGCTGCCGTCGGCGCGGTCGGCAGTCCGCTGGGCAGCACCATCGTGCGGTAGATGCTGGGCTCGACGCCTTGAGATTCAAGTCGCGTGCAGGCGCCAGCCCAGGCCAGCTTCAGCTGAGCTGCCATCGTGGTCGCGGCCGTTCGAAGCAGAAGGCTGCGCTGCACAGGCGTGCGGGTCGTGGCGCACGTCGCTTCCCACAGCGCCTGGGCGTAGGTTGCGGGACGCAGTGGATTTGATTCGGCGCTGACATGCGACTGCCCGATCAAGGCCGAGGTGAATGTCTGCAGTTCGCGCAATTCCCATTCGGCGACGCTGTCGATCAACTGGGAAGCGCGCGAGATCTCGATGTCCGCTTCGACCTGCGTTTCGTCCATCAGCCGCAAGCCATCCATGACAGAGGCGCCATCGGCTGATATTGCGCTGTCGAATCCGTTTGCATCGACCATCACCAGCCGGTTCAGGCTCTCGATGAAGGTCTGCACGAACACGCGAGAGCCGTGCTGCAGCGATTCGGCCGTCTCGTGCTGTGTCTGGCGTTCGCCTGCGCTTGAAGTCGTGTTCGGTTTGGCGGGGTTCTCCAACTGCGCCAGGGTGGTCGCCACCGTGCGTTCGACGAGCGCAGCGGAGCGGGACAACTCGTCCTCGACAAAACGCAGCAGCAGGGCAGAAACCGGCATGGTGATGGACTGTGGGAAGTCGCGTGGCAATCGATGGGAATTATCCGGTCGATCCCTCGGTGCGACGCGCCCATCTCGGGTCGCGCATCCATGAAAAAGGGCTGCCGAAGCAGCCCATTTCAGAGGCAAGACGCTCAGACCCGACGCGCCCGACGTCAGAACACTTACATGTCCATGCCGCCCATGCCACCCATACCGCCCATGCCACCGCCCATGCCACCACCGGCGCCGGATTCATCCTTCGGCGCTTCGGAGACCATGCACTCGGTGGTCAACATCAGCGAAGCGACCGATGCTGCGTTTTGCAGTGCCGTGCGCGTCACCTTGGTCGGATCCAGGATACCCATCTCGATCATGTCGCCATAGGTGCCGTTGGCTGCGTTGTAGCCATACGTGCCCTTGCCGGCCAGCACCGCGTTCACGACCACGCTCGGCTCGTCGCCAGCGTTCTGCGTGATGATGCGGATCGGCTCTTCGATGGCGCGCAGGATCAGCTTGATGCCGGCATCCTGGTCGGGGTTGTCACCCTTGATGACGCCTGCGGTCTGCTTGGCGCGCAGCAACGCGACGCCGCCACCGGCCACGATGCCTTCTTCAACGGCCGCACGGGTCGCGTGCAGTGCGTCTTCGACGCGAGCCTTCTTTTCCTTCATCTCGACTTCGGTGGCTGCACCGACCTTGATCAGCGCAACGCCGCCGGCCAGCTTGGCCACACGCTCTTGCAACTTCTCGCGGTCGTAGTCGGACGTGGCTTCCTCGATCTGCACGCGCACTTGCTTGACGCGCGCTTCGATGTCGGCTGCGGCACCCGAGCCGTCGATGATGGTGGTGTTTTCCTTGCCCACTTCGACGCGCTTGGCCTGACCCAGATCGGCCAGCGTGACCTTCTCCAGCGTCAGGCCGACCTCTTCGGCGATCACCTTTCCGCCGGTCAGGATGGCGATGTCTTCGAGCATGGCCTTGCGGCGGTCGCCGAAGCCTGGAGCCTTGACAGCCACGACTTTCAGAATGCCGCGGATGGTGTTGACCACCAGGGTCGCGAGGGCTTCGCCTTCGACTTCCTCAGCGATGATCAGCAGCGGCCGGCCGGCCTTGGCGACGGCTTCGAGCGTCGGCAGCAGGTCACGGATGTTGCTGATCTTCTTGTCGAACAGCAGCACGAACGGGTTCTCGAGAATCGCCGACTGCTTTTCCGGGTTGTTGATGAAGTACGGGCTCAGGTAGCCGCGATCGAATTGCATGCCTTCGACGACTTCAAGCTCGCTGTTCAGCGACTTGCCGTCTTCGACGGTGATGACGCCTTCCTTGCCGACCTTGTCCATCGCCTCGGCGATGATGCGGCCGACTTCCTCGTCGCTGTTCGCCGAGATCGTGCCGACCTGGGCGATTTCCTTCGACGTCGTCGTGGGCTTCGACTGCTTCTTCAGCTGTTCGACCAAGGCGGTCACGGCCTTGTCGATGCCGCGCTTCAGGTCCATCGGGTTCATGCCCGCGGCCACGTACTTCATGCCTTCGCGAACGATGGCTTGGGCCAGCACGGTGGCGGTGGTGGTGCCGTCCCCGGCGATGTCGCTGGTCTTGGAAGCAACTTCCTTGACCATCTGCGCGCCCATGTTCTGGAGCTTGTCCTTCAGCTCGATTTCCTTGGCGACCGAGACACCGTCCTTGGTCACCGTCGGGGCGCCGAACGAACGCTCGAGCACCACGTTGCGACCCTTAGGGCCCAGTG
>JBJXEJ010000042.1:0-7953 GCA_046154125.1 Rhizobacter sp. | reverse complement strand
CCGAGTCAGCGGACTGCTTGACGGTGCCGGTGAGCTGCTCCATCGAGGAGGCGGCTTGCTGCAGGTTGGAGGCCGTCTGCTCGGTGCGCACGCTCAGATCCTGGTTGCCCGTCGCAATCTCGGCGCTCGCAGTCTGGATACTCGACACCGAGCCCTGCACGTCGACCATGGCGTGGTTGAGTCGCCCGATGGCGGCCTTCAATGCCTTGCCGCCTTGCGACGAAACGGAGATCCCGCTCATGTCGAGCGAGATGCGGCCATTCGAGTCAAGTCGGTCCACCAGTTCACCGAGTTCGACGCCCTGGAGGCCATCGCGGCGCATGCTGATGGCGATCCAGATTCCGCAACCTGCCTCGACCACGACGTAGCCTGCGTGGAGCGCGACCTTCAGTAAGTCCGCCTGGGGTGCGCAGTACACGCCGAAGCCAGCGGCCTGCAGTCGATCGAACAGCAGGTGGTGCACGGCGATCACGCCGGCGGCCATCACGATGGGGCGCCAGTCGCGGTACAGCAGCATCAGCGCCAGCGAGACAAAGACGCCGAAATGAAGCTCGATCGTTCCGCGACCGAGCTGGATCTGCAAGGCCACCGTGGCCATCAGACACGAAGACAGCACCAGGCTCGACAGGAGCGTGCCGCGCGCAGTCACGAAAACGCCGCCCGCGATGAACAGGATCGCCGCAGCGCCGACCAGGGCCAGAGGCATGCCGCCGTACTGGCTTGCGATCCCCACGGCCACCAGGCAGGCCATGGCGGTGACGACGAGGATCAGGCCGTCCGCAGTGCGCCCGATCGCCTGAAGGTCGACAACGCTGCCGTTAGAGGGGAGTGACTGGGTGGACATGGTGCAAAGGCTCCTCTGACGGAGGTGAATGAGGCAGTTCGGGCATCTCGCCCGTGGTGGGCTGAACTGCGCATCGGTGGTTCTATTGGTATCGGCGCAAACGGCTCCGGTTGTAGGCTGATCGCGCTTGCATGTCCGTGGACGCCGCACAAGAGAAAACGCCCTCGAGCGGGGATGGCTCAAGGGCGTCTTGTCGGGCGCTTTCTCGTGACGAAGGTCAGTGCCGCGAACGGCGCACGAGGCTGCCGACGTCAAGGATCAGCGCCACGCGGCCGTCGCCCATGATGGTGGCGCCCGACACGTCGTCGACCTTGCGGTAGTTGGCTTCGAGGTTCTTCACCACGACCTGCTGCTGGCCGAGCAGTTCGTCGACCATCATCGCGACCCGGCCACCGTCGGCTTCTACGACGACCATGATGCCGGCCGACTTCTCGTAGTTGTGTCGCGGCACGTCGAAGATGCGTTCGAGATCCATCACCGGCATGTAGTCTCCGCGCACCTCGACCACGCGGCCGTTGCCGCCCATTGTCTTGACGGTGTGCTCGTGCACCTGGAACGACTCGATGACCGACGCCAGCGGCAGGATGTAGACCTCATCGCCCACGCCCACGCTCATGCCGTCCATGATCGCCAGGGTCAGCGGCAGTCGCACCGAGACGCGCATGCCGTAGCCCTCGGCCGAGTCGATCTCGACCGTGCCGCCGAGGGAGGTGATGTTCTTCTTGACCACGTCCATGCCGACACCGCGGCCGGATACATCGGTGACCACGTCGGCGGTCGAGAAGCCCGGCGCGAAGATCAGGTTCCAGACCTCGCTGTCCGTCATGGAGTCGGGTGCGTCGATGCCGCGTTCACGCGCCTTCTTCAGCAGTTTCGGGCGCGACAGGCCGTTGCCATCGTCGCGCACCTCGATGACGATCGAGCCGCCCTGATGCGAAGCAGCCAGCGTGATCGTGCCGGTCTCCGGCTTGCCCTTCGCCAGGCGGTCCGCAGGCATCTCGATGCCGTGGTCGCAGCTGTTGCGAACCAGGTGCGTCAGCGGGTCGGTGATCTTCTCGACCAGGCCCTTGTCCAGTTCGGTGGCCTCGCCCTGCGTCACGAAGTCGACCTTCTTGCCGAGCTTGGCGGCGAGGTCGCGCAGCATGCGCGGGAAGCGGCTGAACACCATCGACATCGGAATCATCCGGATCGACATCACCGATTCCTGCAGGTCGCGGGTGTTGCGGTCCAGGTCGGCCAGACCGGCCGCGAGCTGCTGGTACAGCCCGGTGTCGATCTGCTTGCTGTTCTGCGCCAGCATGGCCTGCGTGATGACGAGCTCGCCGACCAGGTTGATGAGCTGGTCGACCTTCTCGACCGACACACGCAGCGTCGACGACTCGAGCGCGGCGGCGGGGGCCTTGTCTGTCTTGACGGGCGCGCGGGCCGGCGAGCCCGTGACGACACCCTGGGTCGGGCCACTGTTCGAATCGGTGGAGGCGGTCGATGGAACGTTCGACGTGGCGATCGAGCCTGGTGCGCCCGGTGCGTCCTCGAAGAAGCCGAATCCCGGATCGGGCGGATTCTCGACCGGCGGTGCGCCGGGCGAGCCCTCGTGGAATCCGAAGCCTGCGGTGAGCGGCAGCAAGACCACTTTTTCGCGTGCGACGTGGAAAGTGAACAGGTCGAGCAGATCGTCATCGCTGCTGGTGGTGACGATCTTGAAGCGGCGAAGGCCGTCGCTGGACTGGCCGCCATCGAGCGGCTCGATCGTGCCGAGATCGGCGATTTCCTTGAACAGGTCGATCAGGTTGTCGGCCTCTTTCGGGTCGTCCAGCGGGCCGACTCGCAGTTCCAGACCGCGCGCCGTCTTCGATGCCGGGGCAGCTGCGTCCAGCGGCACCTGTTCCAGCACGGACTTCGGCGCGGCCACGGTTGCTGGCGGCGTGGGTGTGGGTGCAGGACCGAAGTCGGGCAGTGCCTGACCGGCGACCAGCGCACGGATCTTGAACAGCAGCTCGGTCGTGTCCACCGGGTCGCCTCCGGCGCCCTGGTGGCGCGCCAGTTGCGATCGCAGCGCATCGCCCGATTGCAGGAGCACGTCGACCATCGGTGCGGTCGGCTCCAGTTCGTGGCGGCGCAGCCGGTCCAGCAGCGTTTCCATCTGGTGCGTCAGTTCGGCGACGTCGGCAAAGCCGAAGGTCGCCGCGCCACCCTTGACCGAGTGGGCGCAACGGAAGATCGAATTGAGCTCCTCGTCGTCGGCAGCCTCGATGTCGATGGCCAGCAACTGCTGCTCCATGCGATCGAGGTTCTCACCGGCTTCCTCGAAGAACACCTGGTAGAACTGGCTCAGGTCGATGCCAGCACCGCCCTGTGATTGATCTGTGTTCATGTCACTCATCACCCACCCCTAGTCGTCTCGTGCGTGTTGTATCGGGCGCCGTCGGCGCTTCAGCGGATCACCTTCTTGATGACCTCGAGCAGCTTCGCCGGGTCGAACGGCTTGACCATCCAGCCGGTGGCCCCGGCACTGCGGCCGGCCTGCTTCATCTGGTCGCTCGACTCGGTGGTCAGGATCAGGATCGGCGTCGCCTTGAACTTCGGGTGATTGCGCAGGTTCTTGGTCAGGTTGATGCCGTCCATGCGGGGCATGTTCTGGTCGGTCAGCACCAGGTCGAAGTCCTGCTGCCCGGATTTCTCCAGCGCGTCCTGGCCATCGACGGCCTCCACGACGTGGTAGCCCGCACTCTTCAGTGTGAAGGTGACCATCTGGCGCATCGAGGCCGAGTCGTCCACGGCAAGAATTGAGTGCATTGCTGTCTCCGGAGGGAACGTGAGTGATTGAGTGGGGAAGGGGCTGATGGCGGTCGAGCGGTCAGAACAGCTCGACCGAGCCGGCGTCCATTTCCGACTGCGTGACCGGGTTGGGGCGCAGCGGCGGGGCTTCGGCCGCGCTTTGCCCGTCTTCATCGTCTTCGCCGAATGCTTCCTGTGCCAGCGTGTCGACACAGCTGCGCAGGCGGTGGTTCGTGTGGACGATCAACTGCGACGCCATGTCCTGGAATTGCAGGGCGGTGACGGCCGCACCGAGTTGCTGCATCAGGTTCTGGTACGCCACCGAGTCGCGCTTGTCGTCGCCGTCCGAGCTGTGCGCGTCCATCAGCGCATGGATCTGCTCGGTGGCGTTGTAGAAGCGCTGCATCAGCGTGTCGCATGCATCGGCCAGCAGTGTGTGCAGCCGATCGAGGTCGTTCGTCGCCATCATCAAGTGATCCTGAAGATCGGCGGCCAGCAGCAGCGGAGCGGGTGCTTGCCCGACGTGCGTTGGCTCGACCTCGTGTCCGACGTATTCCATCTGATGTGTACTCCCTGTGGCGGCGCCTGTTGTTGCCGCTGGCCAGCGGTGGGTACCGCAGGGCGCGCGAATGCAGGTTCGAGGCGTCTGTGGTGTGATTTTCGGCAGCGGTTGCCAATACATAAGCGCAATCACGCGGCCAATCCACCGCTTGTTCTCCGTGATGGCGTGACCCGACGCGGCGCCGGGACCGACCTGTCTCGCGTGCCGGGTGCCGTGCAGGCACAGGCGGCATACTCGTGAGATGGCGTCTCGCGTTGCCGATCAACCGCTGCGTTTGCTGCACCTCGAGGACTCGGAGCTCGACCACGAACTCACGCTCGCGCACCTGCGCCGGGGCGGGCTCACCATCGAGGCACGCCGGGTCGACAACGAGGCCGATTTCCTGACCGCGCTTGACGAGCGCTGGGATGTGATCGTTTCCGACTACAACCTGCCCGGGTTTTCGGGGCTGGTCGCGCTCGACCTGCTGATGGCGCGCGGGGCCGACGTGCCGTTCATCCTGGTGTCGGGCGAGATCGGCGAGGAAACCGCAGTCGAGGCGATGCGCAACGGCGCCAGCGACTACCTGCTGAAGAACAACCTGTCGCGCCTGGTGCCGGCACTGCTGCATGCGGTCGAGGCCAGCGTGACACGCCGTGCCCGACAGCGCGCCGACCGGCAGCTCGGCGAGTCGCAGCATCGCCTGCAGGAGCTGGCGCAGCACCTGCAGACCAGCATCGAGATGGAGCGCGCGGCGATCGCGCGCGAGATCCACGACGACGTCGGGGGCTCGCTGACGGCGCTGAAGTTCGATCTGGCATGGATCGCCCGCCATTCCGATTCGGCCGAGGTGCAGGCACGGGTGCAGGGCGCGCTCGAGACCGTCACCGCGGCCATCGAGTCCAGCCAGCGGATCATGCACAACCTGCGTCCGGCCATTCTCGAGCAGGGCCTGCTGGCAGCCTTGCAGTGGATGGCCGCGCGATTCGAGCGACGCACCGGCATCTCCTGCACGCTGCGCGCGCCGACGCAGCCGATGCCGCTGGGCCCGGGCGTGCCGCTGGTCGCGTACCGCACCGCGCAGGAGGCGCTCACGAACGTCAGCAAGCATGCGCAGGCGACGCAGGTGTCCATCGATCTGTCGATGGCCGGTGGCGTGCTGTCGCTGGAGATCAGCGACAACGGGCGCGGGCTGGTGGCCGACGACTTGGCGAAGGCACGCTCGTTCGGTATCCGCGGCCTGCACGAACGTGCCCGCACCGTGGCCGGCTGGGTCGACCTGAGCAGCAGCCCGAGCGGCACCACGCTGATCCTGTCGGTGCCGCTCGACCGCGCTGACGGTCGATGTCCGGCAGAAGTTGCAGACACCGACGATCCCACCGGATGGGGCGACCTATGATTCCGACATGATCAACGTGATGCTCTGCGACGACCACGCGCTGATTCGGCGTGGCATTCGCGACACCCTTTCCGATGCGCCTGACATCCAGGTGGTCGGCGAGGCAGGCGACTACGGCGAGTTGCGCAGCTTGCTGCGCAACGCCAGTTGCGACGTGCTGGTGCTCGATATCAATCTGCCCGGACGCAGCGGGCTCGATGTGCTGCACGCCCTGAAGGAGGAAGGCTCACCGCTGCGTGTGCTGGTGGTTTCCATGTACCCGGAAGACCAGTACGCCATCCGCGCGTTGCGCGCCGGCGCCTTCGGCTACGTCAACAAGGGAGGCGACCCGGCGCTGATCGTCGCGGCGGTGCGCACCGTGGCGCAGGGACGCAAGTACGTGACGCCGGAGATCGCACAGATGCTGGTCGAGAGCCTGACCACACCGACCAGCGAGGCGGCGCACCAGAAGTTGTCCGACCGGGAACTGCAGACCCTGGTGATGATTGCCTCGGGCAAGCGCCTGTCGGACATCGCCGAAGAGCTGATGCTGAGCCCGAAGACCGTCAGCGTCTACCGCGCCCGCGTGCTGGAGAAGCTGGCGTTGGCGAACAACTCCGAGATGACGGTCTACGCGATCCGCAACGGGTTGGTGGGTGATGGCGTGGGCTGACGCGGCGATGGCTCGCGGGTGAGACGCAGATCCGACGGGTTGCCCGGCGTACTCCTGCACCAGTGAACCACCCGAGTCAGAACCCCAGGCTCGCCAACAGGTCGTCGACCTCACCCTGGTTGGCCACCACGTCGGTGCGGCCTTCGGCATCGACCACCGGGCCCTGCAGGTGCTGCTCCACCTTCTGCACCTGTTCAGGCGGCGCGGCCTGCACCAGCAGTCTGACGAGGCTGTCCTCGAGTTCGCTGGCGAGCGCGACCACCTTGGCGACGACCTGACCCGTGAGGTCATGGAAGTCCTGCGCCATCATGATGTCGGTCAGGTGTCCGTCGATGCGTGCCGTGGCGGATTCGACGTCGCCGACGAAATTCATCACCATGCCCGAAGCGACTGCCTTCACCGGGTCGGCGACGATGGCCGCTGCGATGCGCCGGGTTTCCTGCGTGATGAGCAGGTGATCCGCCTTGGCGCTGTCGACCGAATTCAGCACCTTGTTGGCGGCAGCCCCGGTCTTCTCGGCGATGTAGTTCAAGCGGCTGCGGGCGTCCGGCAGGCCTTCTGCCGCGATGGCGAGGTTGGGCAGCACGCCCAGGTGGCTGAGCGTGTCGTGCAGCTGTCGCGTGATCGCGCCGAGCTGCTGGAAGACTTCGGGGGAAGCCCCTGGCGTGGCGGTATTCGTCGGATGCGGCGGGACAGGCTCTGCGCGCAGGTCGGCTGGTGCGAGTTCGTTCATTTGCATGATGGAGTCCCTGTCAGGCCGTCGCGGCAAGTTTTTGCATGATCTTCATCACCTTCTCCTCGAGCGTGGCCTTGGTGAAGGGCTTGACGATGTAGCCGGCGGCGCCTTCCTGTGCGGCACGCACGATGTCTTCCTTGCGTGCCTCGGCGGTCACCATCAGGACCGGGATGTGCTTCAAGGCGTCGTTCTTCTTCACGGCGGTCAGCAACTCGAAGCCGTTCATGTTCGGCATGTTGATGTCGCTGACGATGAAGTCGAACTTCATGTTCGAGAGCATCTGCAGCGCCACGGCGCCGTCCTCGGCCTCCTCGGCGTTGTTGTAGCCAATTTCCTTCAGCAAGCCGCGCACGATGCGGCGCATGGTGGAGAAGTCGTCCACGATCAGGAATTTCATGTCGGTCTGTTGGCTCATGGCGGTCCTCGCAATACGCAATCGGTGTTGGCTAGTGAGTTCTATCGGGCAACGGGCGCTGAAATTGAGGGGAGATCGACCTGAATCTTCGGCTCCTCGGGCAACGGTTCGTCACTTTCCGGTTCGGGCTGGTTGTTGAAGAACCGGTCTTCGGCATCGCGATTCATCACGATGATGCTGATGCGGCGGTTGGTCGGGCTCAGCGGGTCGGTGTTGTCCATCGGGCGGCTGGACGACAGGCCCTGCACCCGCAGCACGCGAACGTCGGGCAGTCCGCCTGCGATCAATTCGCGCCGGGAGGCGTTGGCCCGGTCCGCCGACAGCTCCCAGTTGCTGTAGCCGCGCTCGCCGCCCGAGTAGGGTGTGGCGTCGGTGTGCCCGGAAAGGGATATACGGTTCGGACCGTCGTTCAGCACCTTGCCGATCTCGCGCAGGATGTCACGGGTGTAGGACTGCACCTCGCTCCTGCCGGTGGCGAACATCGGTCGGTTCTTCTCGTCGATGATCTGGATGCGCAGTCCCTCGGTGGTGATGTCGATCAGCAGCTGTTTCTTGAACTGCTTGAGCATTTCGCTCGCATCGATGGCC
>JBJXEJ010000041.1:0-15682 GCA_046154125.1 Rhizobacter sp. | reverse complement strand
GATGAGAGTCTCAGGTCGGTGGCGCGCTGTGGAAGGGCCCCACGCCGACGTTCGATTCATTATCAAAACGGGGCGTCTGCGCGAAGCGTCGATAAGGGGCGGAAACAGGGGGGAATTGGTGCTTGCGTGGCAGCGCGCGGCGGTTCGCTTCTGCGAAGGGCTTGATCCCTGCGGGAGACTGCGCCGGGATTCCGCCCCGGCAGGCGTCTCACTTTCTTCTGCTGGCACAGAAGAAAGTAAGCAAAGAAGAGTGCCTGAACACCAGCCATTTGACCTGCTCGCTCCGGCTACACGCCTACTTCAGAGGCTCTGGCTCGAGAACAGGCTCCGAACTACGGCCCCGGTTACCTCGCTCAGGTTCAAACATTCGCTATCGCTGCGCCTCGACCCTTCGGGTCATCGGTAGGAGTTCTTGTGCCAGAGCTTCTGCCGTTCGCCTGTAGCCGAAGCGTGGTCCCCAAATGGCTGGTGTTCAACGGGCCTCTTTTTGGTTACTTTTTCTGGCCCCGCAGAAAAAGTGACCCGCCCGCCGGGGCGGAATCCCGGCGCGGTGCCAAGCAAGGCAAAAAATCAAGCGTAAAGATCCAGCGCCGATCCAGCCCGCGGCCGCGCCGCCACAATCGAAGCGACTGGCGCCTCATCCAAGACGACAGATCGATCTGTCCGTCCGTTCTGCGGCGGCGCCTGACGTTGCGATGCCTGCCGTTGGGCCTGCTCCGAGACCCCGCCACCACTCAGTGTGAAGCCTGCGTCCTGCAACGACGTGGCGAGTTCCGCCCACCCCGCTTCGATGACCTGTCGGGTCTGCGCCCGATCGGCACCGAAATCGACGCGCGCCTGGTCGCCGTTCATCGTGATCTGGACCGACACCGGGCCGAGTTCGGCAGGATTCAGGTGCAACTCTGCCTTCGACAGCCCGCCGCGTGCGAACACGCTGACCTGGGCGGCCAAGGCCTCATGAAAGCCCGGATCGCCGACCGGCGTTGACACGGTGGCAGTGGCCGATGCCGGGCTGTCGATCAATCGCGCGAGATGGGAGGGACCCTGGCCTGCGATGGCTGCGCTGGAGCCCAGCGGCAGTCCATCCAGCGAGGTACTGGTTCTGGGCCTTTCCTCCGACTTGCCGGCACCGACCGACAGCGCAGCCAGGTTCGCCAGCACCGCATTGGGCAAGGCGCCTGAGGTGGAAGTGGTGTCGCTTGCAAGCTTCAGGTCAGCGGGTGCAATGGCCTGCGCGACCTGGCCCGGCGAACGATCCGCCGCCGTTGCGGCGTTCGTCGGCTCGGCAAAGCCCGCGGGCACGCCTTTCACGCCAGAGGCAGATGTCGCTGATGCCTCGGTGCCCGCCAGGCCATCGACTGCCTTGCCGAACGCCGCCAATGGGGCCGCAGCCTGTTTCGAGTCGACCGAAGCGTCGCTGGTGGCCAGTCCCGTGTCGGCTGCCGCGGGTGTCGCCGACGTGGCGGGCGGCAGCCCGCCAGGCAACAGCGAAACGAGATCGTTGGCGACGCCCGCCGTTGGAATCGGCTCCGCCTTGTCGTCGGTCGCGCTGGCAGCGTCAACGCCTTCAGCTGCGGCGTCCGCCTCGGCGTACCGATCCGGCGCCTCGTTCGTGGAGGTGCTCCGGTCTGCAGCGCTGGTGCGGGGCGGCGTTGCCGATGCCCGTGGTGCATCCGCCTCAGCGGTCTTGTCGGCGCTGTCCTGCGTGCGGCTGTCGACAGCGCGTGACGCGCGCGTCGGCGATGCCGGACTCGGCGTGGAACGGACTGCCGCTTCGGGCGGTTGTTTCGCTGCGGTGGCCTCGGCACGGCTGCGTTCCAGCAGTCGCGAGAAAGTGGCCTTGCTGCTCTCGTCCTTGGCGCCTGGCGACTGGGTCGGACCTGTCGCCGACACGCCGGTGACAGCAGGTGCCTGCGGCTTCAGCTTCAGTGCATTCAGCGACCGCGAACTGTCGAACGCGCTCATTGGACGACCCTCCGCGCTGCGCGCTGCGGGATGAGCGCGTGTGAGCGGCCCGGCGCGCTCATGCAGCCCCCGCCAGACCCGTGACCTGATTCCAGCTGGCGCGGGACGCAAACTCGTCGCAGGCCTTCTGCTCGCGACGCTCCTCGGCAGTGTGCACCTCGGCAACACGGCGTTCGATCAGCTTGCGTACCGATGCCACACGCAGCTCGCCGTCGCGCAGCGCGACCCGCGCATGGTCGAGCTCGGCTTGGGCCTGGACGGCAGCTGCGCGCTGCTGTTCAACAGCCTGTGTCAGGCGTTCCATGAAGCCGCGGTAGCAGTTGACCAGTTCCATCCGGCCGTCGGTGCGGAATTGATGTGCCCAGCGCTTTTCGTACTCATGCCGGTAGGTCAGCAGCTGCTCGGCCTGAAGGGCGGCAGTCTGCTGCGCCTGTGCAGCACGTTGACAGTTCAGCGCCAGGTCGTCGCGTTCGCGCTCGACCTGGCCCAGCAGGGTCACCAGGGGTTGCAGGATGCTCATCGGCTATGCCTCGGGTCAGAGGGAGGGAAAGTCAGCCCGACACCACCGAGCGCAGCCACTCGACACTGCTGTCGAGCGTGGCGGGCTGGTGCATGTCTTGCTGAAGAAACTGGCTCATCGGCGCATGCAGGCGCACGGCACTGTCGAGTTCGGCATCGTGGCCGGGCGCGTAGGCGCCAAGCTGAATCAGGTCACGGGCTTTCTGGTACTTCGAGTGCAGCTGGCGGAACCGCCGCGCCGAGTCGACGTGCGCCGTCGGTGCCACATTCGTCATCACCCGCGATATCGAGCGCTCGACATCGACGGCTGGGTAGTGGCCTGCTTCCGCCAGCTCGCGCGACAGCACGATGTGGCCATCGAGGATGCCCCGTGCCGCGTCAGCGATCGGGTCCTGCGCGTCGTCGCCTTCGGTCAGCACGGTGTAGATCGCGGTGATCGACCCGCTGCCGGCCATGCCATTGCCACTGCGTTCGACCAACTGCGGCAGCTTGGCAAAGCAGCTCGGCGGGTAGCCCTTGGTGGCCGGTGGCTCGCCGATGGCCAGGGCAATCTCGCGCTGCGCCATCGCGTAGCGTGTCAGCGAGTCCATCAGCAGCAAAACATGCTGGCCCCGGTCGCGGAAATGTTCGGCGATCGCGGTCGCGTAGTTGGCGCCCTGCATGCGCGTGAGCGGCGGCGAGTCCGCCGGTGCGGCCACCACCACCGATCGCGCGAGTCCGTCGGCGCCGAGGATGTCCTCGATGAATTCCTTGACTTCGCGGCCTCGTTCGCCGATCAGGCCGACCACGATCACATCGGCCTCGGTGTAGCGGGCCATCATGCCCATCAGCACCGACTTGCCGACGCCGGTGCCGGCAAACAGTCCGAGGCGCTGTCCGCGGCCCACCGTCAGCACCGAATTGATCGCGCGCACGCCGGTATCGAGCGGGCGACGCACCGGATCGCGGTCCATGGCATTGATAGGGCGACGCACCAGCGGCTCGTCATGGACATCGGCGAGCGGCCCCTTGCGGTCCATCGGATGCCCCTGCGAATCGACGACGCGGCCGAGCAGCCCGTCACCGACCGGCAGATGCAGCGTGCGGTCCAGGCTGCGACGCCAGGGGTGGCGAGCCGCGCCCAGGAGCAGCGGCACGCTCGGCGACGATTTGGGAACCACCCGTGCACCGCTGGCCAATCCGTGCACGTCGCCGGTCGGCATCAGGTAGGTGCGGTCGCCGGAAAAGCCGACGACCTCTGCCTGCACCGGGCGCTGACCCGTCATGTGCACCTCGCACACCGAACCGACCGGCTCGCGGATGCCGGCCGCCTCGAGCACCAGGCCGGCCACGCGCACCAGCAGGCCCTGTGTTTCCAGCGGCACCGGGTCGGCCGTGAACATCTTCAACGCGTCGAGGTAGCGCGTCCATTCCGCGGCCCGACCGGTCGGCGCCTGCTGGGCTGTCTGCGCCGCTCGCGCGACGCGCTGCAGTGCTTCGTTCTCGCTCGGGCTGTTGATCATGTCTGTTCCTCGTCGGTCGGCAGATCGGCGTCGGCCTCCGGTTCGTCGGTCCACTCGGTGACCGAGCCGAGCGCCGCAGCGGCCCGGCGCCAGCGCACGGGCACGGTGCTGTCGATGCTCGCGATGTCGCTGTCGACGCGGCAGCCGCCTCGTGCGACGGAAGCATCGCTGATCAGGCGTGCGCCGCGCGCGTCCAGCACCTCGGCCGCGCCTCGGGCCACCAGCGGCTGATCGTCGGGGTGCACGCGCACGGTGATGTGGCGGGCGCTGAGCAGCAGCGCCTCCACCGCCTCCTGTGCCACCGCCGCGACCAGCTCCGGTCGCACGGCCAGCTCGCTGCGCACGACCTGACGCGCCATCGACGTCGCGCATACCGCGATCGCCTGCGCGAGTTGCTGCTGCAGGCCGTCGAGCTGCGCACCGTGAGACTCCACCAGCCGCCCGAGCTGTGCCGTGATCTGCGCGGCATAGCTCTGCTTGAATTCATCCAGGGCCGACAGGCCGTCGCGGTAACCGTCCTGGTAGCCGCTCTGGCGAGCCGCGCGCAGTTGCGCTGCCAGCAGTTCCGCAGACGGCACCGGGTCGGCGGCCGGAGCACCGGTGCCGGCTCGGGGTGCCGCCCCGCTCGACAGCGCATCGGGATTCCACGCCTCGAAGGAAGCCAGCTCCTCGCGCGGGATGAACCGCGAGTAGACCGAGCTCTTGCCGCCTTCCGGAGGCGGCACGTTCTTGAACTTAGAGGAAGTCATCGTCGCTGCCGCTCGTCAACTGGATCTGTCCCTCGTCGGCCAGGCGGCGAACGATCTTCAGCAGTTCCTTCTGCTCGTTCTCGACCTCGCTGACCCGCACCGGCCCGCGCGAATCGAGATCCTCGCGCAGCGTTTCGGCTGCACGGGTCGACATGTTGCGGAACACCTTCTCGCGCATCTCGGGCGTCGCGCCCTTGAGGGCGATGACCAGCGATTCGGTCTGCACTTCCTTCATCAAGGTCTGGATCGCCTTGTCCTCGAGCTTCTCGAGATCGTCGAAGGTGAACATGTTGTCCATGATCTTCTGGGCCAGGTCGTTGTCGGCCTCGCGGATGTAGTCGAGCACCGAGGTCTCGATGCTGCCGCCCATCATGTTGATGATCTCGGCCGCCGGCTTCACGCCGCCGAGCGTCGACTTGCGCATGCGCTCGCCACCGGCCAGCACCTTGCTCATCACCTCGTTGAGGTCCTTCAGCGCCGACGGCTGGATGCCGTCCAGCGTGGCGACGCGCACCAGCACCTCGTTGCGCTGCCGCTCGGTGAACAGCTTCAGCACCGACGCTGCCTGGTCGAAGTCGAGGTGCACCAGGATGGCCGCGACGATCTGCGGGTGCTCGTTGCGCAGCAGCTCGGCCACCGAAACCGGATCCATCCACTTCAGGCTCTCGATGCCCGAGACGTCATTGCCCTGCAGGATGCGGTCGATCAGCAGGTTGGCCTTTTCGTCGCCGAGCGCCCGCCGCAGCACGCTCTTCACGTACTCGTCGTTGTCGGCGACGAGCATGCTCTGGAGCCCTGCCATCTCGGTGAACTTGCCGATCACGCCCTCGACGCGATCGCGCGTCACCGCCTTCATCTTGGCGATGGTCTCGCCCAGCGCCTGGACTTCATTCGGCGCCAGGTGCTTGAAGACCTCGGCGGCCTCTTCCTCGCCGAGCGACATCAGCAGGATGGCCGCGTCTTCCAGACCGTCCGTACCCGACTCGGCGCTCATGGCGAGGTCATCCGGTCAGGAGAAGAAGGGGCGTTCATGCCCGTCATGCCGGCTGGCCGGCGACCCAGCCGCGCACGATCTGCGCCACGGCGGCCGGGTTGCTCTTGGCCAGGGAGCGCGCGGCATCCAGGTTGGCGGTGTCTCGCGGCGCCTCCAGCAACTTGGTGGACGCCGCTGTCAGGTCAGGCAGCTCCTCGACGTCGGAGACGCTGGCGTCGACCACGCTGCCGGGCAGCGGGATGGCCGGTGCCAGCGCAGCGTTCAGCCCCGGCTTGATCATTCCGAAGAACACCAGCAACGCAACCAGCGACAGACCGGCCGGCACCGCGGCGGCGCGCAGCATGTCGATCAGTTCCGGCTGCTTCCACAGCGGGGTGTCGACGACGGTGATCGGCTCGATCTTGAATGGCGCGTTGATGACCCGCACCGAGTCGCCCCGGTCCTTGTTGAAGCCGATGCTTTCCTGCACCAGCGCGGTCAGCTTCTCGACTTCCTCGGGCGCCAGCGGCACCTGCGTGACCTTGCCCTTGGGGTCGGTGACGCTGCGGTTGTTGACCACCACCGCAGCGTTGAGCCGCTTGATGTTGCCGGTCGCGTTGCGTGTCACGCGCACGGTCTTGTCAACCTCGAAATTGGTCACGGCCTCGCGTCGGCTGTTGCCGCTTGCGCCGCCCGTTTGCGCGGTCTGCAGCGGCGCGGCTGCGCCGGTGACCGGAGCGGCAGCCGGCAGCGGAGGCTGGTTGCTCGTCGCACCCGGCACACCCGAGGCCTGCGCCGGGTTGCTGCCCGACTGTTCGGTCGTCTGCTGGCTGCGCACCGTCGCCGGGGCGCTGGCGCCCTGGTTCGGCTTGAAGGCTTCCTCGGTCGATTCGATCTGCGCGAAATCGATGTCGGCGGTCACGTTGGCGCGCAGGTTCTCGCGCCCGACCACCGGCTCGAGCAACTCGAAGATGCGCTTGCTGTAGCCCTGCTCGACCTGGGCGACGTACTGCAGTTGCTGCGCATCGAGCCCTGCCTGCTGCCCGACATCGGGCGGCGACGAGATCAGTGCGCCCGTCTGATCGAGCACGCTGACGGCCTTCGGACTCATCTCGGGCACGCTGCTCGAAACCAGATGCACGATGCCGGCGACCTGGCCGCGGTCGAGCGTGCGGCCGGCATGCAATGAAAGCACCACCGAGGCGCTGGGCTTCTGCTGTTCACGGAAGAAGCCGTTCTGGTTCGGCAAGGCCAGGTGCACGCGGGCACTTTCAACCGCCGCCAGCGAGCCGATCGAGCGAGCCAGTTCGCCCTCCAGGCCGCGCTGGAAGGTCAGCCGCTCCTGGAACTGCGTCTGCCCGAAGCGGGCGCTGTCCATCATCTCGAAGCCGCCGACCGAAGCCTTCGGCAAGCCAGCGGAAGCGAGCTTCAGGCGTGCATCGTGGACCTTCGACGCAGGCACCAGGATCGCCGCGCCGCCGTCGGAGTGACGGTATGGAATGTTCATCTGCGAGAGCTGCGCGATGATCGCGCCGCCGTCCTTGTCCGACAGGTTCGCGTAGAGGACCTTGTAGTCGCCCTCGTTGCTCCAGATGACCAGTGCGACTGCGACGGCAGCCAGGGCGGCAGCACCCAGGCCGAGGTTGAACTTGCTCTTCGCCGGCAAGGCGGCGAGGCGGGCGCCGAAACCCGGTGCGGTGGCCACGACGCCGGGTGATTTCAGGGTGACTGCGTTGTCCATCGTTCTCGTTCAAGTCGGATGCGGGGCCGAAAGGACCGGCCGATGGCATCGATTATTCGAACGCCGGTCGTCGATCCAAGGACCGAACAGCGAACCAAACCCGGGCCAGTTCGCGCCATCGCGGCGACGACGGCTGGCTACGATTGCCGTCAACGATTCATCCCGTGCAGGTGCCAGGACGCTGGTCGCCGTGCGAGGTGCTTGAAAGGGGGTCGCGATGAATGTCACGCTGAAGCCGTTCGACTTTGCCCAGGCGGTGGCCCGGGCGGGCATGAACACCCAGGGGCAACCCCTGAAGAAGGCACAGGCCGTCGAGGACGGCGGCTTCCAGAAAGCGCTGACACAGGCGATCCATTCGGTGAGCAGCAGCCAGATGCAGGCGACCCAGATGCAGCGCGAGGTGCAGCTGGACAACCCGAATGTGAGCATCGAGGAGACGATGGTCGCGATGCAGAAGGCGCAGATCGGATTCCAGGCCACGCTGCAGGTGCGCAACAAGCTGGTCCAGGCCTACAGCGACATCATGAACATGCAGGTGTAGTGCACGAAAGCCCGGAGCGCAGCGGGTCAGACCTTCTGGTCGAGTTCCTTGCCAAGCAGCGGAATGCTGCCGTAGGGCGAAGGTTGCTTCGACGCGGCTTCGAGCTGGCGCGTCTGCCAGCTGAGCCAGGGGAAGCGGCGCTGCGGCGAGTCGTCCGCGGACGAACGCACTGAGTCGGCCGATGTCTTGTCGACCGGGGTCCGGGACGGGTTCTCGGCGGGGCGTGCCGATGCGACGGCCGGTTCGACGCGACCGACTACCGTGATGTTGCTGATGCTCATGATTCGCTCCTGAGATCGGGGCGGGTGTGCCTGTCTCCAGGGTTTCGGCATCGAGACAGCCGACTTGACGGTCCAGGCCGAATCAGTTGCAACAAGTTGTGAATTACCGCACGCAGGGTGCTGCGTTCGATCGTTGCCGGGTTGCCTTCGACTCCTCAGTCGAGAACCATCAGACGCCGACGCTTCTGCGTCTGGTCGATGTAGCGCTGCAGCGCGCGCAGGTTGTCGTTGCCGGCATTGACCAGTTCGCAACCCAGGCGCACGCCACGGGCATCGAGGTGCAGCGACGTCACATGCTGCAGGCGCAGCGGCGCGGTGATGTGCGTATCGACATCGAGATCGAGTTCGACCCCGTTGAGCAGCACACCCGGCTCGATCATCGGGACATCTTCGGGCAGGAACAGCGCGCAGCCGCCGATGCTCACGTCGAGCACGCGCAGGTCGAGCTGCATGTCGGGAATCATCGGATGGCGCAGATGGGCGGTCGGCGCATTGCGCATCAGCGGTCTCACGCGATAGCCGTTGCGGCGCTGGAAGCGGAACATCTCGCGCGGATAGCCACAGCTGATCGCACTGGAGCGGCCGTTGTGCACGAGCATCAGGCCCTGCACATCGAACTGCACCTTGACGCTGTCGAGGTAGGCGACCGCCACCGCTTCATTGCATTCGATCAGCGCCTGCAACTGCGGCGCATGGGCGTCGGCGCTGAAGGTGATCGTGCCGCGCGTCGCATCGACCGTCCACAGCGACGCGGCGACTGCCGTGCCGTTGGGTGCGTTCAGGTTGATGACGACGCCGGCATCGAGCAGTCGCTTGAGCATCGTCGCCAGTTCGATCGCCGCGGTGATGCGAAAGTCGTCCAAACCTCCGTGGGCGGCGGCCACCGCATCGAGCGGCATCGGCATCGTGTCCATCGGCATCGGCAACGTGTCCATGGGCATCGGCAGGGTGTCCATCGTCCGGCCGCGATTCAGTGCAGGGTGGCGGAGCGACCTGCGAGCAGGTCGTCCAGCCCCTCGAGCCAGGGTTCGGCGAGCACGCGGACCTCGGCGTCGTTGACGAGGATGCGCTGCATGATGCGCGACTTCAACTGCGCCTCGTCGGCGGCCAGCCTGCGGCCGGCTGCGGCGTTCTTCAGCTGCGAGATCAGCAGCGCACAGGCGCCTTCGAGCTTGACGACAGCGTCCCAGTTGCCATTGCGCGCGGCCTCCAGCATGTCCTGGCTGGCGCGTTCGATGGCTTCGTAGTAGTTCAGAAGGTCAGTTTGCATGGCGGCGGATCCGGAGCAGTCCATGGAGGTCGTGGCACTCACTGTTGAACGCCGTTCACCTGCGGACCGATGGCGGCCCAGGCGCTGCGGAGCGGCTCGATCAAGGCGACGCATTCGTCCAGCGCCGACTCGTCGTTGTGCAGGTTTGCGTGGGTGAGACGCAGCGACACGTAGGTGTAGAGCGCATCGAGATCGGCAGCCAGCTTTCCCCCGGCCGACATGTTCAGACCGGCGTGAAGGCCTTCGTCGACGATGCGCATCGCACGGCCGATGGCGCGGCCCTTGGCCTCGATCAGCCGGTTGCGCAAGGCACCCCGCGCCTGCGCCACCGCCTCCTGGAATCCGTCGAACAGCATCTGGACCAGCTTGTGCGGCGTTGCACCCGAGACGCCCGTCTCGGTGCCGACCTGACGGTAGGCATTGGCCAGCGACGGGGTGCTGCGTGATGCGGAGTGGGTGTCTGCAAACATGGTGTCCGATGTCAGTGGAAGGTGCTGTACTGAATATCGGCGGCACCGGGTTCGACTTGAGGTGACGAAGCGGCTGCTTCACCGCCGTTATTGCATCGATCGCAACCTGGCCTCAGGCCTTGTTCCACTGCGCAACCTGCTGCGTGACATAGGTCGACAGCCCGTTGAGCGACGCGATCTTCGTGTCGAGCGCGCCGTACTGCGCTTCGAGTCGCTTCTGCGTCTGCACGAGCCGCTGCTCGATCGCGTCCTGCGATTTCTGGTTGCGCTGCAGCTTGTCGTTGAGTCCGCTGGTGCGTGAGGTCAGCGCGCCGCCGGTGTTCAGCAGGTCGTCGGCGATGTTGCGGAAGCGTCGACCGAAGCCGTCGTTGTTGACATCGGTCAGGTTGGTGTTCGAGAACAGCGCCTTCAGCTGCGGAAGGTTGGCCAGCGCCTTGTCCAGCTTGGTCGTGTTGACGGTGAGGCTGCCATCGCGCTGCTGCTCGAAGCCGGCATCGGACATGGTCTTGAACGCCGTCGACGCGGTCGAACTGGCGCTGAGCAGGCTGCGCAATCGCGACTGCATGCCGATGATGGAACCGTCGCCCTGCAGCGGCCCCGCCTTCTTGGCTGCTGCGTCGTACTTGGTGTCGGTGGAGATGAGCTTGGCCAGATCGGTGTAGGCCGTGGCGAAATCCTGCATCGTCTTCTTGATCGTCTCGGTGTCGCCGGCCACCTTCACGCTGACCGGCGCGGTGGTGAGCGCCGTGAGCGTGAGCGACACGCCGTCGAGCACGTCGGCCAGCGTGTTGCCCGCCGAGGTCACGCTGACACCGTCGACGGTGGCCTTGGCGTTCGCGGCGGCCGTCTTCTGGGTGGCGCCAGTCACGCCGGTCGACGGGTCGAAGCCCAGGCTCGTCAGACCGCCGGTGCCACCGGCCACGCTGACGCGAAAGCCGTTGATCTCGCCCGTCTCCTTCGAGCGCATCACGAGCCGCGAACCCGAGGCGTCGGTCAGGATGCTGGCCGACACGCCCAGGCCGGCGGCGTTGATCTTGTCGCGCAGGGTCTGGACGGTGTCGGTCCCGTCGATGGTGATGCTGGCTGTGGCTGCCGGCGCGCGCGATGCGAAGGAGGCTTGTCCCGCGCCCCACGTCCCCATCTCCAGCGTCAACGTGCCGGTTCCGACCGCATCGGTCGGTGATGCGAACGTCTGACCCGCCAGCAACGACTGCGAACTGGCCAGCTGCTGGACCTCGACCGAGTAGCCCGCGGCAAGCGCACTGCTGCTCGACGTGACGGACACGGCGGTGCTGCTCGACGTGGCGGTGGTCTGCTGCCAGAAGGTGGTGGACGACAGCTTCGAGCTGAGGTCGCGCAGCTTGGACACGGCACTGGATATCTTGCCGACCTCCGAGATCTGGGTCTGGATCTTCGTGGCCGCGGTCGCCAGGTCGGTCTTCGGCTGGCGCTCGATCGCCATCAACTGGGACACGATGGACGCGACGTCCAGACCGCTGCCGAGACCGGCGGAACTGATGGTGGCCATGAAATCTCCTTGCGCAAATGGATCGGGCGCCGACGGACCGCAAACGGACCCGGCGGCGCCAGGACGGGCGCATCAGATGCCCCTCGTCAGACGCTGTATCGGCAGCGGCACGCGCGACTTGAGGCGCATGAACGGCGAACGCCTCCGGGCGCCCGCCGTTTCAACCGTGCCGATCAGCCCTTGAGCAGCTGAAGCACCTGCTGAGGCAGCTGGTTGGCCTGCGCGACCATCGCCGTACCGGCCTGCTGCAGGATCTGCGCGCGCGACAGGTTGGCCGTTTCCGCCGCGAAGTCGGCATCCATGATGCGACCGCGCGCCGCGCTCTGGTTCTCGCCGGTGATCTGCAGGCTGGAGATCGCGAACTGGAAGCGGTTGATCGCCGCACCGTAGGTCGCACGCTGCGTCGTGATGGTGTCGAGCGCCGTGTCGATGGCCGACAGCGCGGTCGACGCGTTGGCCGACGACGTGACGTCACCGGCAACGGTGGTGACCGTCGAGGTGGTGATCGACAGCGTGTCGCCGTTGTTGGCGCCGACCTGGAACACCTGGACGCCGGCGCTGGCGCCGACGATGGCAGCACCGTTGAACTTGGTCTGCGTGGCGATGCGGGTGACTTCGCTGCTCAACTCCTGGTATTCGGTGTCGAGGTTGGCACGGTCGGAGGTGCCGTTGGACCCGTTCTGCGCCTGCACGGCCAGTTCACGCATGCGTTGCAGCACATCGGTCACGGTGGCCAGCGCGCCTTCAGCGGTCTGCGCCAGCGAGATGCCGTCGTTGGCATTGCGGATCGCGACGTTGATGCCCCGGATCTGCGCATTCATCCGGTCGGCGATGGCGAGGCCGGCGGCGTCGTCCTTGGCGTTGTTGACGCGCAGGCCGGACGACAGGCGCTGCATGGATGTCGCGAGCGAATTCTGCGACATCGAGAGGTTGCGCTGAGCGTTCAGCGACGAGACGTTGGTGTTGATGGTCTGCGACATGTAGAGCACTCCTGAACAATCCGATGAGACAACCGGGTCGGCGACTCGGCGGCTTCAGGCCCTACGCAAACGCGGCCTGTCCAGTGGATTCTTCGACAGGCCGTGCCGGCGCAGTCCGATGAAAAGCAGGACCTCTGCAGGTCAGTTCGAAAACGAAAAAGCCGCCCCGAAGGGCGGCTCGATGACGTGACGGACGGATGTCCGGTCAGACCGCGATCAGCGCAGCAGCTGCAGCACTTGCTGCGGCAGCTGGTTGGCCTGCGCGACCATCGCCGTGCCGGCCTGCTGCAGGATCTGCGCACGGGACAGGTTGGCCGTTTCCGATGCGAAGTCAGCATCCATGATGCGACCACGGGCAGCTTGCTGGTTCTCGCCGGTGACCTGCAGGTTGGCGATCGCGAACTGGAAGCGGTTGATCGCCGCACCGTAGGTGGCGCGAGAGGTCGTGATCGTGTCGAGGGCCGTGTCGATGGCCGACAGTGCGGTCGACGCATTGGCAGCCGACGTGACGTCACCGGCGACGGTGGCGACCGTCGAGGTGGTGATCGACAGCGTGTCGCCGTTGTTGGCACCGACCTGGAACACCTGGACGCCGGCGCTGGCGCCGACGATGGCCGCACCGTTGAACTTGGTCTGCGCGGCAATGCGGGTGACTTCGCTGCTCAGCTGCTGATATTCAGTATCGAGGTTGGCACGGTCGGAGGTACCGTTGGAGCCGTTCTGTGCCTGCACGGCCAGTTCACGCATGCGTTGCAGCACGTCGGTCACGGTGGACAGCGCGCCTTCAGCGGTCTGCGCCAGCGAGATGCCGTCGTTGGCATTGCGCACCGCGACGTTGATGCCCTTGATCTGGGCGTTCATCCGGTCGGCGATGGCGAGGCCGGCGGCGTCGTCCTTCGCGTTGTTGACACGCAGGCCGGATGAAAGGCGCTGCATGGACGTCGCGAGCGAGCCCTGCGACATCGAGAGGTTGCGCTGAGCATTCAGCGAATTGACGTTGGTATTGATGGTTGCGGACATGATGATCTCCTGTCAGTTAGAAAAATCCCGGCCTAGCTGCCGGCGTTAACTCGGACCGTTCGGGAACCGCCCCTCACTGTCCTTGCCTGTACCCGTGCACGAGACGGTCATCCCGTCCACCGGCACCACCCGCGCTAGTCAACCGTGTGCTTTGCAGTCCAGAAGATCTGCTCCACCGTGGGCCGGCTAACCGGACAACGACCCTGTTTCCAGACCCGTTGGAAGGCATATCGGAGCGCCCTAGAAGGAACTTGAGCGTTGGCGCTGCAGAGGCTGCAAAAAAACGCACAACGAGTCGTCGGGGAGCGATCGCCGGAACAGCGCTGGCGTTGCCGCACTTCTCGGGCGATCGGCACCTTCGCGTCAAACTGAAGCCGGTTCGACAATCACGGCCGATGCGCTCATCCACCCATTCGGTCGCCCTGGTCATGATCGTTCGCAACGAGGCCCGCTGCCTGGCCCGTTGCCTCGACAGCGTGCGCGCGCACGTCGACGACATGCTGGTGCTCGACTCCGGCTCCACCGACGGGACGCCCGACATCGCCCGCAGCTGCGGCGCAAGGGTGGCCCGGTTCTCGTGGGTCGATGATTTCTCGGCGGCCCGCAATGCGGCGCTGGCACAGGTCGACACGCCGTGGCGGCTGGTGCTCGATGCCGACGAATGGATCGCCTCGGGCGCCGAAGCGATCGCCGGGCTGCGCTCCCGGGAGCCGGCGTTTCTGGGCCTCGTGCGTGTCGACAGCCAGGTGAGCGACGAACGTGACCAGCTCCAGCAGGCGCCGAGCTGGTTGCCACGCGTGCTGCCGCGTGGCGTGGCCTACGCCGGCCGCATCCACGAACAGCCTGCATCGACGCTGCCACGCCAGCGACTCGGGCTGGTCCTCGGCCACGACGGCTACCTGCCTGCGCAGATGGAGTCGAAGGTCGGCCGCAACCGATCCCTGCTGCAGGCGGCGCTGGCCGAGCATCCGGGTGACCGCTATCTCAGCTACCAGCTGGGCAAGGACTGCGAGGTGCACGGCGATTTTGCGCAGGCGCTGCCGCACTACGAAGCGGCCTGGGGCAACGACTCAGCGAGTGCCGCCTGGCGGCACGACCTGATGCTGCGGCTGATGTTCACGTTGAAGAAGCTGGGCCATTACGAAGCCGCACTGGAACTGGCCGAGCGCGAAGGCCCGACGTGGCAGCACTCGCCCGACTACTTCTTCACGCTGGGCGACGTGCTGCTCGACGCCGCGCTCGCGCGGCCGGCGAGAGCGGCCGAATGGCTGCCGCTGATCGAGCGCGCGTGGCTGCGCGCCATCGAGATCGGCGAGCGCCCCGACCTCCCCGACAGCCTGCGCGGGCGCGGCAGTTACCTTGCGGCGCACAACCTGTCGGCATTTCACGCCAGCCTGGGCCAGACCGCGCAGGCCGCCACGTGGCGCGAGCGCGCACGGAGCTGGCGCGAGGCCGCGGCCGGCGATCCGATCGGCTGAGTGCTCTTCGACAGGGCTTCGACAGCGCACGCCGCTCGCGGCGGCCACCGGAACTGGCCTCGACTTGCCTCGCTTTTCCGGCCTCGGCCCGGACCGACCTCGGTCTACCCTGCCCGTTCATCACACTTCCATGCGCCGGCAGATGCGGCGCCTCACGCCATGGCCCTGGTCCTGCCGACCCCCCAACCACCACGCGCAGGCTCTGCCACGCACGGCCGCGCGTACCGAAGCTGGCAAGCCGGCCAGGCGCAGGCCGAACGTGAGCATTGGTCGGACGCCGCAGCGAAGTTCGACCAGGCGTTTCGCCTGCATCCGGACGAGGCCTACGGCCTCGCGGCGGCGCATGCCCTGATCTGTGCCGGACAGTCCGACGCGGCGGTCGCGCGCACCGGCGAGCTGCGCAAGCGACAACCGCGACTGGCGCTGGCCTACACGCTCGAATCGCACGCGCTGCTCGAACGCGGGCGTCCCGGAGATGCAGCGGATTGCCTGCTCGCGCTGCCGACCGACGCGCCGCGCGACCGCGCTCACTGGCTCTCGCTCGGGTTGTCGCTGCAGCGCTGCCGGCGCGACGACGAGGCGATCGCCGCCTTCATGCAGGCCCTCGCACTGAAGATGGACGACGCGGTGCTGCATTTCCATCTGGGCATGTCGTTCAAGGACAA
>JBJXEJ010000040.1:0-24222 GCA_046154125.1 Rhizobacter sp. | reverse complement strand
GCCATTGACGCCACCCTGCACGCTGGTGATGGTGAGCGGGTCGCTGTTGCCGTCGGTGTCATTGCCCAGCAAGGTGGCCGGGGCGATCGTCAGCGGCGTGTCGACCTGCGTCGAGCCCGAGTCATCGATCGCATCCGGGCCGGTCGGTGGCGGTGCCGCTGCCACCGTGATGGTCAGGGTCGCGGTGTCGGTGCCCCCGTGGCCGTCACTCACGGTGTAGCTGACGAGTGCGGTGCCCGAAAAACCAGGTGCCGGCGTGAACTGGAGGGTGCCATTCGGGCCGATGCTGACGCTGCCTTGCCCGGGGTTCACCAGCGTGGCACTGGTCACCGTCAGTGGATCGCCGTCGGGGTCGGTGTCGTTGCCGAGTACCGGAACGCTGATGCTCGTGTTGTGCGGAGCAGAGGCGGTGTCGTCGATGGCATCCGGCGCATCGTTGACCGGGGTGATCGTCAGCGGAACCGTGGTCGGTGCCGATGGCAGCCCTTCGTTGTCTGTCACGGTGAAGATCAGGTTCACCGTGCCGTGGAAATTGGGTGCCGGAACGAACACCAGATTTGCCGCCTCGGCCGGCGACAGCGGTGTTCCGGGAACGACGGGTGTGGTGCCGTCTGACAGGAACAGCGTGCCGTTGGTCGGCAATCGGGTGATGGTGAACGACGTGACCGTGCCGTCGACATCGCTGCCGGACAGCGACACCGCAAGGGGAGTGTCCTCCGGGCCGATGGCAGACAGGGGCGCTGCGATCGGCGCATCGTTGACGCTGATCACGTTGATGGTCACCGTCGCAGGGTCCGAGGCCAGGCCCTCGTTGTCCGTGACGAAGAAGGTGATGCCGGTCTGACCATTGAAGTTGGCCGACGGATGCAGCAGCAGGCCGGCTGCCTGCTGCGGTGTCAGCGTCTGCCCGGACAGCACGACGGTCGTGCCGTCTGCCAGCAGCAGGGTGCTGCCGGGCGGAATGGAGGTCACCGTCACGCTGGCCACGCTGCCATCGCCGTCCGCGCCGATCAGCGGAACGGGCAGGGTGCTGTCTTCATCGCCGCTGACTGCACCGTCCTTGGCAACCGGCGCGATGTTGTTGACCGTGGTTCCGGTACTACCCGCCTGTACCGTGTTGGCCGATGCCGAAATGCCGCTGTAAGCCAGTCCTGCCGGCGTGACGCCCTCCTGGATGCGCTCCACACGCAGTCCGGGGAGGAATTCACCTCCGTCGCCTCCGTTGAGTCCGGCTGCGGTCGCGGCGTCCGGATCGTTCTGGTTCAGGTCGGAAATAATGCGGTCGATTTCGGTTGAGGGCGCTGGCTTCACGGCCGCAGCAGCCGCCGGGGTCTCGTCCGCGGTCAATTGGACGATGCCGTCCTGCGTGGTCAGGATGACGTCGCCCCGATGCACCAGGTCACCCATCTTCAGCGCACGCATCTGACCATCCGGCCCCTTGATCAGGGCGCTGCCCCACAGGCCGGTGACTCGTCCCTGGGCGGTTTGCATGAGGGTGGGCATGATGAGCGTCTCTCTAAAGTTCGCACTGACTTGGTGCGGTTTCGGGGCGTGCCGAGGGCAGATGATTGTTCAGAAGCATAGCCAGTCTGGTGCTGCGTTAAGGATGTTGGGGCGCCCCCAATTCGTGATCGACATCACCAGAATCAACTAAAACTGGTCAATAAGGAATTTACTGCGAGCGCCACCACGCGGGTCCGGACCATCGACGTCAGTCCGGCGGGTGCATCACGCTCAGCGCTCGCGAAGCGCGTAGGCCTTGGCCTTGAGCACCGGTTTGAGCAGGTACGACATGACGGTCTTGCGACCGGTCAGGATGTCGACCTCGGCAGTCATCCCGGGGATCACTGGCAGCTTCTCGCTGAAGTTGGCCTGGGTGGTGCGCACCCGCACCAGGTAGAAGGCATTGCCCTTTTCATCGACGACGGTGTCCGGGCTGATGTTCTCGACCTTGGCGACCAGTCCGCCGTAGATCGAGAAGTCGTAGGCGGTGAATTTCACCGTGGCGTCCTGCCCCGGGTGAATGAAGGCGATGTCACGTGGCTGCACCTTCGCTTCCAGGATCAACTGGTCGTCGAGCGGCACCACCTCGACGATGTCCTTCCCGGGTTGCACCACGCCGCCCACGGTGTTGGCCAGCAGACGCTGCACCCGGCCGCGCACCGGGCTCTTCACCTGCGACTTGTCCACCTTGTCGGCCAGCGCCACCGCGCCTTCGTTCAGCGCGTTGAGCTTGCCCATGACGTCGGCCATCTCCTTGCGCGCCTCGTTGCGGAAGGTCAGCTCGGTTTCCTGGATCTTGCGCTGCGCTTCGCCGATCGCCGCCTGCACGCGGGCGATCTGGGCACTGGCCTGCTCGATCTCGCCGCGGCTTCGCGACACCTCGCGGTCGAGCCGCAGGATGTCCACTTCGGACACCGCACCTGTGGCCAGCAGCGGCTTGGTCTTGGCAAGCTCCTGCTGGCCGAGGTCGAGGCTGCGCTCGGCCGATGACTTGCGTGCCCGCATTTCGCTCAGCTCCTGCTGGCGCTGCTGCAGTTGCTGCTGGTTGATGGCGATCATCGTGCCCAGCTCGGAGCGCCGGGTTTCATAGAGATTGCGTTCTTCGTCGAGGATGCGGCCTTCGACCGGGTTGGTGCTGGCAGGCGGCTTGAACGCCGCTCCTTCGGCCAGCGCTCGCAGTCGCGCCTGGCGGGCCCGCAGCGCGAAGCCCTGCGCCGCGCTTTCTCGCACACCCGAGGTGGCGCGGGTTTCGTCGATCTTCAGCAGAAGCTGGCCGGCTTCGACCACCTGGCCTTCCTGAACCAGGATTTCGGAGACGACGCCGCCGTCGAGCGACTGCACGATCTGCAACTGCTTCGAGGGGATCACCTTGCCGTCGCCGCGGGTCACTTCCTCGACGTGCGCGAAGCAGGCCCACAGGATCAGCAAGACAAGAACGACCACCGCTGCGCGCACGATCAGCTGCGCGCGCTGGGTCCTGGCGCGCGACATCACCACCTCGGCCTGCTGCTCGAAGCTGCGGAAGCCGGCGGTGTCTGCGGTCATGTCGGAACCGGACGTGGAGGACGTCGCGGCATTCAGGATCGCCGTCATGCAGCCCTCGCGATCCGACCGCTGGCCAGTGCTTCCATGATGCGGTCGCGCGGTCCGTCAGCGACCACCTTGCCGCCGTCGATCACGATCACGCGCGTGGACATCGCCAGCATCGACGTGCGGTGAGTCACCAGCACGACGGTCTTGTCGCTGGCGAAGGCGGTGATCTTGGTGGTGATCTGCGCTTCGGTCGAGAAATCCATCGCGCTGGTCGGCTCGTCGAGCAGCAGCAGCGGTGCGTTGTGCAGCACCGCGCGGGCGAGCCCGACGCCCTGGCGCTGGCCGCCCGACAGCGATTCGCCTCGCTCACCGACCGGCATGTCGAAGCCGCGCGGGTGGCGGTTGATGAATTCGGTGAGCCCGGCCACCTCGGCCGCCGCGACCACCGCCGAGTCGTCGGCATAGGGCAGTCCGAAGGTGATGTTCTCGCGCAGCGTGCCCTGGAACAGCGTGACGTCCTGCGACACGCTGCCCAGGTTGCGTCGCACGTCGGCTGGATCGAGTTGCCGCAGGTCGATGCCGTCGAGCAGCACGGCTCCCTCGGTCGGCTGGTACAGCCCCATGATGAGGCGCTGGATCGTGCTCTTTCCCGAGCCGACGCGGCCGATCAAGGCGACACGTTCGCCCGCGGTGATCTTGAAGCTGATCCCTTCGATCGCCGAATCGGTGCGACCCGGGTACGAGAACTTGACGTTGCGGAACTCGATGTCGCCGCGCAGCTGAGGGCGCTGGATGAAGTTCTCGTTCGGCGGCCGCTCGACCGGCTTTTCCATGATCTTGTTCAGTGAGTCGAGGGCAGTGCGTGCGCCCTGGTACTGCATCAGCAGACCGACGATCTGTCCGGCCGGGGCCAGCGCGCGGCCAGAGAGCATGCTGGCCGCAATCAGTGCCCCCATCGTCAGTTCGCGCTGGCTGATCAGGTAGACGCCGATCACGATCATCGACACCGACACCAGCTGCATCAGCGTGCTGGTCGTGTACATCGCGCCCGACGACAGGCCGCGCATCCTGACGTTGGTGCTGGACAGAAACAGATTGGCGCGTTCCCATTTCGACTGGATGACGCTTTCGGCGCCCTGCGACTTGATGGTCTCGATCGCCGACAGACTCTCGATCAGCGTCGCATTGCGCTGCGCACTGGCCTGGTAGGTGGTCTCCGACAGCGCATGGAGTCGGTGCTGAAGGAGGTAACCCAGCGTCAGGATCAGGGCAAAAGCCACCAGCACCGGCAGGGCCAGCCACGGAGAGATCCACGCCAGCACGCCGACGAACAGCAGCGCAAATGGCAGATCGATGAGCGCGGTGACCGTGCTCGACGCAATGAAATCGCGAACCTGCTCGAAGCCACGTAGGTTCTGCGCGAACGAGCCGACCGATTCCGGCCGATGCTCCAGGCGCAGTCCCAGTACCTTTTCCATGAGCTTGGCCGACAGCATGACGTCGATACGGGCACTGGCCTCGTCGACGAAATGGCTGCGCAGCAGGCGCATGAACAGATCTGCACCGCGCACCAGAAGCACGCCGATCGAAAGCGACCACAGCGTCTCGAAGGCGTTGTTCGGCACCACTCGGTCGTAGATGTTCATCGAGAACATCGGGAACACGAGCGCGAACACGTTGATCAGCAGCGCCGCCCACAGCACGTCGCGGTAGACGAAGCGCTGTGCGAGGAGAGCGCTCCAGAACCAGTGGCGCTCCGAGCTCTTTCGCTCGGTGGCTTGCTGTGCGCTGCTGTCGAAGCGGAAATGCGGGCGCACGAACAGCACGACACCGCTGTAGCGCGCGGCCAGATCGGAACGTGTCAGTCGCACCGCGCCCTGGCCGGTTTCGGGCAGGAGCACGCGCGCGCTGTCGCCATCCCAGCCGATCAGCACACAGGCCTGGTTGTCGCGCAGGATCAGCAACGCCGGCAGCGTGGCTGCGTCGATCGCATCGAGCGGCAGCCGCTGCAGCCGGGTCGCCATGCCGGCACGGGCCGCGGCACGTTCGGCCAGATCGAGCGGCAGTCGACCCTGGGAGTCGGCGCCGATGGGCAAACCCGCCGACAGCGCGGCGCGTGTCGTCGGGTGTCCCTGCAGGCGGCAGATCTCGACCAGGCAGTCGAGGAGGGCGTCTGGGTGGATCAGGTCTTCGCGCAGGCGCTTCACCGTGCCACCGCCGTGAGCGGATGCCGGGGCCGGCGGGGCATCAGCCGGAGATGCAGGCGGCAATGAGGGAAGGAAGTCAGGCATGCCAGGGAGAACGGTCGTTCACCCGATATCGGCACAGTGGAAGCCGAATTGACCCCTGCGAAGGTCCTCGAAGAACAACTTCAGGGTCTCGCGCACGGTTTTGAAGGCCAGGTCGTCCCACGGAATCTCGTGTTCGTGGAAAAGCTGCGCTTCGATGGTTTCAGGGCCGGGCGCGAATCGGGTGTCGATCAGGCGGGCCCGATAGAACATGTGGACCTGCCCGGCGCGCACCACGTTGAGCAGACTGAACAGTGGCTGCAACTCGATGTTGGCGCCGGCTTCCTCGACGGTTTCTCGCACAGCCCCTTCCGCCAGCGTCTCGTTCAGTTCCATGAAGCCCGCCGGCAGGGTCCAGTAGCCGTAGCGGGGCTCGATATTGCGGCGGCACAGCAGCACCTGCTCGCCCCAGACCGGTACGGTGCCGACCACGTTGCACGGGTTTTCGTAGTGAACCGTGGAGCACACGGTGCAGACCGCGCGCTCGCGGTTGTCGTCGGCCGGAACCCGATATTCGGCGGCGCTACCGCAGGTCTTGCAGTGCCGGATGCTGCGTGTCGGATGCATGCGTCTCAGTGTAGCGGCGCGACCTTCTGCACCGACGTGGAGCAATCGCGCATGGCATCATCGATCGTCGTATTCACGAGGCCAGTCGGCCTCAATTCCATGACCTTTCACCCCGAGTGGTTGCGGCCTGCTTGGATCACCCCAGGAGTCCAGGGGGTGATGACGACACGGCATGGCGGTGTCAGTGCAGGCCCTTACACCAGCATGAATCTGCGTGATGGAGTCGGGGATGACCCCGCTGCCGTGGCGCGCAACCAGGCTAGATTGGCGGCGTCGATCTGCGCGGCGCCTGTCTACCTGAATCAGGTCCACGGTCGGCGCGTCGCGCGATTGACGACGTCCGATGCCCGACCGGATGCGGCTCGCCACGAGGCGGACGCCTGCTGCACCACGGAATCCGGCATTGCCTGCACCGTGCAGGTGGCCGACTGCATGCCGGTGCTGTTTGCCGCGCCGGGTGCGGTCGGGGCTGCGCATGCCGGGTGGCGGGGCCTGGCGGCCGGCGTGCTTGAGGCCACGCTCGACGCGGTCTGCGCTTCGGCGCGATGCCCACCCGGCCAGGTCGAGGTGTGGCTCGGACCCAGCATCGGACCGGCCCGATTCGAGGTCGGCGCCGACGTCCTGCTGGCCTTCGGTCGCGATCCGACCGGGTCTTCGCCGAGCAGCGAACACGACGGAGAGGCCCCGCTCTTCGCCGCGCTGACGGCTGGAAAATGGCTCGCCAACCTGCCCGGCCTGGCGCGAAATCGTCTGAGGAAGGTCGGGGTGGTTTCGATCAGTGGAGGGTCCTGGTGCACCGCCTCGGACGCATCAAGGTTCTTTTCGTTCCGCCGGGATGGCGTCACCGGCCGGATGGTCGCGGCCATCTGGCTCACGCGTTGAAATTTCGGTGACCGAACCGTGTGCCGGCGGCGCCTCGGACAACCGCCGTGCCCGCCTGCGAGCCGGCGTCCGGAGGATGTACAGCACGACGGCCAACGGCAGCGCGCCGTAGAGCAGGAACGTGAATATCGCGCCGATGACCGTCCCGTTCTGGCTGGTGGCTTCGACGACCGTCATCATCACCACCACGTACATCCAAGCAATCGCCACCAGGTACATCGGGCTGTCCGTTCAGGTCAAGGTCAGGGGTGGGTATTCTCGCGGGTTCGGTGTCATGCTGAGGTCAGCATGCCGGCGTAAAAACCGGTTCGCCCCCCGGCTCGCGCGTCGAAGATTCCGTGAAAGAGGATACGAGTGAAAACCAAGCCTGATCCAGCGGCCAGCGCGCCGCCCTTGCCAGTTGCGGACGGCACCGTGGCTGCATTCGGTGCCACCGTGGCCGAGACGCTGAAGTCGATGTCCCAACTCAGTCTGCCAGTGCCTTCGATGGCCCAGCTGCAGACCGACTACATCCAGCAGGCCACCGCCCTGTGGAACCAGTCTCTGCAGCAGTTTCAGGCGTTTGCCGGCGCGGCGATCGACAAGACGTCGGCGCCCGCCGAGAAGCCCGTGCTGGGTGATCGGCGCTTTGCCGCGCCAGACTGGACGTCCAATCCAGCCAGCGCGTTCACGGCGCAGTTCTATCTGCTGAACGCGCGCACCCTGATGAACCTGGCCGATCAACTGCAAGGCGATGAAAAGACCAAGCAGCGGATTCGCTTTGCGGTCCAGCAGTGGGTCGACGCTGCATCGCCGAGCAACTATCTCGCGCTGAATCCCGAGGCGCAGCGCAAGGCGCTCGAAACCAAGGGCGAGAGCATCACGCAGGGCTTGCAGCACCTGTGGCACGACATCAAGCAGGGGCATGTGTCGCAGACGGACGAGAGCCTTTTCGAAGTGGGCCGCAACGTGGCCACCTCCGAGGGTTCGGTGGTGTTCGAGAACGACCTGTTCCAGTTGCTCGAATACAAGCCGCTGACGCCCAGGGTGCATGAGCGGCCGATGCTGTTCGTTCCGCCGTGCATCAACAAGTACTACATCCTGGATCTGCAACCTGAAAACTCGCTGATCCGCTACACGGTGGAGCAGGGCCATCGCGTGTTTGTCATGAGTTGGCGCAATGCCGACGAAAGCATGGCCCAGTTCACCTGGGACCGGTACATCGAAGACGGCGTGATCCGTGCGATCGAACTGGCTTGCGACATCAGCGGCGCCGATCAGGTCAATACCCTGGGCTTCTGCATCGGCGGCACGTTGCTGACCACGGCGCTGGCCGTGCTGGCCGCGCGCGGAGAGAAGCCGGCGTCCAGCATGACGCTGCTGACGACGCTGCTCGACTTCGGCAACACCGGCATCCTCGACCTCTTCATCGACGAACCGATGGTGCGCATGCGCGAGACCTCGATCGGGCTGGACAGCCCGAAGGGAGGCGGACTGCTCAAGGGACAGGAGCTGGCCTCGACATTCAGTTTCCTGCGGCCGAACGACCTGGTCTGGAATTACGTGGTCGGCAACTACCTGAAGGGCGAAACGCCGCCGCCGTTCGACCTGCTCTACTGGAACAACGACAGCACCAATCTCCCCGGCCCGATGTACTGCTGGTATCTGCGCCACACCTACCTGGAAAACCGCCTGATGAAGCCGGGTGACCTCACTGTGTGCGGCGAACCGCTCGATCTCTCGCTGATCGACACGCCGGCATACATCTATGCCTCCCGCGAGGACCACATCGTTCCGTGGGACGCGGCGTATCGAAGCACCCAGGTGCTTTCAGGCAGTAAGGGCAAGAAGCGTTTCGTGCTCGGGGCTTCCGGGCACATCGCCGGAGTCATCAATCCGCCGGTCAAGAAGAAGCGCAGCCACTGGGTCGGTGGCACGTCCGCATTGCCGGCCAGCGCCGAGGCGTGGCTCGACAAGGCCAAGGAACAGCCGGGAAGCTGGTGGACCGACTGGGCGCAGTGGCTTGCCGGTCACGCTGGCAGGCAGATTGCCGCGCCGAAGGCGGCGGGCAGCCGCCGGTACCCGGTAATCGAGCCTGCGCCGGGCCGCTACGTCAAACAGAAAGCTTGATGCGAATCAAGTCTGCGTCGGTCGCTGTCACCGCGGTTCGCGTTACCGTTGAGGGTTTTCTCATTCAACTCGGGAGTTCATCATGAGCACAGACATCGTCATCGTTTCAGCCGCCCGCACCGGTGTGGGCAAGTTTGGCGGCAGCCTCGCCAAGGTGCCGGCCTCGGCGCTCGGGTCGGTCGTCATCGCCGAGGTGCTCAAGCGCGCCGGCCTGACCGGCGAGCACGTCAGCGAAGTCATCATGGGCCAGGTGCTGCAGGCTGGCACCGGCCAGAACCCGGCGCGCCAGGCTTCGATCGGCGCCGGGCTGCCGAACATCGTGCCGGCGATGACGATCAACAAGCTGTGCGGATCCGGCCTCAAGTCGGTCGCTCTGGCGGTGCAGGCGATCCGTGACAACGACGCCGAGATCGTCGTGGCGGGCGGTCAGGAAAACATGAGCGCCGCGCCGCACGTGCTGCCGGGTTCTCGCGACGGCGTGCGCATGGGCGACTGGAAGCTGCTCGACACGATGCTGTCGGACGGATTGACCGACGCATTCAACCTGTATCACATGGGTGTCACCGCCGAGAACATCGCCAAGAAGTTCGGCGTCAGCCGCGAGGCCCAGGATGCCTTCGCCCTGGCGTCTCAGATGAAGGCCGCAGCGGCGCAGGAAGCCGGGCGGTTCAACGACGAGATCGTCAACGTCAGCATCCCGCAGCGCAAGGGCGATCCGGTGCTGTTCGGCACCGATGAGTTCGTCAATCGAAAGTGCTCGGCTGACGGGCTGGCCGGACTGCGCGCCGCCTTCGACAAGGCCGGCAGCGTGACCGCCGGCAACGCCTCGGGCATCAATGACGGCGCCGCCGCGGTGCTGGTGATGAGCGCTGCACGCGCCGCGGCTCTCGGCCTGACGCCGATGGCACGCATCGCGAGCTACGCCAGCTCCGGACTTGACCCGGCGATCATGGGCATGGGCCCGGTGTCGGCTTCGCAGCGCGCGCTGGCCCGCGCCGGCTGGAAGGCTGCCGACCTCGACCTGATGGAGGTCAACGAAGCCTTCGCGGCACAGGCCTGTGCGGTGAACCAGGAAATGGGCTGGGACACCAGCAAGATCAACGTCAACGGCGGCGCCATTGCAATCGGTCACCCCATCGGTGCGTCCGGCTGCCGTGTGCTGGTGACGCTGCTGCACGAAATGCAGAAGCGCAATGTCAAGAAGGGTTTGGCGAGCCTGTGCATCGGTGGCGGCATGGGGATTGCAATGACGCTCGAACGCTGAAGCATCTGAGGCGGCGTCAGTGGCAACCCGGTTGACCTCGAGGCGAGGGCGGGTGACCCTCGTCGCCTGAACGTGCGACACATGAATCCCAAGGAGAGAGACAAATGAACAAGAAAGTAGCGTACGTCACCGGCGGCATGGGTGGCATCGGAACCACCATGTGCCAGCGCCTGCATCGCGACGGCTTCACGGTGATCGCGGGTTGCGGTCCGAGCCGGGACTTCAAGAAATGGCTCGATGAGCAGAGCGCGCTGGGCTACACGTTCCACGCGTCGGTCGGCAACGTCGGCGACTGGGAGTCGACCGTGGCCGCCTTCCAGCAGGTGAAGGCAGAGCACGGTCCGGTCGATGTGCTGGTCAACAACGCCGGCATCACTCGCGACGGCATGTTCCGCAAAATGAGCCGCGCCGACTGGGATGCGGTGATCGAGACCAACCTGACCAGCCTGTTCAACGTGACCAAGCAGGTCATCGAGGACATGCTCGACAAGGGCTGGGGCCGCATCATCAACATCAGCTCCGTCAATGGCGAGAAGGGTCAGTTCGGGCAGACGAACTACTCGGCCGCCAAGGCGGGTATGCACGGCTTCACGATGGCGCTGGCGCAGGAAGTGGCCAACAAGGGTGTGACGGTCAATACCGTCAGCCCGGGCTACATCGCGACAGACATGGTCAAGTCGATTCGCCAGGACGTGCTCGACAAGATCATCGCCGGCATCCCGGTCAAGCGCCTGGGCACGCCTGACGACATCGCATCGATGGTGTCGTGGGTCGCATCCGACGAATCCGGGTTTGCGACCGGGGCCGATTTCTCGGTCAACGGCGGCCTGCACATGGGCTGATCACGGGTCGCTGCAGGGCGGTCAGTCCTGCAGCAAGTCCCTCGCGACGCCAGCCAACGTGCTGGCGTCGCCGTTTTCGGGTTCCACCAGTCGTGCGTCGGCAAACCCGACGAAATTGCGCTGCATCGATTGCAGGTACACCGGGTCGTAGTGCGTGAGCAGAAGTTCCCGCACCACGCTCTCGATGCGGCCGGATCGAGCCGCTTCCTGCCAGCCGTTGATCACCTCATTGCCACGCAGGGCGCGCAGCGCATCGAGGCGGGTGCAGAAGGTCGGCACGTCGTCAACGAAGAACGCGTAGTCCTCCATCAGCAAGGCGACCCTGGCATCCACCGGCAACTGGATGTGCACGCACGGAGAGGCCCGCATGCACTCGATCAGGCGCTCGGGCACCCGCAGTTCACCGACCTTGCGGCTTTCGCTTTCCACCCAGACCGGGCGTGCCGGATCGAATCGGCGCATCGCATCCCAAAGACGCGAGTCGAACTGCTTCTGTGTCGGCTGCGGGCTGCCGGGCACCAGACCCAGCACCGAGCCCCGGTGGTTGGCGAGACCCTCCAGGTCGAGGACCTGCGCGCCTTGCGCCTGAAGCGAGGCCAGAAGGCGGCTCTTGCCCGATCCGGTCCTGCCGCAGATCACGCGAAAGCGCAGGGTCGGCGGTTGTACCTCGAGCGACTTCAGCACTGCACGGCGATAGGCCTGGTAACCACCTTCGAGGACCTGCACGCGAAATCCGATCTGGCTGAGCACCAGAGCCAGCGAACCGCTGCGCTGCCCGCCACGCCAGCAGTACACCAGCGGTTGCCAGTCCCTAGGCTTGTCGAGGACGTGGCGCTCGATGTGCATGGCGATGTTGCGTGCGACCAGCGCCGCGCCGCGCTTGCGCGCGACAAACGGTGAAATCTGCTTGTACTCGGTGCCGACCAGTGCTCGTTCGGCGTCGTTGAGGCTCGGCCAGTTGACGGCGCCGGGAAGCCTGTCCAGCGCGAACTCACCCTCCGACCGCGCATCGATGATCGCGTCGTAGCCCTCCAGTCGCACCAGACAGTCGTCGGCGGTGATCGGCGTCAGCGCCATCGTTTCAACCTTTCCTGCGGCCCGGACTGTGCCGGCCCGTCACGCCGCGATTGCATCGAGCAGCTCCGTTTCGATCTCGATCTGCGTTCGGTTGTGCCGCAGAGCGGCACCGTCGATCAGGAAGGTGTCCTCGACCCGTTCGCCGAGGGTGGTGATCTTGGCCAGTTGCAGGTTGATCTGATGCCGGGCCAGCACGCGGGCGATCGCGTACAGCAGTCCTGAACGGTCGCTGGCCGACACGCCGAGCAGCCAGTTCTGGGCGCGCTCGTCGGGACGCAGTGTGATCCGTGGTGTGATCGGGAACGATTTCACACGGCGTGACAGGCGGCCCCGGCTCGGCTCGGGCAGCGCGCCTTCGGACGAGAGCGCCCGGCCGAGCTGGGTCTCGACCAGCAGGATCAGGTCGCGGTACTGGGCTGCCGGCGCGCCGTCGCGCGACGCCTCGAGTTGCGGGTTGATCACCTGGAAGGTGTCCAGCGCGCAGCCCGCCCTCGTCGTGTGCACCTTCGCGTCGAGGATGTTGAAGTGCGCGCTGTCGAAGTAACCGCAGATGCGGGCGAAGAGATCGGCGCGATCGCGCGCGAAGACCACCACCTGCAGACCCTCGCCGACGGGCGACACCCGGGCCTTCACGACCGGTGACGCGGCGTCCAGGTGCGCGTGCAGCGAACGGGCATGCCAGGCGATCTCGCCTGCATCGTGGCGCGCAAAGTAGCTGATCGCCAGCGTGTTCCACAACGGCACTTCGACGTCGGGCGGCTGAAGCGCGAGGTTGAGCATGTGCCGGGCTTCCTGCTTGCGCGCATCGATCTCGGCGTCGAGGTGCGGTTGCGCGCCACCCAGCGCGCGCAGCGATGCCCGGTACAGGTCTTCGAGCAGCTTGCCTTTCCAGGCGTTCCAGACCTTCGGGCTGGTGCCGCGGATGTCAGCGACCGTCAGCAGGTACAAGGCAGTCAGGCGCCGTTCGGTGCCGACGAGGTGCACGAAGTCCTGGATCACCGCCGGGTCGCTGAGGTCTTCCTTCTGGGCCACGCGAGACATCGTCAGATGTGACTTGACGAGGAACTCGATCAGCGCGGAGTCTTCGCGTTCGATGTCGTGGTCACGGCAGAACCGGCGCGCTTCGGCTGCGCCTAGCACCGAGTGATCGCCGCCGCGGCCCTTCGCCACGTCGTGGAAGATGGCGGCGATGAACAGCACCCAGGGCTTGTCCCATTGCAGCGCAAGTTGAGAGCAGAACGGGTATTCATGCACATGCTCCGGGATGAAGAAACGGCGCACGTTGCGCAGCACCATCAGGATGTGCTGGTCGACGGTGTAGACATGAAACAGGTCGTGCTGCATCTGTCCGACGATGCGGCGGAACACCCACAGATATCGTCCGAGAACGCTGGTCTCGTTCAACAATCGCATCGCATGCGTATGACCGTTCGGCGCGCGAAGGATGCGCATGAAGGTCGCGCGATTGACCGGGTCGCGGCGGAACTCGGCATTCATCAGGTCGCGCGAGTTGTACAGCGCACGCAGCGTGCGGGCCGAAAGACCGGTGATGCCACGGGTCGTCTGGTAGGTCAGGAATGTTTCCAGGATGACCTCTGGATGACGCTGGTAGAGGTCGTCGCTGACGACTTCGAGCATGCCGTTGCGCTCGAGGAAGTGCTCGTTGATCGGGCGCATCGGCGCATCCTGCGAGCCGTTGATGCGATCCTCGATGTTGAGCATCAGGATCTGGTTCAACTGCACCACCGCCTTGGCCGCCCAGTAGTAGCGACGCATCAGCACTTCGGAGGCGCGCTGACCATGCGTCGCGTGGTAGCCGAAGCTCTCCGCCACGGCGCTCTGCAGGTCGAAGACCAGTCGGTCCTCTCGTCGGCCGGCCACGAGGTGCAGCTTCGCCCTGATCAGTTTCAGCAGCCCCTCGTTGCGTTGCAGCTGCTTCAATTCGAACGGAGTTGCCAGTCCGCTGGCTGACAGTTCGGTCCAGGTGCGCCCCAGTCCAGCCGCGCGTGCCACCCAGATGATCAGCTGCAGGTCGCGCAGGCCGCCGGGGCTTTCCTTGCAGTTCGGCTCCAGCGAGTAAGGCGTGTCCTCGAACTTCTGGTGCCGCTGACGCATCTCCAGGACCTTCGCGCGCAGGAAGGCGCGAGGCTGCATCGCCTGAGAGTTGTTGCGGCGAAATACGTTGAAGCCTCGGCGCGATCCGCAGACGAAGCGGGATTCGAGCAGCGCGGTGCGCACCGTGACGTCGCGTTCGGCCTCGGCCATGCACTCTTCGACGGTGCGCACGCTCGATCCGATTTCGAGTCCGATATCCCAGCAGGCGGTGATGAAGGATTCGACCGATCGCCTGGCCTCCGCCTGGGCGCTGTTGCTGTCGGTCAGCCCCGAAGGCAGCAGCACCAGCACGTCGACATCAGAGTGCGGGAATAGCTCGCCTCGCCCGTAGCCACCGACAGCCAGCAAGGCTGCATCGGTCGGCATGCCGCAGCGCTCCCACAGGTCCATCACGGTGGAGTCGGCGTGACGGGCGATTCCGCGGATCAATCGTGTGGCCGCTGGAGCCGTCGGGCGAGACGCCTCGAAATGGCGGATCAGCGCCTCCTTGCCAGACCGGTAGCGCTGCCGCAGCTCGCCCAGCCGTTCAGCCGTCAGGGCGCCGTGCTCGTCCAGCTCGACGTCAGGCGAGGTCACAGGCGCTCAGGCCGTCACGGACTCGTTGACGAACTGCGGCTTTGCCGGGCTTCCGGCCGACAAGGTGAGCACCTCGTAACCGGTCTCGGTGACGAGCACAGTGTGCTCCCACTGCGCCGACAGCGAACGGTCCTTCGTGACGATGGTCCAGCCGTCACCGGTCTCGCGAATCTCGCGGCGGCCCGCGTTGATCATGGGCTCGATCGTGAAGATCATGCCGGGCACCAGCACTTCGAGCGTGCCTGGCTTGCCGTAGTGCAGCACCTGCGGCTCCTCATGGAACTTGCGTCCGATCCCGTGGCCGCAGAACTCGCGCACCACCGAGAACCCGTTGTTTTCGGCGAAGGTCTGGATCGCATTGCCGATGTCGCCGAGGCGCGCACCCGGACGCACCTTCACGATGCCGCGCCACATGGCGTCGTAGGTCATCTGGCACAGACGCCTGGCGGCGATCGAACCCTCCCCGACGACGAACATCCGGCTGGTGTCGCCGTGCCAGCCATCCTTGATGACGGTGATGTCGATGTTGACGATGTCGCCGTTCTTCAGCGGTTTGCTGTTGGGAATGCCATGGCAGACCTGATGATTGATCGAGGTGCAAACCGATTTCGGGTACGGCGCGTAACCCGGGGGCGCATAGTTGAGCGGCGCGGGAATGGCTTGCTGGACATCCACCATGTAATCGTGCGCCAGCTTGTCGATCGCTTCGGTGGTGATGCCGGGTTTGACGTGCGGCGCCAGCATGTCCAGCACTTCAGAGGCCAGCCGGCCGGCGATGCGCATGCCGTCGACATCGGCAGCATTCTTGATGGTGATCGTCATGCGACTCATTATCTCACCCGACCCGTAAAATCGAGGGTCTACCCGTGGTGGCCCCGGCCCTCACCGGGCTATCCGCGTCGATTCCCAACGCCCTGTCCGTCACCTACACACCCCGAGCGCCCCGCGTGATCACTTCGCCCAAGCACCTGCTCCACGTCGAAGGGGGCAGTGCGCTCCCGGCCTTTCGCGCCCAGGCGCTGCTGGCAAAACTGCAGCACGACGCATCGTGCGGCGGTTCTCGCATCACCGCGGTCCACGCGAGGCATGTGCATTGGGTCTGGAGCGACGCGCCGCTCGATCAGGCGCAGCGCGACACTGTCGAAGGACTGCTGCGCTACGGCGACGCCTATCAGGGTCCCGGCGACGGTGTCCTGATCGTCATCGCGCCGAGGCTGGGAACGGTCTCGCCCTGGGCTTCGAAGGCGACCGACATCGCGCACAACTGCGGCCTGGCCATCAGGCGTGTCGAGCGGGTCACCGAATATCGGTTGACCCTGAAAACCGGCCTGCTCGGCGGCAGCAAGCCGCTCTCCGCCGACGAATTGCAGGCTGCTGCCGCGCTGCTGCACGACCGCATGACCGAAAGCGTGCTGCTGTGCCGCGACGACGCTGCTCACTTGTTCGACGAGCGTCCGGCCGCGCCAATGGCCCATGTTGACGTCCTGTTGCAGGGAAGGGCCGCACTGGTCACGGCCAACGTCGATTTCGGCTTGGCCTTGTCCGACGACGAGATCGATTACCTGGTCAGTGCATTCACGGCCTTGCGTCGCAATCCGACCGACGTCGAACTGATGATGTTCGCGCAGGCCAACAGCGAGCATTGCCGACACAAGATATTCAACGCGAACTTCACGATCGATGGCGTGGCGCAGGCGCGGTCGATGTTCCAGATGATCCGCAACACGCATCAGCTGGCGCCGCAACACACCGTGATCGCCTACAGCGACAACTCGTCGGTCATGGAAGGCGGCGTGATAGAGCGCTGGCTGCCCGAGGGCTACACCAATGCGCCGCGCTACGGGGCACGCCACGAACTGGCGCATGTGCTGATGAAGGTCGAGACACACAACCACCCGACCGCGATCTCGCCGTTCCCCGGCGCGTCGACCGGCGCTGGTGGCGAAATTCGTGACGAGGGCGCGACCGGCCGCGGCTCGAAGCCGAAGGCGGGGCTCACCGGCTTCACCGTCTCGAACCTGAATCTGCCCGGCACCGACTGGCCGTGGGAGCGCTCTCCGTATGGCAAGCCGGAACACATCGCCAGCCCGCTGCAGATCATGATCGAGGGGCCGCTGGGCGGCGCGGCCTTCAACAACGAGTTCGGGAGGCCGAACCTGGCGGGTTACTTCCGCGTCTACGAGCAGACGGTCGGCGTAGCCGGCCACCAGCAACGCCGCGGTTATCACAAGCCCATCATGATCGCCGGCGGCCTGGGCACGATCGGAGCGACGCAGACCGACAAGATCGCGTTCGCGGCCGGCACCCTGCTGATCCAGTTGGGCGGTCCCGGCATGCGCATCGGCATGGGCGGCAGCGCGGCCAGTTCGATGGCAGCCGGCGCCAACGCGGCAGCACTCGACTTCGACTCGGTGCAGCGCGGCAACCCCGAGATCCAACGACGCGCGCAGGAGGTCATCAACCACTGCACTGCGTTGGGCGAGGTGAACCCGATCCTGGCCATCCACGATGTCGGCGCGGGCGGTATCTCGAATGCCTTCCCGGAGCTGGTCGACGGTGCCGGACGAGGCGCTCGCTTCGACCTGAGCCAGGTGCCGCTCGAGGAAAGCGGCCTGTCGCCGAAGGAGATCTGGAGCAACGAAAGTCAGGAGCGCTACGTGCTCGCGGTGCAGCCAGAGTTGCTGCCGTTGTTCGACGCGATGTGCGTGCGCGAACGCTGCCCGTACGCGGTGGTCGGCGTGGCGACCGAAGTGAAGCAGCTGGTGCTGTCCGATGCCCCGGTTACAAGTCAAGGCACGCCGTCGCTGCTGGCCATCGACATGCCGATGGAGGTTCTCCTGGGCAAGCCGCCGAAGATGCACCGTGACGTGAGGCGCGTGGCACCGGCACTGGCTGCGCTCGATCTCGGCGATGTGGAACTCGACTCGGTGGCTCTCGACGTGCTGCGGCACCCGACAGTCGCCAGCAAGCGTTTTCTCATCACGATCGGCGACCGTACCGTCGGAGGCCTGAGCCACCGCGATCCGATGGTGGGCCCCTGGCAGGTGCCGGTGGCCGATTGCGCGGTCACGCTCGCCGACTATTGTGGTTTCCGCGGCGAGGCGATGAGCGTCGGTGAGCGCACGCCGCTGGCGGTGATCGATGCGCCGGCCTCGGGTCGCATGGCTGTGGGCGAGGCGCTGACCAATCTGCTGGCCGCGCCGTTCGCGCTCGAACGGGTCAAGCTCAGTTGCAACTGGATGGCGGCCTGCAGTGATGACCCCAAAGCGCCCGGCGATGACGCCGCGCTGTACGACACCGTGCGCGCGGTCGGCATGGAGTTGTGCCCGGCGCTCGGCATCAGCGTGCCGGTCGGCAAGGACAGCTTGTCGATGCGCACCCGCTGGAGCGACAAAGGTTCAAGCAAGCAGGTCACCGCGCCGGTCTCGCTGATCGTCTCGGCCTTCGTCACGCTCGATGACGTGCGTGGCACGCTGACACCGCAATTGCAGCCCGGCGACACCACGCTGGTCCTGATCGACCTCGGCGGCGGCCGCAACCGCATGGCCGGCTCGATGCTGGCGCAGGTGCTGGGCCAGACCGGCAATGCATCCGCTGACGGCGTTCCCGACCTCGATGACCCGGCACAACTGAAGTCGCTGATCGCCGCCATCAACCAGTTGCGCAGCGAAGACCGCTTGCTGGCGTACCACGACCGCAGCGACGGCGGCCTGTGGGCGACGGTGTGCGAGATGGCCTTCGCCGGTCACATCGGCGTCAGCCTGAACGTCGACATGCTGCTGGTCGAAGGCGATGGCATCAGCGACAGCCGCATGGACTGGGGTGACTCGAGGAACTGGGCCGGCCAGGTTGGCGCGCGTCGCCACGAGCTGACGTTGAAGGCGCTTTTCAGCGAAGAACTCGGTGTGGTCATTCAGGTTCCCACGACCGTCCGCAACGAGGTGATGCAGACTCTGCGTTCGCACGGGCTGTCGAAGCACAGCCACTTCATCGGCAAGCCGAACGATCGCCAGTCGGTCGAGATCTGGCGCGACACCAAGGCGGTGTTCAGCGCACCGTTGCGGGATCTGCAGCAGGTTTGGGATGACGTGAGCTGGCGCATCGCGAAGCTCCGGGACAACCCGGCATGTGCCGATGGCGAGCATGAAGCCGCCGGTCGCATCGATGACGCCGGTCTGCACGTGCATCTGACCTTCGACCCCGCCGACGACGTCGCCGCACCGTTCATCCACACCGCGCGCCCGAAGCTGGCGATCCTGCGCGAGCAGGGCGTCAACAGCCAGGTCGAGATGAGCTACGCGCTGGCGCTGGCTGGCTTCGACACTTTCGACGTGCACATGAGCGACCTGCAGGCCGGTCGCGCACGGCTCGACCAGTTCGTCGGCTTCGTCGCCTGCGGCGGATTCAGCTATGGCGACACGCTGGGCGCCGGCGAGGGCTGGGCGCGGTCGATCCTGTTCAGCCCGAAGCTGGCGGAGCAGTTCGCAACCTTCTTCAATCGCACCGACACCTTCGCGCTCGGTGTGTGCAACGGCTGCCAGATGATGGCCGCGTTGTCGCCGATCATTCCCGGCGCGCAGGCGTGGCCGAAGTTCACCCGCAACAAGAGCGAGCAGTTCGAGGCGCGCCTGAGCCTGGTCGAGGTGTTGGACAGTCCTTCGATCCTCTTCAGCGGCATGGCTGGCAGCCGCTTGCCGGTCGCGGTGTCACACGGAGAAGGTTGCGCGGACTTCTCGCAGCGTGGCGATCTGAAATCCGTTCACCGCGCGATGCGATTCGTCGATCACACGGGCCGCGCCGCCGAAGCTTATCCATTCAATCCGAATGGCAGCCCCGATGGCCTGACCGCGGTCACGACGCCGGACGGTCGATACACCGCGCTGATGCCGCATGCCGAGCGGGTGTTCCGCAACGTGCAGATGAGCTGGACCGCGGGTTCAGCGAACGAGTTGAGTCCGTGGATGCGCATGTTCCGCAACGCTCGCAGCTGGGTCGCCTGACACCGCTTCCCATCATGGCAGATGAGATCATCGAAGTTCATGTCAGGAGACGCGATGCGCGCTTTCATTCAGATCCTTTGCGGGACGCTTGCTCTTGTTTTCGCCGGATGTGCTCAATTGCCGATGAGCGATCCGGTCAAGGTCAGCCTCGTCGGCATCGAACAGTTGCCGGGCCAGGGGCTGGAATTGCGCATGGCGGTGAAGCTGCGCGTGCAGAACCCGAACGAGGCCTCCGTTGATTACAACGGGGTGGCGCTCGATGTCGAATTGCGGGGCCTCAGCTTCGCCAGCGGGGTGAGCGACATCCAGGGCACGATTCCCCGCTATGGCGAGGCAGTGCTGGTCGTGCCGGTCTCCGTGTCTGCGATTTCGGTGTTGCGCCAGGCGCTCAGCTTTGCCAACGGTGATCGATCGAATGTAGGCTACGCCATCAGCGGCAAGATCGGCGGTTCGTTGCTGCGTGGCGAGCGGTTCAAGTCCACCGGCCAGATCGACCTGCCCACGTCGTTGCTCGGCCCCCCCCTCGCGCGTTGAACGTGTCGCGTCCGGCATCGCAGTGCTTTTGCCATGCCTGAAATCGATGTGCCCGATGCCGACGAGCGCTTCGACCGGCTCGATGCGTTGCGCGGTGTCGCCATCGTCTGGATGGCGATCTTCCATTTCTGCTTCGATCTGGATCACTTCGGATTCATCCGGCAGGATTTCCACGGCAACCCGTTGTGGACCGCGCAGCGCAGCGCGATCGTCAGTCTGTTCGTGTTCTGCGTTGGCCTGAGTCAGGCTGTCGCACTGGACCGCGAGCAGGGTCGATCGCGCTGGGGCGGACGCTTCTGGCGGCGCTGGGCCCAGATCGCCGCGTGTGCACTGCTCGTCAGCGTCGGCTCCTGGCTGATGTTTCCGCGCAGCTACATCAGCTTCGGCGTTCTGCACGGCGTCGCGGCCATGTTGCTGGTGCTGCGGCTGACCGCGCCAGCCGCTCGCTGGTTGTGGTTGCTCGGTCTCCTGGCGCTGCTGATGCCGTTGTGGGTGGAGCACGAGTCCTTCGACAGCCGCTGGACCAACTGGATCGGTCTGGTCACCCACAAGCCGATCACCGAGGACTATGTGCCGCTGCTGCCGTGGCTGGGGGTCGCGCTGTGGGGGCTGGCCGCAGGGCAGTGGGTTCTGGGCCATCGCCGAGCGTTCTTGTCCGCACCGCTGCCCCCTGCGCTGCGGATGGCCGGCCGGCCGCTTGCCGAGCTGGGCCGCCGGAGCCTCGGCTTCTACATGCTGCATCAGCCGGTATTGATCGGTTTGGTGGGCGGGGCCGCCTGGCTTTTCCGAACGACCTGATGAGCTGGTGGGGCCCGCTGGAGCCCAACCGCTACCATCGCTCGATGAGCAACAAGATCCTGTTCGGCTTTCATGCCGTCACCGTGCGGCTGAAGACCACGCCGAAATCCGTCGTCGAGATCCACGTCGACACCTCGCGGCGCGACCAGCGGATGCGCCAGTTCATCGAGCGCGCCACCGCGGCGGGTTCGAAGTTGATCGACAGTGATGACGCCACGCTGCAGAAGATGTGCGGAACGCATCGTCACCAGGGCTTGGTCGCACGGGTCGTACCCGTGGCGCTGAGCCGCTCGCTCGATGACACGCTCGACGAGCTCGACGCAGTCGAGGGCAACCCGCTGCTGCTGGTGCTCGATGGCATCACCGATCCGCACAACCTCGGCGCCTGCCTGCGGGTGGCCGATGGCGCCGGCGCCGATGCGGTGATCGCTCCGAAGGATCATGCAGTGGGCATCAACGGCACGGTCTCGAAGGTCGCCAGCGGCGCGGCCGAGACGGTGCCGTACTTCATGGTCACCAATCTCGCTCGCACGCTCAACGAGCTGAAGGATCGCAACATCCGCGTCATCGGCACATCGGACACGGCCACGCAATCGTTGTACGACATCGACCTGAGCGGCCCCGTGGCGCTTGTGCTCGGCGCCGAGGGCGCGGGCATGCGCCAGCTGACGACGAAGACCTGCGACGAACTGGTCTGCCTGCCGATGCGCGGCGCGGTGGAGAGCCTGAACGTCTCTGTCGCCAGCGGCGTGTGCCTCTATGAAGCGCTGCGTCAGCGCCGTGCCAAGGAAGGCGCTTCGCCCTGAGCGATCCGCCCGGAAGGCGGTCACCCGGATCGCCGTTTCCGCGCCGGCGGCCTGCACGCGGGACCGGCGCAACCTGACCTGTCCGGGCAGCCACCCGGCACTCTTCAAGAACACCGCATTCAGCGGCGCTCTGGCACTTCAAGTCACGCCTGTGCCCAGAACACCGCGAACCAGCCGTTCGCATCGACCCAGCATCGGCTGTGATCGAATCCCGCGGCCTGCAGCAGCGCCGTGAAGTTTTCGACCGAGTACTTGTACGAGTTTTCGGTGTGCAGCCGCTCGCCAGGGGCGAAATGCCGCTCACCGTCGGGCCACTGAACGAGCAGTGCACGGCGTGCTTCGAGGTGCATCTCGATTCGCGACTGCGCCTGGTTGAAGAAGGCGACGTGCCGCCAGTCGCACGGATTGAAATCGCTGCCGATCAAGCGGTTCAGGTGACGCAGCATGTTCAGGTTGAAGGCGGCTGTCACGCCCAGCGCATCGTCGTAGGCAGGCTCCAGCAGATCGATCGACTTGACCAGATCGACACCGACCAGCAGCCCACCTCCGATCGCCTGCCGTTGCACACCCGCGAGAAAGCCACGCGCGGCCACGGGCGTGAAGTTGCCGATGCTCGATCCCGGATAGAAGAAGACCGGCCGACCCTGCACCAGGTCGGGCGGTAGCTGGAACTCGCTGGAAAAGTCGAGCCCGACGCCTGAGACGTCGAGGGTGGGGTGCTTGCGTTGAACGTCGGCGATCGCGTCGTCCAGGAAATCGACCGAGATGTCGACCGCCACGTATCGCGATGGATGCAGCGACGGAATGAGTCGGAGCGCCTTCGCGCAGTTGCCGGCGCCCAGGTCGATCAGCGTGTCGACCGTACCGATCGCCTGGGACATCGCGGCTGCATGCGTGTCGAAAATTTCGGCTTCGGTGCGTGTGGGGTAGTACTCGGGAAGCTCGGTGATCGCCTCGAACAAGCGTGAGCCCAGGCGGTCGTACAGGAACTTGGGCGATATGGCGGCTGGCGCAGCGCCCAGACCGGCGATCAGTTCGTTGCGCAGTTCGGACGGGTTGTGGCGATGGATCTGCACCAGGCGAGACCTGGTCTTCTGGCTGACCTGCCGCTGTGTCGGCAGATCCAAAGGCGGTGCGTGATTCACGGCGGGTCGTCCATCCGATGCGTTGGTCCCGATGCGAAGACCGATCGCCGCATTGTGTTGTCTTCTGGGCTCGTGCGGGTACAAACACCGGATACGCCGCGGCAATGTGCCCTCATCGATACACGTCGATAATTCCCGACGCCTTTGTCTCTGGTTCACATGCAGATCGGCCTCTCCAACAACGAATTCCTGTTCTGCGCCACCCTGGTGACCGGCCTGTGTCGTTGCGCCTGGCATTGGAAAGGTCGTGCGATGCACGAGTCACCCAAGCGGCGACCCTTGTGGGTCAGGCTGGGTGCAGATCTGTTCGTCGTCGTGGCCCTGATCTTCACGTGTCGGGTCGCGGTCGCCGACTGGCCGCGCGTGCCGTCGGGATCGATGGAGCCGACGTTGCGCGTCGGCGACTACCTGCTGATCAATCATCTGGCCTACGGGCCGAGGCTGCCGTTCACCAACACGGCGATCGAGTTCGGAAGCCCGCAGCGTGGCGACGTGGTGGTTTTCCGCTATCCGCACGACGTGTCCCAGTTCTATGTCAAGCGCCTGGTCGGCATGCCGGGAGACGTCGTGACGTTCACCGAAGGTACGGTCTCGATCAATGGCGACCCTCCGGATGCGCAGGTGCTCGGTGACGAAGCACTGGCGGCGTTCTCGATCCGGCGATCGGCCGAGGATCGCGGCCAGTGGATGGTGCGTGAATCGGCCGGTGCGCCGCCACGTGTGCTGAAGATCAATCCGTTCGTGCGGGGCCGGCTGCCGTTGAACCTCGACGATGCCGGCATCTCGGCACATTGCCAGAGCCCGCACGGCGGTGAATGGCGCTGCACGGTGCCTGCCGGGCACTACCTGATGCTCGGTGACAACCGGGATGCGTCGGCCGACTCGCGAGCCTGGGGATTCCTGTCGCACGACCAGATCTACGGCAAGGCGGTTCGCGTGCTGTTCAACTTCGACGAACCCGAGCGGGCTTGGATGCCGCTGTGAAACAGGAATCGCACACACCATGAGTGAAGCTCCCGATCCGGGTGGTGACCTGAGCGGCAGGCACATCGTGCTCGGCCTGTCGGGTGGCATCGCCTGCTACAAGGCCGCCGAGTTGGCCCGAGCGCTGGTGAAGGCCGGCGCCACCTGCACCTATCCCGGTACGCGTTACCAGCCCGACCGACCGATGAACGTGACCGCG
>JBJXEJ010000039.1:0-34468 GCA_046154125.1 Rhizobacter sp. | reverse complement strand
GTCGGTGCAGATCGATCCGGCGCAGCCGGCGGTGGCGCTGATCGCGCGGCAGCTGGCCGACCCGGCGCGATCGCTGCCGCTGGTCGGTGAACTGGTTCCACTGCCTGCGGGTGAAACAGCGGCCTATGTCAGCGAGGCGATGGTCACGCTGTACGGCGCCTCACCCGGCACGCGGTTGCTGTTGCCGCTGCCCAACGGGCAGCGGGCGAGTGTGTACGTGCGCGGCGTGTGGCGCGACTACGCGCGGCAGCACGGCGCGGTCGCGCTCGCATCCGATGACTGGCAGCGGCTGACCGGCGACACGCGCATCAACGACCTCGCGCTGTGGCTGCAACCGGGCTCCGATCCGGGCGCGGTGCAGCTGCAGCTGCGCGCGCTGGCGGCCCGTCACGGAATGGACGGCGAACTGCTCGAATTCGCGTCGCCCGGCGAGATCCGCGCGATCTCGCTGCGCATCTTCGATCGCAGCTTCGCGGTCACCTACTGGCTGCAGGGCGTGGCGATCGCGATCGGCCTGTTCGGCATCGCAGCGAGTTTTTCGGCGCAGGTGCTGGCACGCCGCAAGGAGTTCGGCCTGCTAGCGCACCTCGGCTTGACCCGGCGCCAGGTGCTGACGGTGGTGACCGCCGAGGGTGCGGTGTGGACAGCCGCCGGTTCGCTGCTCGGCCTGGGGCTGGGCATCGCGGTCAGCGTGGTGCTGGTGAAGGTGGTCAACCCGCAGAGCTTCCACTGGACGATGGACCTGCTGCTGCCGTGGGCAAGGCTGGCAGCGCTGTGCGCTGCGGTGATCGCGGCGGGTACGCTGACCGCCGGCCTGGCCGCCCGCCGCGCCGCGGGCCGCGACATGGCGCTGGCGGTCAAGGAAGACTGGTGAAGCGGCCGCGCAGGCTCAGTCGCTGATCTTCGACACCTGGTAGAGCGCCCGCACCAGGTCGGACACGGTGATGATCCCGACCAGGCGCTTGTCGTCGTTGATGATCGGGATGTGGTGGTGCCCTCCCTCGGAGAACAGCGGCAGCAGTTCGGTCACACGCCGCTGTTCGCTGGCCACGCGGACCTCCCGGGTCATGATCTGCCCCACGACCTCCGGCTTGTCCGAATAAGGAGTGCCGGTGGACCGCATCAGCTTCCTCAGGCGCTCGCCGATTCCTTCGTGCTGGTCGAGATCGGCATGCCGCATGAAGTCGGCCACGGTGACGATGCCGACGATGCGCCGGACCCGATCGGTCACCGGCAAAGCCTTGACACCCCGCTTGCGCATCAGGGACCATGCCTCGCCAAGCGGCGTGCCGAACTGCACCGACAGCGGCTCGCGCGACATGATCTCGCTGCAACGCAGGTCGCCCAGAGTGCGCTGGTACGCGGCCGATTCGGCGTAGTGCAGCAGGTCTTCGAGGTCGTCGCGGCTGATGTCGATCACCTGGTTGTAGTGCGTCAGTGCGGCGTCCAGATCGGCCGTGCTGAAGCGAGTCGTCGATGCATCGGTGGGTACGGGACGCGCTTGCGAGTGCGGATAGCGTCGCCCGGTGAGGCCGTTGTAGAGCACGCCCGCCAGCGTCAGCAGGACTGAATTGAACAGGATCGGAAAGACCGCGAACTGAACGCTGGTGGCGCCGAGCGCCGCAAGCAACGCTGCCGCGCCGCCCGGCGGGTGCAGGCAGCGCATCAGGAACATCACCGCGATCGCCAGGGACACCGCGGCAGCGGCCGCCCACGCCGGATCACCGATGTAATGCGCGCAGGCCGCACCCACGAGAGCCGACAGGGTGTTGCCGCCGATCACCGCCCAGGGCTGCGCAAGCGGGCTGGCCGGCACCGCGAAGACGAGCACCGCGCTGGCTCCGAGCGGAGCCACCAGCCAGGGCACCGGCGCCATCGGGCCGGCCCACCAGCGGCTGAGGAGCGCCGTGATCAGGATGCCCGCCGCAGCGCCGACGATGGAGCGCCAGCGCTCCTGTGCATCGACACGCACCGGGGCCGGCCAGAAGCTCGACAGGAAACCCCGCACCCGTGCCGCAGGCGTCAGCGCCCCTGTTGCGCGATCACCCGGAAAGGCAGCCATTCGGAGACATACCGCTCGGACGCCGCACAGCGATCCCGCTCAAGGTGGCGCGGTGAACAGCTTGGCCGCGCGACCCTTCAGTTCCAGCAACTCGCTCGGGGTCACCGAGTACTTGCCGGTCAGCACATCGACATCGACGCGGAACTCGATCTCCTTGCCGCGATGCGACAGCGTGCCCGATGTGAACTCGTAGTCCTCGTCGTCTGCAGGCAGGCCCTGGAGGTCGATGTCGTGGTCCTCGTACTGGATCGCGCGGATCTCGCCACTGGCAAGGTCGAGCGTCCCGGTCGACTTGATGATCGACTCGGACAATTCGTCGAACAACGTGATCGGCACCATCAAGTTCAAATCGGCTCTCCTCACCGGTGACTGCGCGCCTGCCGCGCAGCCGTCCCCCAGCGGGACGACCTGCGAGGCGCGGCCCGCATTGTCGTTGCTTGGCAATCACCGCACTCGCGCGTGCCGAACGGACAGCGGGTGCGGGTAGGCTTGCGCCTGATGTCCTACACCCTGCAAGCCCCGGTACACAGCGAGCAGCTCATCCGCAAGAGCCGCTTCATCGCGTGCGTGCAGCCGATTCAGGGCCGCGCCGAGGCGCTGGCAGTGGTGGCCTCGCTGCGTGCCCGGCACCCGGGCGCGGCCCATGTCTGCTGGGCCCTGCTGGCCGGCGGACAGTCGGCAGCCGTGGACGACGGCGAGCCAGGAGGAACGGCCGGCCGGCCGATGATGGAAGTGCTGAGGCACCAGGACCTCGACAGCGTGCTGGCCACCGTGGTGCGCTACTTCGGCGGGGTGAAGCTCGGTGCCGGCGGCCTGTTGCGTGCCTACACCGATGCCGTCGCGCAGGCGCTGATCGGCGCCGTCAAGGTGCCGCAGCAGCGCCTGCAGACACTGCGCTGCAGCGTGCCTTATGCGCTGGAAGGTCTGCTGCGCCGCGAAGCGCATGCAGCCGGGCACGCACTGCTCAACGTGAAGCATGGCGACAACGTCGAGCTGTGGCTCAGCCTGCCAGACACCCAGGTCGCGGCCTTCATGCGCCGCATCGACGACGCGGCGCAGGGCCAGGTTCAGTGGTTGTCGCCAGCGGAGTAAGGTGCAACCTGCGAACTTCGACCCAGCCGAACCTTTCAGAGAGCCACGCCATGACGATGCAACCCCTGCTGACACGCCTGAGCACCTGCGCCCTGCTGATCTGGCTGAGCATCGTGCCGCTGGCCGCCGCAGCCTGGGACATGACCGGTACCCGCACGCTGACCCTGCATGCCCGCAACGGTGATGCGGTGAAGCTCGGCACGGTGCGGTTCACTCCGCAGGCCGATGGCCGCACCAGCTTCGTCGTCACCATCGAGCCCGAGAGCGTGAAGGACTACTTCCTGTCGATGAAGGAGTTCAAGTGCGTCGATGGATCGGGCGAGATCCTGTGCCACGTCCCCTACCCCTACCCGCAGCCCGGCACCGTGAGGACGAACGACTACGCCTGGCTGGAGCACTCGCTGATGTTCATGTTCAAGACGCCGGCCGAGTTCGGGGCCCGGCTCTGGAACGGCATCTACTTCCAGCTGCACCTCACCGAGCAGGGGCTGGAGGGCCGCCCCCAGGCGATCGACCTGAACCAGATCAGCGCGCCGCCTGCGCGGCCCGAGGTACCTCCCTACCGCGCGGCACTGCGCGATGACATCCGGCCCGAGCAGCGGTGGTTCAACCGGCTGACGATCGAGTAAGCGCCGGCCAGGAAGGACGACGGGCGAATCGGCGATGTCCGACACGAACGGCTGACCACTTCCTACCTTCGACCCCAGCCTTTCACGGGAGACTGGGGCAATGAGCAAAGAACTTCGATCCCGTGCGGGGCTGACGCCTCACCGTCCACGAGCGGACGCCATGTCCGGCGCGGCGACTCCCACCCTGGCCCCGGCGATGTCGGGCGAGCGCATCACCTTCGACGGACTGAGCTGCTACGTGGCCGGCCACGGCCCGCCGATGCTGCTGGTGCACAGCGTCAATGCGGCCGCATCTGCCGCCGAGATGCGCCCGCTGTTCGACCGCTACCGCTACACGCGCACGGTGTTCGCCCTTGATCTGCCGGGCTACGGTTTCAGCGAACGCAGCGATCGGGTCTACACGCCCCGACTGATGACCGACGCGCTGCACGCCACTGCCAGCGAGATCCGCCGCCGTTGCGGCCTGGTGCCGATCAGCGGGGTGGCGGCGTCTCTGTCGAGCGAGTTTCTGGCGCGCGCGGCGGTCGAACGACCCGCGCAGTGGGACAAACTGGCCCTGGTCAGTCCGACCGGCCTCGACGGCAACACCTCCCGGCGCGGGCCGGCAGGCAGCACCCGGCGAATTCCGGGTCTGCATGCCGTGCTCAGCGTGCCGTTGTGGTCGGAGTCCCTGTTTCGGCTGCTGACCCGACCAGCGGTGGTGCGCTATTTCCTGCAACGCACCTGGGGTCGCAAGGCCATCGACGAAACCCTGTGGGCCTACGAGGTGCAAAGCGCCCGGCAGCCCGGCGCACGCTTCGCGCCGCTGCACTTCCTGTCCGGTGGACTGTTCAGCGGCGACATCCATCGCGTGTACGAAAGCGTGACACAGCCGGTGTGGATGAGCCACGGCGTGCGTGGCGATTTCACCGACTACCGCAATCAGAAGATCGTCGAGTCACGGGCCAACTGGCAGTTCGACAGATTCCTGACGGGGGCGTTGCCGTACTTCGAGGTGCCGAACGACTTCTTCGCGGCGTTCGATGCGTTTCTGCGAGATTCGACACACCGCTGACGCCTCAGCCGAAGATCGGGAACCCCTCGAAGCGACCGCGCAGCACCTGCTGCGCGTCGGCACCCAGCCACCCATCGATCAAGGTGGCGTAGACGCGTCGGAAATCCGTGGTGTGGATCAGGTTGTCGCCCTCGTCGAGTTGCGTGAGGCTGGGCAAGGCGCCGTAGTGCCCGCCGCGCACCGGCTGCCCGATGACATACATGTGATTGGCCGTGCCATGGTCGGTTCCGAGACTCGTGTTCTCGGGCACGCGCCGTCCGAACTCGGAGAACACCAGCAGCGTCACGTCCCTGGCGCGGCCGATGCGCTCCAGGTCGCGCATGAACGCGCTGACCGCATCCGATGCGTAGGTGAGCAGGCGCTGGTGCAGTTCGGCCTGCTGCACATGGGTGTCGAAGGCATTGCGTCGGTAGGCGCAGTAGTAGAGCCGCGTCGGCAGGTCGGCGGAGATCAACGCGGCGATCTTGGGCAGGTCGAGCGAGCTGATGCCGTAGTCGATCGGGGTCTTGTAACGGGCACAGGCCTCGCGCACGAGTTGCGACGACTCGCGAGCGCTCACCGCCACGTCGCGCATGAAGCGCAGGCTGGCCGAGTCCTGCGGGTCAGCGGGCGGAGCCGCGTCGAGCAGCGGACGCTCCTCGTACAGGCCCTTGCGCATGAAGCGCTTCGGGTCGTCGAAGGACACCGGCAGGTGGTTGCGCGCACGCACCGCCAGTGTCTGGGTTTCGTCGATGTTGACGATGAAGTTGGGCGTCAACTGCGGATCGATCGCATCGGCGAGGCGGCCGATCCAGCCGAACTCCTCGCCACTGTTGGGCATCGCGGTGTGCCAGTAGGCAGCCGAGGTGAAGTGCGAGAACGACGGCTGGGTGTAGCCGCAGCCGTGCACCACGGCCATGTGGCCGTCCTTGTACAGACGCTCGAAGCCGGCCATGCCGGGGCTGAATCCGTGGTGGTCGTCGATCACGCGCAACTGCTGACGACGGATGCCCAGCTTCGGCCGGTGGCGGTAGTAGGCATCGTCGCCATAGGGCACCAGCGTGTTGAGCCCGTCGTTGCCGCCAGACAGTTCCAGCACGACAAGGATGCGCCTGTCGTCACGCGTGGACGCCGCCGCGCAGGCATGCTGCAGCGCGCCAGGGATGCCGGTCAACCAGCCGGCACCGAGCAGGCCTGCCTGCAATGCGGCGCGTCGGCTCAGCACTCGGTCGAGGGGAGAGGGCTTGTGCATGATGTTCAATGGGACGGCAGGTCAGCCGAGCTGGTATTCGGGGAGCGACAGGATCAGGTGCAGCGTCTGGCGCAGCGGCTCGTCGAGGTAGCTGCGCGCGGCCGCCAGGTCGGCGGTGCCGAGTTCATGTTGAAGGAACTCGGTCAGCCGGGTTCGGGTCGCCGGCGCGATCGGCGCGGAAACGAATCTCCGCAGCAGCGCATCGACTGCGTCTCCGGCGGTGCGGCAGCCGTCGTCCAGCACCATGCGCGACAGCTCCAGCCGCGCGGGGGCTCGGGAAATCGGCTTGACACGCTCGAGCGCCATCTGCCAGCCGCGATAGCTCGCCAACCGGGTGTTGAACTCCTCGTCGCGGTCGGCCATCTGGTTCGACATCGAGCTCATGTCGGTGCCTTCGAGCTTCGAGGCGGTGGTCACGTCGAGGCCGAGCGCCAGCTTGTCGCTGAAATCGCGGATCTTGAAGTCAGCCGACGGATAGCGGTCGGGCGGAATGAAGTTGATGTCCGGGAAGACCAGGTCGTATGCGAAATTGCTGCGCGCGATCAACAACCCCGGCGTGATCCAGCTGCGGCCCTGTGCCCAGCCAGCGACGGTGGGCGGGTAGAACAGTTTCTGGCCGAGCGAGTCGGTGACCTCGTTGAAGTCCGGCACGCCTGGCATCTGGGTCAGACCGGCCTGGCGGTACGTCGACACCACCAGTTCCACCGGCGGTCGCACACGGCTGGCCACCGAGGCTGCGCTGTAGAAATCGCGCGACAGGAAGAGGGTTTCCAGCAGGTCGGCGATGTCGTAGCCGCTGGCCCGCAGACGCGCACCCAGCTCGGTGCGCAGCGCAGGCGACAGGTCCTGGCGCACGAAGTACATGTAGAGCTTGCCCGCGATGAATTCGCCCGCCGCTGGCTGGGCCAGCAGCGTGTCGATCACCTCGACACCATCGAGCGTCCCCTCGCGGCCCAGCACCCGCTTGATGCCGTCGTCGTGACGCGCCGCGTCGATGGTGAACGTCAGGTCCTGCGCGTTCCAGCCGGTGAAGGCACGGGCGGCTTCGCGGATGTCATGCTCACTGTAGTGGCCCACGCCCAGCGTGAACATCTCCATGATCTCGCGCGCGAAGTTCTCGTTCGGCGCACCCTTGACGTTCACGCCGGCATCCAGGAAGGCCAGCATCGCCGGGTCCTGCGCCACGCCGATCATCAGCTCGCGGAAGCTGCCGTTGCCCTTCTCCCGGAAGAGCATGTTCTGCTTCAGCATCTTGCGGTAGTCGCGCACCTTCTCTTCGCTGGTGGCGAAATGGCCGTGCCAGAACAGCGCGAGCTTCTCCTGCAGCGGACGTGGCGTGACGAGCATGCGCTGCGCCCACCAGTACGACAGCCGATGGGTTTCGAGCCGGCTCGCGCGCAACCAATAGAAGAACTTGTTGGTGACGGGCTGAAGCCGGCGATTGTTGCCCGCGGGCTTGGCCGCCACGCCGATCGCCTGACCATCGCGCTTGGCCGCGTCGGTGGTGGCGGGTCGCGACGCCGGGAACGGCTCGAGGCCCGGGTCGTGCAGATCCGACTCGTCGAACGGCACGAAGTTGTCTGGCACGGACTGCCAGCGCACCAGCCTGCGCACCGCCTCGCGCGGGCCCACCCTGGTCAGCTCGGCGATCTCGTCGGGCCGGCCGCCAAAACCGGCACGCTGCAGCAGGTGAGCCGCAGACGCCGAGGTCCATTGCGCCGCGTCGATCGGCCGCAGGTCGTCCTTGCCATCGGGCGGCGACATCGCATGCGCCGATGAAGCGATCGACACAAACCAGCAGAGGCAGGCAAGCAGCAGTGGTCTCATCGGGACGATTCGGTTCATGAACGGAAGGATGACACGGCGCGGCAGCATGCCACGTCGGATCCTAGGGTTCCGCGGGGCGCCGGCCACTCCAGATTTTCATGAAACGAGCGCACCGCTGTTTCGTGCAGTCGAGTGCCCAGGGGACGATCTGCCGGATGCCCCGGTGCTGCGCTCGGCGCTGAACGCGCTCGACAGGCTCCGGGTCATCGCCAGCGATCAGGGATGGGCAATCACCAGCAAGGTCCTCGCATGCCGCTGTGCGCAGGCGAGACAGCGCGCCAGCGTTTCGGGGTCGAGCGCTGCAAAGCTCTCGTCTAGCACGGTCAGCGGAGCGCGCTGCAGCAGCGCGCGAGCCAGGAACAGCCGGCTGCGCTCGCCGTGGGACAGCTGCCAGCCGGTCTCGCCGATGCGTTGCTGCAGGCCCGCCGGCATGCGACGCAGCAGGTCGCCCAGTCCGAGCTCTTCGCACAATGACTGCGCCTCCTGCAGCGCCCCTGCCGAGGCTGGCCACTGGCGGCCCATCAGCAGATTGAACGCCACGGTTCCCGAAAGCACGTGGTTTTCGTGGAACTGCGGTGCGGCGGTGGCCAGGCCGCCCCACTGATCGCCCAGCGTCGGGGCGTCGAGCCCCTGCAGCAGCAGCAGACCCGATTGCGGTCGCCGCAAGCCCGTGAGCAGCGCGGCCAACGTGGACTTGCCGCCTCCCGACGGCCCCTGCAGCAACACCTGCTCGCCGGGGGCGATGCGCAGGTCCAGACCTCGCAGCGCCGGGGGTGAGGCGGCGTGGGCATAACGCAGGTCTTGCGCGTCGACCAGGGGGCCCTGCGCTGCCCCGCGCCCCTCGGCGTCGACGAAGGCGGGCGGCACGCGCGACGGGTCGTGTCCGCCGGCACGGAACAGCTCGCCCACCTGTTGCCAGGCGATGCCGGCACGCATCAGGCTCGACAGCCCGCCCGCGATGCCAGCCAGCGCGCGTTGCGCAAGCAGGATGCCGCCCAGGCTGATCGCCAGGGCCTCTGCACCCGCCGAGCCGGCGACGAACGCTGGCACCAGCACTGCCAGCGCCACCAGGATCCAGGCCGAAGCCAGGCCGGCCTGCAAGGGCAGCGCGGCGCGGTCGAGGGCCTGCGCGTCGTGCAGATAGCCCTGCAGGGCCGCATCCTCTTGCGCGTCGCGGCGCCCCGTTCGCTCCTGGGCCAGCCGCGTGCGGTGTCCGACCATCTGCTCGATCAGCTCGTGCGTCATCGCAAGCCGCGACAAGGTCCAGGCCTTCAGGCGCCGGCCGAAGCGGGAGCACAGTGCGACCGTCATCGCGAACCAGACCGCCAGCACCGCCAGATGCGGTCCGGCCGCGGCTCCCAGGGACAGCACCCCGGCGGCGAAGCACAGCTCGATCATCGCCACGAGGATCGACAGACCCCCACCGACCACCAGGGACTCCAGCGCCTGCGACTCGATCACGCGCCCGAGCAGCGCACCCACACCCTGCCGGCGCACCTGATCGACGTCCATGCGCAAGGCACCGGCCAGCAGGCGCGCCTTCAGCAGGCTCGCCACGCGCAGCGCGAACACGGCGTTCAGCCTGCTGCCCAAGATCTGCAACGGAAGGGTCGTCGCCAGCAGCAGCAACCAGGCCGCCAGCCAGCCCAGATCCAGCCGGCCGCTGAGGACCCCCTCGCCCATCAAGGCCCAGGCGCCGATCTCCAGGGCATACAGCAGCGCGAACACCAGCACCATGCTGGCCAGCTGTTGCGGCAGGCGCGCCTGCCAGGCCTGGGCACGTGTCGGAGCCGAGGCCGGCAGGCGAACCAGCCACCACGGCGTGATGCGCACGCCGGCCAGCCGGTCTCGCAGCAGTGCGCACCGCACGGCGGCTTCGCGCCTGCGGGGCACGTCCGCCTGGCGCAGCAGGCTCTCGACCTCGGGCAGCAACGGCGCCTCGTGACGCCAGGTCAGCGCCCCACGCAGCAGCGACAACGCGCAACGCCGCACCCGCAGGTCGGGTCCGATCAGGCGGGCCGCACCGTGGCGACTCTGGAGCAGCAACAGGAAGCCCGTGCCGCCATCGGCATCGGCCCAGGGCAACAGGGCGGGCCCGGCGGATTGCAGCAGGGCCTCGACGTCCGGGACGGTGGTGTCGACCGGCTCGACCTCCAGCCCGAGCCGTGCAGCCGCCCAGTCGAGCCAGCGCGTGGCCAACCCGAGATCGGTGGCCAGATGCGCGGGCGGTCGCAGTTCCGCCACCGCCCGCGGCGCCAGACCGCTGGCGCGCGCCAAGGCCTCCAGACCCTCGCCGAGACGGGCCAGCGGCCACCAGAGCGGACGCAGCGCCTGCTCCATGGGCAATTCCGGATGCTCGCCGTGCGAATCCGTCATGGCGCCTCCACCGGGGGCGTGACCAGCAGTCCGTCACGCATCTCCAGCCGGCGCCACGAGGGGCCTGCCCACTGGCGCTCGCGCAAGCCGACTTCGGCGTCGACGAGCGCGCGATACCGCGTGGAGCCGGTCATCAATTGCGCCGGAGCACCGTCCTCGACGATGCGCCCGTCCTCCACGACCAGCACCCGGTTGAAGTCCAGCGTCTCGCCGACATCGTGCGTGACGCAAAGCACGGTGCTGTCCTGCCACCAGTCGCATGCCTCGCGCAGCAACTCGTGGCGCTGCGTGCGGTCGAGACCGCGAAACGGCTCGTCGAGCAGCACCAGACGCGGCGCTTCCTGCAGCAGCGCACGCGCCAGTCGCACGCGCTGCCCTTCACCACCCGAGAGCAGGCCACCGCCTTCTCCCAGGAGCGTCTGCAATCCCTGCGGAAGGCGCGCCGCCACGTGGCGCAGGTGGGCATGCTCGCTGACCGACCCCACTCGCACCAGCGCGTCGTCATCGCTGGCGTACAGCAAGTTGTCGAGCAGGCTGCGATTCCAGAGCTGAACTGCGGGGTCGACCCAGGCAATGCTTGGCCGCAACGCTTCGACTGCGCCGGCGGTGTCTGCGCCCAGGGCGCGGCCGTCGATGTGCAGCGTGCCAGCGGCCAGCCGGTGCCAGCCGAGCAGCAGGCCGACGAGCGAGGACTTGCCCGCGCCCGACACGCCCACCACCGCCACGTGCTCACCCGCAGCGACGCACAGGTCGATGTCACGCAGGATCTCGTGCCCGCCTGCACGCACGCTGCCGCCCTCGATCCGCAGCGACAGTCCGCCGGTGGCAGCGGGTACGTGGGGCCGCACCGGTTGCGAGACCGGTGCGGAGAGCGGCTCGAGCAGCCGCATCAGGGCATTGCGCTGCGCAGGCACCTGTCGGGCCAGCCCGGCAACGCGTTGGCCGAGCGCCGGGATCTTCAGCGTCCAGAACACCAGCAGCAGATCGCTGCCAAGCACCCCGCCCTGCGCGCGGAAATGGCTGAACACGAACGCAGCGGCAAGACCGAGACACAAGGCGCCCTGCACCGCATCGGCGGTGATCGCACCGCCGACCCAGCCCCGCAGCGAGCGCGCCCACTCCACCATCAGCGCCTCGTGCTCGCGGCACACCGCGCGTTCGGCTCGGTGCGCGCGCACCGGCACCAGCCCCATCAGGGCATCGAGGTAGAACCCGGCCAGGGCCGCCGCATGCGTTCGCACGCGCAGGTCGCGCTCGCCCAGGAAAGGCAGGGCCAGCAGGGGCACGGCCAAGGCGGCGACCGCCATGGCCAGGACCCACGCGGCGGAGTCCGGCGCGAGCCACACCAGACCGGCCAGCGTCAGCGCGAGATCGAGCACGGCCTGCAGCAGGCCGAGTGCCACGGAAGGCAGACCCCGTGCGACCTGGATGCCATGCGCGCGGTCGGCCATGTCCGAGATCGGGCGGCTCTGGAAATAGCGATCGTGCAGGCGCGGCAGGCGCTCGAGCAGGGCGGCACGCAGACGCACCTCGAGGTGACGGCCGAGCCGCATCGACTCGCGCGCTGCGGGCAGCTCCAGCGCGAGCAGCAGCAGAAGGAACGCGATCATCGCGAAGGCCGCACCGAGCCGCTGGCCGCCTCCCACGAGTTGCGCCGACAGGTCGAAGAGCCCGCGAAAGAGCAGCAACTCGAGCCCGACAGCCACCGTCGTGACCGCCGCGGCCAGGCACAGGGCCAGCGGGGTGGCGCGCCCGTCTTCACGCAGCAACCGCCACACCGTGCGCCACACCGGCTCGGCGCGTTCGTTCAGCGCCGCGGCCAGTTCGCCCGACAGCGGCCCTGCGTCGGGCGAGGCTGCCGGGTCGATACGCCCGGCAACGCGCAACAGGACGGCGCCCCGCAGGCGCAGCCGTGCAGAGGCAGCCGGTGCATCCTCCACCGCGTGTTCGGGCAGCACGGGCCAGTACACCTCGGCCACGGTGCGCAATCGATCGCCGGGCTGATCCAGACAACGCTGGAAGAAGGACTGCACCAGTCGGTTCGCTTCGGCACCGCGGCGCACGCCGCCTGCCGTCACCAGGGTGTGGACCAGACGAGTGGACGCATCCAGCGCCGCCAGTGCACACCAGCTCGTGTCGCCCACGGCACGCTCCACCAGCGCCTGAACTTCTCCCTCACGCAACCCGAGCAGGCAAAGCTGCTGGCACAGCGCGCCCAGGTGTTCGGCAGACGCCGCATAGGTGCGCCACCCATCCGCATCGACCAGCATGTCGTGGCGGTAGAGCTGCTCGCGCAGCTGCGCCAGCCTCAGCCAGCGCCGCCCCGCGGCCGGGTCCATCACCTGCACCCAGGGGCCGACCCGACGCCACACCACGACGAAATGCGTGCCCGCATCAGCGTGACGCACGACGACGATGGCGGGCGTGTCCGACACCCCGGGCAACCCCAGGTGATCCGGCGGCACCAGCACCTGTTCGGCCTGCAGTCCGAGCTGATGCGCCACCTCTTCGAGCGTGTCGATCGAGGTGCCGTCGATGCTGGTCTGGCAGGCCTCGCGCAATCGGCCGTAGTGGGCCTCGATGCCAAATCCGTCGAGCAGGCATTTCAACGCCGCCGGTCCGCAGTCCATCGACGAGGTCTGAACGACTTCGCGCGCAAGCCAGCGCGCGCGGGCCACCCGCGTCACGGTGGCGCGCTCGCCAGCGTGGTACCGGTCGCCTGCGTGCCGCCCAGGCGCTGACCCATGCTGCGCAACAGCAGCACTGCCGGTGCGACGTCTTCCAGCGCCACTTCGACGGTCCCGCTCAATCCGTGCTGCAGGGTGGGCTGATGCGCGCCGGCGTCAGGCTCGAGGACCAGCTCCACGCGCAGATGCTGGTCATGCGCCTCGGCAGCGACCCTCTGCACCCGTGCGGCCAGACTGCCGTGCTGCGCCCACGGGAAGCCGTCCAGCCGCAAACGCGCGCGCTGTCCGGGCTGCAGTCGCCCGAGAGCACGAGCCGGCATGAACTCCGCCACGATCTGCAAACCACCGCTGGGCAGCACCGTGCCCACGTGCTGCCCCTCGGCAACCCAGGCCCCGGGATGCAAGGCGGCCACATCGCCAACGATGCCGTCGACCGGCGCCCGCACGCGCAGGCGGTCGATCTCGGCCCCGAGTCGCGCGACGCTGGTGGCCAGCGTTGCGGATTCGCTGTCCAGCGCCACGAGCTGTCCGCGCAGCGCATCGATGCGAGAGTGCGCCTGCCCTTCGCGCGCCTGCGCATCCTGGGCGAGGCGGCGGGCTTCGGCCTGCAGGGCTTCGCTCGTGGCGCGCTGCCGACGCGACTCGCTGCGCGCGCGCAGCAGATCGACTTCGGCGATGCCCCCGCCGTGCACCTCACCAGCCAGCCGGCGCTCGTATTCCTGCGAGTACTCCAGCTGTGCCGCGACTTCGCCCGCACGCGCCTGGGCCGACATCACGGCGGCCTCGGTGGCCTGCAGTTCATGGCGACCGGCCGACTGAAGCGACTCGATCTCGGCCTTCAGTGCCGCGCGACGGGCGGGCAACGCTGTCAGGCGCTGCGATTCCTCGCGCAGCCGCAGGGTGGCGCTGCGCGCATCGAGCTCGAGCAGGATGTCGCCTGCATGCACCGCCCGGCCCAGCGCCATGTGCGAGGCGACCAGAGCGCCGCCCTGCAGCGCCGCGACCGGATGGGCTGCGGCCTGCGTCTCGACATGGGCCTGCTGCGAGACCTCGTACACGGTCACGCGTCCCGCGATGAACCAGCCGAGCCATGCGATGGCCAGCAGCAGCGACACTGCCCAGGTCCACCAGGCGGGACGCCCCGAATCGGCGGCCAGTGCACGCATCGTCCGACCAAACGGGGTTGCCATGGCGGTCAGTTGGCTGCGAGGCGCGCCGCCTCGTCGGTCTGGCCCCAGCCGCCACCCAGCGCACGCACCAGGTCCACGGTGGCCTGTTGCTGCGCCGACCGGGCCTGGATCCACAGCCGCTGCTGCAACCGGGCCTCGCGCTGCGTCTGCAGCGCCTCGATTCCGCCGTTCAGGCCGCTCCGCCACTGCGCCACCAGCCGGTCGGCGTCGCGCTCGGCATCCTCGGCACCGGCTTGCCGCGCGGCGGCCTCGGCCGCGAGCGTGCGCAGCGCGGCCAGTTGATCGTCCACCTCTCGCAGGGCGCCGAACACGCGTTCGCGGTGCTCGGCGGTGGCCAGGTGGAGGTCGGCTGCCGCCGCCGCGCGTAGCGCATCCGCGCGGCCGCCGTCCAGGCCCGGCAGGCTCAGCAGCAGCCCGATGCCGGTGCTGCGGGCCGCTCCACTCAGCCACTGCCCCAGTTCGCCCGATGCCAGACCGGCATTGGCGGTGAGCGTGATTTGCGGAAACCAGGCGTCGCGAGCCAGACCGAGGCGCAACCGCGCTGACTGCATCGCCTGCTCGGCGGCCGTCACATCACCCCGCCGCTGCAACATCTGGCTGGGCAGGCCGACCGGTATGGAAGGCAGGGACGGGAGCGCGTCGCCCGACGGCACCGCCTCGACCGCGGGCTCCGAGACGCCGATCAACGCGGTCAGCGCGTGCTCGAGCACGGCCTTGCGACGATCGAGCCGCTGCCACTCCACCTCGTCAACCTGCCATTGCACCCGCGCGGCAGTGCGCACCATGGGCGCTGCCAAGCCGGACTGCACCCGTCGCTCGGCCATGGCCAGCAGCTCGCGATCGGCTTGCAGCGCCTGCTCCAGCGCACGTTGTTCGAGCCGGACGGCGCGCCATTCGAGCTCGCTGTGGGCCACGTTGACCTCCAGCACCAGCTGCGCCTGCCGATGCAACGCCTGCTGGGCCCGCACGTCGTGCTCCGCGGCCTGCTCGGCACGGGAAAGCCGCTGCAGCAGATCGACATCGACGCTCAGGCGCAACTCGGCATTGAAGAAATTGCCCTGGGCGCCCGCCGCATTGATCAGCGGTCCGACCTGGCGGGTGGCACCGATTGCGGCGCCCACCCTCGGTTGCGAATCGGCCGCCCGCGCGCCCAGCGCCGCCGCGGCTCGCTCGACTCGCGCAACGGCCTGCTGGAGACTGGGATTGCCCAGCCGGGCCCGTCGCTCCAGCGCGTCGAGGCGATCGTCCCTGAACACGGTCCACCAGGCAGCTGCCAAGGCGTCACCACTCGCGTCGACCCCCGTCGCCTGCTCGCGATAGGACTCGGGCACCGGCACGGGCGTCGACACGGCCACCGGTGCAGGCGCGCACGCCGAAAGTCCTTGCGCGAACAGGCAGGCCACGGCTGATCGCCAGAGCGTGTTGAAGTCGAAAAGGATCGTCATCGGAAACCCGTCAACGCGATGGGGGCATGACCCCAGGGTCATGCCCCCATCGCAAATCCCGTGGGATCAGATACCGACGCAGCGGCTGACTGGCGCCACGTAGACAGGCGTGGTGTCGACGCTGGTGCTGTCGGTGCTGCTGCTCTTCTTGCCATTGACGCCACCGCTGTTAGCGCCACCGCCGCCACCGCCGCCGCCACCGCCCGCGCAACGACCGCCGGCACCTGCACGCATATTGGTCTTGACCTTCATGAATCACTCCTCATCAAAAAATGCGTGCTGCTTGCACGCGGCATCGTCGACACCATGTCGAGCGAATACTGGGTGGCGCCGGCATCACACCGACACCTTCTGTTCTGCGATGTGGACGGCGTCGCCGTCGATGTCGACCCGAATGCCGAAGACGTCTTCCAGTTCCTGAAGCAGGAAAGGCACACGCTCCTCGGTCAAGCCGACGAGCTGGACGTAGATATCGATGTCTGCCACGCAGAACCGTTGCGTGGGGGTGTCGCGTCCCAGCAGCCGATTGATGTGGTGCTGCTCCTCGCAAGCCACGCGCACCACCGCCTGCGCCTGGACGAAGTACTGCATCAGGCACGACAGCCACAAGGCACGGTGCTCGAGCTGCACGTCGTCTGCGCCCTCGCCGAAGTGGCGCCGCATCGCCGCGATCAATTGGCGCACCGGCACTTCGTCGGCCGTCACCGTGCGAGGAGCCAGCAGGTGCGCCAGCGCGTGCGGCGGCACGGTGCCGCTGAGGACGCGCTGGCATTGGGCGTACATGTCGCCGTACACGAATTCGCGGTCGGCGCGCCAGGCTTCGGTGGCCAGGTGGGTGGACGTGCGCAGACGGGTGATGATCGGTTGCAGCCACTGCTGCATGGCAAGCACCGCCGGCGACGGCTCCGCCTGAACCCAGTTCTGCGTGATGGCGTGCAGCTGCTCGTAGGTGCGCATCGTCATCGGCCACAGCGAGAACACCGCTGCGTAGGCCTTCAGGCCCAGCATCGCGTAGTCCAGCGCGGGCTCGATGTCGGCCACCGCGTCCTGCAGTTCGGCATCCAGCGCCTCCGGGAGCCCATCGCGCGGCAAACGGCCCTCCACCAGCACGGCGAGGAACTCGTCGATCATCACCTTCGGCCCGGCACAGACGCCATGCTCCGAATGCAGCGAGAACGCGCGCTCGGCGTACTCGTGAACCTCGGGACCGGTCATCGGCGTGTCCGGCTTGCGGGTGGGCTCGCCGAAGGGGATGAACAGCATGTGATGCATGGTCATCCGCAGGCCGTCGGTGACGCGGAACATCGACGACAGCACTGGATGCAGGTGGCCGTTACCGACGCGCCGCTCCCGACGCATCAACTGGTAGGCGGGCAGGGCCAGCACTGCGGTGGACAGCCGCTCGAGATGCCCCACCGTCCAGCCTGCTCTCGCTTCGGGGCAGCGTGCCAGATAGGCCTCGCGCACCTTCAACAGCATGGCCATCATCGGGCCCCAGTGGGCGCGCATGCTCTTGAGCGCGCTCACGTTCATCGGCTTGTCGTCCTGATAGCGCGAACCGCTGTAGATGCAGGTGCGCCAGCGGGTGGGAACGTCCACGCGCAGCACGGCGGGAAAGGCGTTCGACTCGCCGACCTGCCGGCCTTCGGCGTCCACGGACATGTGTGCGACGCGGAAGATCGGCACCACCAGTTCGAGGTAACCGATGTCCAGCGGGCGCCCTGTCAGCTCCGACATCAGGCCCGGGCATTCGTGCCACGTACGCGGCTTCTCGGTCCTGGCCGGTGCCAAAGGAGACGGGCGGACGCCCGCATCGCCCATGATGCGTTCGTCGAGGAGCTCGTCCTCGGCCTGGCGAAGCACACCTTCTTCGATCAATTGCTGGAGCAGCCCCCGCACCCGCGGCCACGCGCCCGGGTTTCCCCAGCGCAACGCATCGCCGGCCCTGAAGCGCGACTGCCTGGCCAGCGACTCCCCGAACTCGAACAACTCGGGCTCGTCGAACGAAATTTCCTTGTCGGCATAGAACAGCCGGAGTTCGCGCTGGTCCTGTTCGTTGACCGCGTACTGCACGACCAGGCGCTGGTGCATCGGCAACACGAGATGGTCGTCCGGCTGAACCTCCAGCCGATGGACGTCGGGCCGATGCACCGGGCAGCGAGTGGCGGCGGCAGGTAGGGCGTGGGCGAGGGAGAGGGCGGACATGCGGGCTGAGGTGCTTTACACCTGAGACAGCGCACGGGTCGTGCCAAAGGTGTGCGGCTCCGCGAGCCCACCGCGCATCGCGTTGATTTACAAGGGGAATCTCTCCCTTCCAGCGAATTCCCGGCCGCATTCACTTGCCAGTGCAGGCGGGAACATGGGGCATTTGCCCCACCCACCTGGGGCACGATCCCCAAGCCATCAGAGATGGCGGCAGCCGAGCCCCTGGGCAGGTCCTCGGCGAGAGCCCATGGACTTTGGCGGCACACCTATTGCCTACATGTGGTGATGATGAATCTCGATCAGACCCTTCGCGCTTCCCCCTCGTTCTCGTTCGCGTTGATGCCCGATGGGCGACCTTATGTGGCCCAGGAAACGGAGCCCTACCTGCAGTACTGGCTCAGCGAACGCGAGCGCCAGTTGTGGGCCGCCTTCTCCGGCCGCCGTGGTGCCCGTGCGGCCCCGGTGATCGATGCGTGCCTGGCCACCGCCCCCGCCGGCACTGCCGGCGCAGAACGGGGCCGGCTGATCAAGGACCTTCGCGGCATGGTGGAAGCCGGTGTGCTGGCTTCGCCAAGCGACAGCAGTTCCCGCTACGAGGCAGCCATCGTGAAGCCCTACCTGGAGCACCGCCCCTTCCCGGGCGACATCACGGCGCAGATCGCGGCGCGCGGCGGAATCACGGCCGGCAGCCAGGTGCTGGATCTTGCCGGTGGACCTGGCGACCTGGCCCTGCAACTGGCGCAGCACGGTGCTGAGGTCACGCTGATGGACTGGTCGGGCGCTTTCCTGTCAGCGGCGCGCCGCCGGGCACGCGCAAACGGACTGCCGCTGCACACAGTGCACGAGTCAGCCAACCGGCTGGTCCACGACGACAACAGCTATGACGTGCTGACCATTTCACAGGCGCTGCATTGGCTCGACGACGTGCGCGTTTGCCGCGGCGTCCTGCGCGTGCTGCGCCCGGGCGGCAGTTTCTTCGTCGTGCACAGCGCATTCGACGTGGCCGAATCGCATCCCCTGGCGCACGTGCTCGGACACGACTCTGTCCTCGGCAAGAAGGAGCGCCGCTCGTTCGCTCGTGAGGTACAGGACCTGCACGACCGCGTGCAACTGCTGTTGCGGGCACTCGACACCCGAGGCGTGGAGCGCATCGATCCCACCCAGCGAGCGATCGCGATGCCACCCGTGGTGAGCAGCGGTCTCGGCCTGTTCCGGCAGCGTCGCCCACTCGGCATGGGCTTCCTGCGCGGACTGCTCACGCCCCGCCACCTGCAGGCGGCCGGCCTCGACGCTGCAGCCTTCTGGCGCGATGCGCAACAGCGTTGCGAAGCGGCGGACGCGGCCGCACAACTGGGCACGCACGATTGGGCTCTGCTGCACTTCGAGCGCCGTGCGGGACGAGCCATCGCGGTGAAGGCGTCCGCCTGCCCGGTTCAGTCGATTGGATTCGGCACACCTGCATCAGAGCGCTGCTGACTCGAAGGAATTCAGGTTCGAGTTCATCGGCGGGAAGGTCGATGGAGCGCACCCGGTCCACCGGCAAAGCACCGCGATGAAATGTCGCAGCCGAACGCTATCGGCTTGCGCGCAGTGCCTCGAACGTGGCGTCGATTCGCCAGCGGCCGCGCGTCTGCCTCAAGCGTGCAACCACCAGCACATCCGGATCCGGCGCAGATGTCAAAACAGCACGGCAGGTCTCGACGATTCGCGTCTGCTGCGTTGTCGGCGTGTCGCCGGTGACGTCGAGCAAACCTCCGGGCACATTCCGGCACCAGCGCTCTTCGTAGGCAAGGCCCACCAGCAAGTTGTTTCCGTTCGCCGCGAGCGCGAGCACCAGAGGGTCGTTCACGAAGATCTCGTTTCCAGCGGCGTCGAAAGCAAGACCGGGCGCGATCACGACCTGACTGCCATCCGCGTCGCGGACCACGGTCACATCCAGGCCACTGACGATGCCGGGGCCGTGCAGCCAGCGGTTTCGCCGGTTCAGCCGATGTCGCGCGTAATCCTGCTCGACGCGGAAGTCGTCAACGCCGAGCATCAGGCCCGGCACGAAATTGACCCGCTGCAGGCCGGGCCCGCAATCGTCGTCGCCGCCTCCGGACGTCGACGCCGCCAACTGGCCGGCTCGATCGGCGATGCGTGCGACGAGCATGCGCGCGCGGTCGTCCAGGCGGTAGCCGCGATGCTGCAGGTCGCTGATCGCGTAGGCCATCACTTCCAGCACGGTCACGCCCGGGTCATGCGTGTTGGAATCGGTCCACTCGGGCGCCGCGCCAGCAAGGGCACGTTGCAGGTCACTCGCGAAAGCGATCAACTGTGATTCGTTCAGTGGCATGCTGACTCCCGATGCACGAAAAGAGATGATGCGCCTCGCGGACGATCGACCTCAAGAGAAGCGGGCCAGGCACCCTGCGCTGGACTCGCGCTCGATCCGGCTTGAATGAACAAGCGCGCTGCCATCGATGCTGGTCGATAAGCAGCGGACTCGAAGGGTTACTCGAAAGCTCGCCCCGGTGTGCGCCAACCTAAAATAAACCCATCATGTTTCCAAGGTTCATCGCACTGCTCGTCGCACTGATTGTTTCCTGGTCCGGTTTTGCGGCTCAGGAAAATCCGGCGACGTTCGCGACGGCAAACGCCGAACAGCATGTCGAAGCACCGTCCATGGCAGATCCACTGGACAGGAATGCGAACGGGTCGGAGAACACACCTCTTCCCGACGAACTGCCCGCACCGGCTCAGGCAGAAGCCCAGGCGGATCTGCAGGCCATCCCGACGGACGGAGTCCTTCTGCGATCCCCGTTGCTGACCATGGCACGACCCCGCGCCGATGCCGCGATCACGCGACTGTCCCCAGACCTGGACGGACTCCAGCGTCCACCTCGCACACACGCACTCAACGCGTGAGCCCTGCCGCGGCCTGCCCGCGGCTCCCATGACCCCATCGACCGCGTCGCGTGCCTACCAGGCGCGACGCCGTGATGACGCCTCCGAGCCATGGAATTCCTCTTCGACACCAACCTGTGGATCGCCTTCGCGATGCTCACCGCCCTGGAGATCGTCCTCGGCGTGGACAACATCATCTTCATCTCGATCCTCGTGGGGCGCCTGCCGACCCATCTGCGCGACAAGGCGCGGCGCCTGGGCCTGGGCTTCGCGATGGTCTCGCGGCTGCTGCTGCTGTTCTCGCTGAGCTGGGTGATGGGCCTCACGGCCGACCTGTTCGACGTGGTCGGACAGGGCATCAGCGGCCGCGATCTGGTACTGCTGTTCGGTGGCCTCTTCCTGCTCTGGAAGGCCTCGCACGAAATCTTCGTCGAGGTCGAGGCGACCGAGCAGCAGGGCCTGCCAGCCACCGATGAGGCCGAGCTCAAGGCGGCAGGCACGAAGCTGTTCTGGAGCGTCATCGGCCAGATCGCGGTGATCGACATCGTGTTCTCGCTCGACTCGGTGATCACCGCCGTGGGCATGGTCGATCAGATCGGGGTGATGGTCGCGGCCGTCGTGACGGCGGTGGTCGTGATGATGGTCGCCGCCAAACCGATCGGGGAATTCGTCGACCGACATCCGTCCGTCAAGGTGCTGGCGCTGGCCTTCCTCGTCATGGTCGGCATGGCACTCACGGCCGAAGCCTTCGATGCCGCGATCCCGAAGGGCTACATCTATGCCGCGATGGCGTTCTCGCTGGCTGTCGAGGCGCTCAACATTCGCGCCCGCGCCAGACGTCGGGCCTTCACCGCAGCCCGATCCGATGCTTCATCCCTACCCCGCTCCAACCCCTGAAGGAAAGACCATGAATCCTCTGTCCCCCGTCCCCATGTCGCCCTACGGCGCCAGTTCGGCCGTCGCACAGCAGCGCAACCGCGTGCTGCGCAACACGTACTGGCTGCTCGCCCTGTCGATGGTGCCCACCGTGCTCGGCGCCTGGATCGGCGTGACCACCGGCCTCGCCCGCGCGATGTCCCCCGGCGTCGGCCTGATCGTGTTCATGGCCGGCGCGTTCGGCTTCATGTACGCGATCGAGAAGTCCAAGAACTCGGCCGCCGGCGTACCGATGCTGCTGGCATTCACCTTCTTCATGGGGGTGATGCTGTCGCGACTGGTGGGCTCGGTGCTCGGCCTGGCCAACGGCGCGAGCCTGATCATGACGGCCTTCGCCGGCACCGGAGCCATCTTCCTGGGCATGGCCACGCTGTCCTCGGTCATCAAGCGCGACCTCAGCTCGATGGGCAAGTTCCTGTTCATCGGCGCGATCCTGTTGCTGGTCGCGGGCATCGCGAACATCTTCCTGCAGTCCAGCGCGCTGATGATCACGCTGGCCGTGCTGGCCATCGGCATCTTCTCGGCGTTCATCCTGTATGACCTGAAACGGGTGCAGGACGGCCACGAGACCAACTACATCACCGCCACCCTGGGCGTGTACCTGAGCATCTACAACGTGTTCCAGTCGCTGCTCGCGCTGCTGGGCATCTTCGGCTCGCGAGACGAGTGATCCCGGGGGCCCCACGCAGCCACGATGGGTGCGTGGGCCTTCGTGTCGTCGGGCCTGCATCGCGAACACGCCTGACGAGCACGATGGAACGACGCCGCTGCAGGCTCAACGGAAATGCCAGCCGCGAGGCAGGGATGAAACACGGGCCGCGAAGGCCCGAATTGGCTTGCAAATTGGCCGTGACCCCGTTGAAGCCTGATCTGCAGCGAACTGGAGACTAGGCCAGCGCGGTCTCGCGACGACGGATGACTGTACCGATCAGGCCCAGCCCGGCAAAGAACAGCACGGCACTCGGCGGCAAGGGCACCGGCGCAATGTCGGTGTAGGTGCCGTCGAATCGATACCCAGCGGCAACGCCGTCGATCGTGAGGCCGGACATCAGTGCCAGAAAGTCGCTGTTGGCGGTCACGTCACCGAGGAAGCGGATCGCATACCCGGGCGTGGACGACATCACGTAATCGAAAAGCGTCAGCGTCCTGCCACTCGCGACGGAGCCCAGGGCATTGAACGTCAGCGACGCGCCGCCGAGTTCGATCGCCGAATCCGCGGCGAGCAGCAGGCTGGAGAAGGTTTGTCCATTGCCACCGGCCGCGTTGATCAGCTTCAACCTGCCGCCGCTCAGCGCCAGCGCACTCGACGAGGAGAGGCGGTTGGCGCCGTCCAGCACCAGTACGCCCCCGCTGACACGCGTGGTGCCGTTGTAGTTGCTGCTGCCCGACAGGGTGACGGTGCCGCTCTGGACTTCGACCGTGCTGAAGTTCGACAGCGAGCCGGAGTAGCTGAAACCGTTGCCTGCGCCCGGATGGATGACGACGGCGTTGACTCCTCCGGCGCCTCCATCGATGTTGCCCAGCACGGATGCCTGACCGCCAAGGATGGAGAGCGTGTTGTTGCCCGCGCCCATGTCGATGGCTCGGCCGCTGCTGGAACCGTCGATCGTCCCGCGGTTGATGATCGTGTCGTTGTCGAAGCCGGTGCGGATCGCCGCTGCAGTCGCGCTTCCGCCCTGGATTCTTGCGCCGGCATTGTTGTTGATGGTGACGGTGTAGATGCTGGCTGCACCTTCCGCCACGATCGCCGAATCGTTCTGGCCGCGGATCAGGCCCCCGCTGTTGTTGGTGATGACGGTGTTGCCGTAGATCGCTTCGCGCGTGCCGGCAAGCGGACCGGTCGTGATGTCGTTGCCCGACAGCGTGATGCCGCGTCCGAAAGCATTCGAATTGCCGGCGCTGACCAATCCTTCGATCGTGCCGGAATTGATGATCGTGCCGCCACCCACCGTGACGCCTTCGCTGTAGGCGACTCCGGCTGCCACGGCACTGAAGGAATTCGTCGAACGGATGATTCCCGTGTTCGTCAGGTTGACCAGGCCGTCCACATCGACACCATCGCCATCTCCCGTGACGCCTGTACCCCGGATCGTGCCGTTGTTGACGATGGTGACCAGCTGCCTGGCATTGAAGCCGTCGAGGTTGATGCCGGCGCCATTGCTGCCGAGGATGCTGCCGCCGGCAAAGTTCGTGACCCCGGCGGCAAAGGTCACTGAGCTGTTCAGGGCCCCGCCGGTGATGCCATGCCGACCGCCTTCGATCGTGCCCGTCCCGTAGTTGGTGACCTGCGCGCCCGAATTGTTCTGGAAGTCGACGCCATCGCTGCTGCTGCCGGTGGCCGTCACGGACAGGATGCTCCCCCAGTTGTTCACCACGCCGTTGACGCCGGTGCGCACCGCATCGGCCTCGAGGGCTTTCAGCAGGCCACCGGCATGGTTGTTGACGGTGTTTGCGCCGGTCGAGATGGCGGCAAAGTCGATGGCCTGTGCGCCGCCAGCGGACGCGTTCAGGGACGACATCGTGCCGTAGTTGTTCAGGATGACGCTGCCGCCAGCCACGTTCATCTGGAACACGTCAGCGTCCGCCGATTGCATCAGCGCGCCGGAGTTGGTCAGGCTGCCGTTGGTGACTGTCAAGCCCGCCACGCCCGTGTTGTCGCGGACGACACGGCCGGTTCCGGTCTGCTTGATCGTGCCCAGGTTCGTCAGGGTGGCGTTGTTGCCGCTGATGGTGACCGCATTGGTGCTGCCACTCACCGTCAGCGCGCCCGTGGCGGTGACTGTGCCGGTCTGGCCTGCGCCGGAACCCAGCGTCTGCCCTGCGGTGACGGGCGTGCTGATGGTGAAGTCGGCAGCCGATACCTCGGTGAAACCCAACGCGACTGAGAACGCGACCAGGACGGGCACCAGCGTGAAGGTCTGCGGTACGGGCCGCCGGTGCCGAGCATCGGCCCGAAGGACGGATCGGGTGCGCGCGAGGGAAGCGGGGTCGGGCTGGATGTGAAGCATGAGTGGGTTCTATTCCTGGGAGGAGGCGCGCCGAAACATACGTCTTGTCACATGAATCTCGAAGGTCAGCGAAGCGAACCGCCATGATCCGTTCAGGCTGGCTACGGGGTGATCCGACCCAGTCAACCACTCGCTGCGGGCCTGCGACGACCCGAAAGGGGTGGGTAAGGGTTTTCACTAGAATGCGGTCAAGCATCGGTCGATTCATCATGCAGAGCTGACGCCTTCACCGGAGTGTTCCCATGCCACATCGCATCACGTCAATGTCGACCGTCAAGGCCACCGTGGAGGATGTCATGCCAGGAATCGGTCTGGCCTATCTGACCGGTGACGACCACCGCGATTGGACCGTCACCCGAAGCACACGCGGATGCGGGCTCGAGGCCCTGAAGGAAGGTCAGCGCCTCGAGCTGACCGTGGAGCAGCACCAGCACTTCGCGGTGGTTCGCAACTACGCCGCTGCGACCTGAGCCCATCGGTGGTGTCCGATCCGCAGCGGCTCCGGCCGGAAGCGGTCGTCAGCGGACGGCCAACAGCTTCGGAAGACCTGTGGCGATAAACGGGATCCAGGCGATGAGCATGGTGCCGATGAAGATCGCGACCATGGCTGGCATCACCGATGCGGCCACGTAACGGATCGACTTTCCGAACATCGCGGAGGCGAAATACAGGTTCATGCCCGCCGGGGGACACAGGAAGCCCACTTCCATCGCCGCCAGAAAGATGATCCCGAAATGCACCGGGTCGATCCCGTAGCTGAGCGCCAGCGGCAGCAGCAGCGGCACCAGAACGACGATGGCCGCGTAGATCTCCATCAACGCCGCCGCGGCGAAGAGAAAGATGCAAAGGGCGAGCATGAAGGCGTACCGATTCGGGATGACGCTCCGGACCCATTCCACCGCGAGATCCGGAATGCCCGCATCGACCAGAAAATTGGTCAGCGCCAGGGCCATGCCGAGAATCAGCATCACACCGCCGATCAGCTGCGCGCACTCGGCCAGACATTTTCCCAGCAGTCGCCGGTCCAGTTCGCGGTGCGCCACGGCCTGGGTCATGACCGCATAGGCGGCGGTCAGCGCCGCACTTTCGGTGGGGGTGGCGAGCCCTCCCACCAGCGAGCCGATGGCCACCACAGGTGCCATCACTTCCCACTTGGCCGCCCATGCAGCTTTCGCGGCATCACGCAGATCCGGCGCTGACGGCGCAGGCGCGGTTGCAGACCCGCGCGTCACACCACCCCGAAGGAAGCCGCCCACCAGCAGCAGGCAGGCCACCATCAGGACGGCCGGCAGCAGGCCCGCGAGCAGCATGTCCTTGATCGGCACGCGTGCAATGACGGCGTACATGATCAGCGGAACCGAGGGCGCCAGCAGCACGCCCAGCGCGCTCGCGCTGGTGACCAGCCCGATGCCACGTTGTTCGGGGTAGTGGGCGTCTCGCAGCAACGGCAGCAGCAGGCCGCCCAAGGCCAGGATGGTGACGCCGCTTCCGCCCGTGACGGCGGTGAATGCCGAGCACAAGACCGCGGTCGCCACGACCGTGCCCCGCGCACCACCTCCGAACAGCGCCAGGAAAAGCGTGCCCAACCGCCGTGCAGCGCCGGTGCGCGCAAAGATCAGGCCGGCGAGCGTGAACAGCGGCAGCGCCGGCAACGACGGGTTGACCGTGATCTGGTAGTGCGACAAGGCGATGGACGCCAGCGGCAGGCCGTCGCTCCAGAACAGCGCCAATGCCAGGCCTCCCAGCACCGCGAAGATCGGCGCGCCTGACAGCAGCACACACAGCAGCCACGTCAGCGCGGGCCAGAGCGGTACCGGGCTGCCGTCGAACGTGGCCGCTGCAGCCCACCCCGCAAGCGGCAGTGCCAGCGCGCACAGCGCGGTCCGTGGCCACGCGGTGGCGCACCGCGCACCGAGTTTCACGCCGAGCAACGCAAAACCCGCCGGCATCGAGGCCTGCACCCACCAGACAGGCACGCCATAGGCCAGGACCTGAGCTGCCTCCATTTCGCTGGCGACGAAGCGCCAGCTTGCAAAGGCCAGCAATCCGCAGATGACGGCGGCGCTGCCGCGGGCGAAAGAACGCGATGCCGACTGAGCCCGGGCGCCGCCCCATTGGCTGAGGCTGCTCCCCAGCGTGCTGAGGTGCCCATGCCTTTCCGCGGCCACCGCGCCGAACATCGCCAGCACCAACCCGAGGTGCTGAACCAGCACCGAGGCGTTCTCGATGCCCCGGCCGTGCAACGGCCGCAGCGCCATTTCGATCAGCGGGATCAGCGTCATCAGCGCAAGCGCCGCAGCCGACAGCGGTTCGTCGATGCGCGTCCACGCCGGCAGGCGATCCCGAAGCGAACCGGCCAATCTATTGACCCCGGCTCGCGCGATAGGCCTTCAGGTAGGTGAACACCTCGTCGAAGGTCTCCGCCGGGACCATGGTGCCGCGAATGCGTGGATAAAGTCGTTCGGCCAGTTCGTTCCAGGCCCGCATCTGTTCGGGCGTCGGGCGGTTCACGACCAGCCCGCGCTTCTTCATCGCGGCGACGGCGTCATCGACCTCCTGTCGCGCCTGGTTGCGCATCTGGACGCTGGCTTTCTCGCCGCCTGTCCGCAGGGCCTGCTGGCCCGTCGGTGACATCTCGTCCCAGGCCTTCCTGGTGACCACCAGTGCACCCACGATCGGCGCCCAGTTGAGCTCGAGCATGTTGGGCGCCGTGCTGAAGATCTGGCCTGCCAGCGCGAAGTACGGTGTCGACGGAACCACGTTGATCATGCCGGTCTGCAGCGACGGCAGGATATCGGCTGTCTCCAATGGGACCGGCGTGTAACCCAGGCTCTTCATGATGGCCTGCTGTTCGGGCTCCGCGCCCCAGGCGAAGAATTTCATGCGCTTGTAGTCGTCAGGCAGGAACGCCGGATCCTTGGAGAAGAAGCGCACCCATCCGGCGTCCCCCCACCCGATCACGACGAAGCCGCGATCCAGGAACCGCTTTTCCATCGCGGGGCGCATCTTCTCGCGCACATGGTCCACTTCGTCCCAATTGCGGAACAGCAGTGGAAGGTTCTGCAGGGCTGCAATCGACGGCTCGATTTCGCGCAGACCCACCACCGACATCAGCGCCCCCTGCAACTGCCCGATGCGCATGCGACGCGCCAGCTCGGCTTCGCCGCCCTGGCTGCCATCGGTGAAGACAGCAAAGCGGGTGTTGCCTCCCTGTGCGGCCCGCCAGGCTTCACCGAGTTCAAGCAGTTGCTGGTGATACACCGAGTTCTTGGGCACCAGGGTGCCGATGCGCAGCTGGGTGGTCTGCGCCACCACGATCATCGGCAATGCAAGTGAGAGACAGCCCAGCAGGGCGCTGGCGCGACGGCGATTGATGTTCATGCGTGGAGTGATTCCGGGCAATGGGATGGGTCGGGTTCAGAACCGATCGTCGGCGGTGTCGAGCAGCCACTGCGCCCGTTCGCCCATGACCTCGTTGCCGAGGTTGCGGTGACTGGAGCGGATGGCGAGGGCCTGACGCAGCAACGCCTCGAAGGCCACTCGATCGCCTGCCGGCAAGGCCCACCCTTCGGCCTTGGCTACGCAGGCCCCTGCATTGCGGCCCTGGCCGACTTCGATACCCTGATCGAAATACAACGCCGACTTCGGCAGGCTGCCGCCCGGCCGCGCGGCCTCGAAGGTACCCATCAACGTGGCCATCGCACCTCCTCCGTGGTCAGGCTCGCTTGTCCAGGCCCACGTCGCGAGCCGAACCGCGAGCGGCAGATCAGCGACCACGTCAGGCTTGTCCTTGGACAACGCGATGTAGGCGCCCCAGGAAGCGGCAGCCCAAAACGCCACGCCAACCTGGTCCCTGGGCATCCGCATGACCTGTTCGACCCCATCCTCGCTTGTGCGGCGAAGCGCCTTCACGAGAACGGGGTTGTGAAGCTCGAGCGCCGCCATGGCGTGTCGATGCGCGCGCAGGTAGAGCCGGGCCGCGCGCTCTCGAAGTCGCTGCGCGGCCCTGGCATCTCGCGCTTCGGTTCGATCGGCGTCGAATGCGACGAACGCATAGGCGTATTGCGTGAAGCCCCCGGCGACGGACTCCGCCAGCAGCAAGTGATCGGGGGTCTGGCGCAGCACCGACTCGGACAGCTTGAGATAGAACGCGCCGGCGTCGCGCGCCAGGAGGATGTCCTCTTCGTCGGCCTGGCCTTGGCTGGCGAGTTCGTCGGCGACGTTCTTGACCAGCAGCATCCGGGGCGAGCAGGCACTCAGCAAGGCGACGACCATCGACAGCGAGACCAGGCGGGCACAGAGGAATGTCAAACCGTCACCGTCGCTTTCCGTCGTCGAGCGCTGTTGCGAAATCCGGCCGGGCCGCGTGGGCACGGAAGCATGTGAACCTTGAACCGCGATGGGTCGGGAGGCTCAGGCCCGTCCGAGCCCGATCGGCAGTTCATGCAGCCTCACGCTAATGCGCGTTCGTGAATCCGCAGTGACACGGCATCGCGAGGTGTTCCCGGGACAGGCATTGCGCCGGTGCGGCGCTTGATGACCGAGCCAGGCCGGCAGCGCATCAACTGTCACGATCGGGTGCGCCAATCGGTGTCTGGCCGCAGTCCGCGAGGTCAATCATCGACAAGCACAGCAGTGCGATCGATGCAACGCAGGAGGATCGATCCATCGCGCACATGAAATCGTCAGGCTGGCGGATCGAAGACATCGATTTCGCAGCCATCGACCATCGACTCGCCCATGAAGACGAGGCCGTCGTGTTGTTGCTGGTTGCTTCGTCGTTCATCGAATCGGGCACGCACGTCTACGCGTCGAACCTGGTGAAGCATTTCGATGGAGACCCGGTGGTTTCAACCTGGCTCGCGGAGCACTGGGAACCCGAAGAGCTTCAGCACGGGCTTGCGCTGCGCACTTATGTGACCTGCGTCTGGCCCACGTTCGACTGGGACCGGGCGTACGCCGGATTCATGCAGGTTTACCGACCTCTGTGCACCCTGGGCAAGCTGGAGGCGAGAAGGGGCCTGGAGATGGCGGCGCGCTGCGTGGTTGAAACCGGCACGACGACCTTGTACCGGACGCTCCATGCTCGAACGCTCGAGCCGGTCCTGCGCACGCTGCTGACTCGCATCAGCGAGGACGAGGTCGGCCACTACAAGCATTTCTATCGGTACTTCCTGAAGTACCAGCAGCAGGATCCCAGCAGCCGCGCCGCTGTCTTCGGCGCACTGGTGCGCCGCTCGGCCGAAATCAGCCGAGAGGACACCGGCATCGGGCTGCACTGCGCCCACGCCGAGCGCAGCCTCGGCAACAGCACCTCGCACCTGACTTTCGACGAACTTCAGCTTGCCGTCGGTGCGATTCTGCGCACCAGCGTTCCCGTCGGACTGGCTGCTGCGATGTGGCTGCGACCGCTGCGATTTGCGCCGTACATCGAGCGGCAGGCGCGGCGGATCTTCACCGTGACCGTGCGCACGGCCATGGCCTGGCTGCCATGAGCCTGAGGACGCGGATGACGCGCTGAACCGGTGCGCCGGAGCAGCCCGTCATCTGGCCCCCGGCACTCTCTGACCGTTCAAGCGGTCGATTCAGTCGTCGTCGCCGCCAGCGCGATCGGGCGCCAGTGCCGGCGGATTCACACGCGACGTCGTCTGCGCCGCCGGCTGCAGTCGGTTGCTGCCGAAGACGGTCTGGAACGCAGCGGCGAAGGTCTCGATGTGGGTTCGGCTGTCCACGGTATCCACGTACCACCATTCGGCGAGCGACCGCTGGGGGGATACATCCAGCAGCATGTATCCGCGTCGATTCAGGTTGATGTACTTGAAATGCGGATTGGCTGGCTTCAGGCTCTCGGCGATGGCGCCGGTCGTGTCGCTGTCGATGCCGGGCGAACTCACCGAAGTCCCGACAAACTCGACCGCACGCGATCCCTCGCCGCTGGCCGGGCTGTAGCCCCCGGCCGCGGGGTTCGGGTTGTTCGGATCCGGCGTCAGATCGGCGGCCCACGAGCTGTGGATGTCGCCGGTGAGCACCACCACGTTGTTGACCGGCGGAAGCCCGTTGCCGCCCTCGAGCACCGCATAGATGCGATCGCGCGCTGGCGGGTAGCCGTCCCATTGGTCGCTGTTCAGGAACACGCCCCCACCGAACGCGTTGGGTGCACCGACGGCCTTCAGCTGCGCGAACATCACACCCTGGCCGAGCATCTTCCAGCGGGCCTTCGACGTGCGCAGGCGGTCGAAGAGCCACGCTTCCTGATCCACACCAAGGAGCTGGCGCGTCGGATCCAGGTAGGCGGCATTCAAGGTGAACGCCTGCTGACCGTTCGGCAGGGTGATCGGCATCGGCAATTGCTCGGACCGCGCGCCCAGGCGCTCTTCCAGCATGATCAGGTCGACCAGATCGCCGTACGCGTAGGCGCGGTTGTCCTTGCGCGGGTTGGTGGGGTCGAGTTCGCGCACCGGCATCCACTCGAAGTAGGCCTGCAGCGCTGCCGAGACACGTGCAGCCCAATCACCCTCGGTGCCCGGTTGATGGTTCTCGGCACCGTTCTTCCAGGCGTTGTTGGCGGTTTCATGATCGTCCCAGATCGCTACCAGCGGGTGCTGGCGATGCATGGCTTGCGAGTCAGGATCGCGCTTGTACTGCGCGTGACGCTGACGGTAGTCTGTCAACGTGACGATCTCGTTCGAGGGTTCAGGCGGTCGAACCGTTCCGTACTGTCCCGCGCCGTATTCGTAGATGTAGTCACCCAGGTGCATCACGAGGTCGAGGTCGGCACGCTCGGCGATGCGCGCGTAGGCGTTGAAGTAGCCATAGGCGTGATTCGAGCAGCTGACGACGGCCATGCGCAGGCTCGAGGTCGGTCCCACCGGCAGGGTCTTGGTGCGGCCGATCGGCGACTTGTCGTCCTCGACTGCGAAACGGTAGTAATACGTCGTTCCGGCGCGCAGCCCCGTCGGGTCGACCTTGACCGTGTAGTCGCGCGACGCATCGGCACGGGCACGTCCTCGCACAACCACACGGCGCAGTCTGGGGTCGGTGGCAACGATGTAGCTGACTTCCATCGAGCTGCGTGGCTTTCGCGGCGTGATCCGGGTCCACAAGATGACCCGGTCGGAGAGCGGGTCACCGCTGGCCACGCCGTGCTGGAACAGGCTGGATCGGCTGCCGTCGCCGTGGTCGCCGGCCAGCGACAACATCGGCGCCGAGGCCAGCGCAACTGCCGCCGAGCCTGAGCGCTTGAAGAAGCCACGCCGGCTCGTGCCGGTGGAAGCGGGTTTTACTCGCAGGGGACGGCCCATGGTCAACTCCTCAAGGAAGCGACCTCACTCGACGAAGGTCGCGCTGCCACGCGGAATCGCTGGCTTGTCGACCCGAGTCTGTAGCTGCCGTGTGACAGCCTGAAGGCACCGGCACGGGCCGGATTCAAAAAGCGTTTCTCTCGATGAATGCCACGCGCATCGTGCGAAGGATGATCTGCAGGTCGAGCGTGATCGACCAGTTGCGCAGGTACTCCAGGTCGTACTCGACGCGCATCTGCATCTTCTCGAGCGTGTCGGTCTCGCCGCGCAGCCCATTGATCTGGGCCCAGCCGGTGAGGCCGGGTCGCACCTTGTGTCGGACCATGTAGGCCTTGATCAGCTGGCGGTACTGCTCGTTGTGAGCGACAGCGTGCGGGCGGGGTCCGACGATGCTCATCCTGCCCTGCAGCACATTGATGAACTGCGGCAGCTCGTCAAGCGAGGTGCGCCGCATGAACGCACCGAAAGGCGTCAATCGCGCATCGTTGCGAGTCGCCTGCCTCACCACCGGCCCGTTGTCCTGCGTGGTCATCGAGCGGAACTTGTAGACGATGATCTCCTCGCCCTCGAGTCCGTTTCGGCGCTGCTTGAAGATCACCGGGCCGGGGGAACTGAGCTTCACGCCGACGGCCAGCGCCAGCAGCAACGGCGACGTGACGGTCAGGATGATCAACGAGATGACCACGTCGCTGATGCGCTTGATCAGTTCGTTGGTTCCGGTGAAGGGGGTCTCGCAGATGCCGACGACAGGTACGCCGTTCATGTCCTGCAATCGGCCCTGGATGATGCTGATGCCGAACACATCGGGAACGAAGAAGACCGACGCGGTGGTGCCTTGCAACCGCTCCATCAATTCGACGATGCGCGGCTGGGAGCCGAGCGGTAACGTGATGAAGACTTCGCGCACCCCCTGCTCCCGCACGAAAGTGGCCACATCGTTCAATCCACCCAGGCGATTCGTCGCGGCACTTTCGTGCAGACGCGCATCGGATCTGTCGTCGAAATAGCCCAGGAAATCGCTGCTGCGATTGTCGACGCGATGCAGCGCACGAGCCACCTTCACGCCGAGTGCGCCGCCGCCGATCACGATCGCCGCGCGCCGGCTGGCTGGGAGCGATGAGTGGCGCAGCAGCAGCTTCGTGCCGATCCAGACGGCGGCGATCTGCACCATGGGCGTTGACACGGCCCACATGACCAGCGCCTGCTGATCAAAGAAGCCGAAACTGCGCGTGGCGGTGCCACAGAACATCAGCAGCCCGAGCAGCGTCAGCCAGCTGATCACGATGTCGACACCGGCGTCGAAGAAGTTCTCTCGAAAGCGATTGCGCCCGGGGAATGTCAGCGCAAAAACCAGCAGGCACAGGATGAGTTCAGGGCGGGCGATTCCCTGCTCCACCCACAGATTGGCGAACACGAACGTGGCCACCATCAGCGACGGCTCCAGAAACGCCGCCACCAGCGACGCCACCGATTGCGGTGCGCTGAGGAAGGTTCGCTTGTAGCTTCGGTCTTCAAACATCCCGGTCAGGCGCGATGGGGTCCCGGGAAAGCCGCAGCCCCCCGGGTCCTGTGGACGTCAAGTCAGGCCCTGGCAATCTGCGCGATCACTCGTGGAAGTCGAAGGTCGCAAAGCCCGCTGTCTTGAGCACGCAGTCGCGTCGCGCCGACTCGTGGTCGTGGGTGACCATTTCCCGGATCAGCGACTTCAGATCCGTGGTGGGGACCCAGCCGAGCTTGCGCTTGGCCTTGGACGGATCACCGAGCAGGGTCTGTACTTCGGTGGGCCGGTAGTAGCGGGGATCGATGCGCACCACGACATCCCCGACCCGACAAAGGGCCCCGACTCCCAGAGGCGACTCGTCGATGCGCGCGACCCGGCCAATTTCCTCGCGACCCGATCCGCTGAATTCGAGAATGACGCCCAACTCTGCCGCCGCGAACTCGGCAAATTGACGCACGCTGTGCTGCACGCCCGTGGCGATGACGAAGTCTTCCGGTTCGCTCTGCTGCAGCATCAGCCACTGCATCTCGACGAAGTCCTTCGCGTGCCCCCAGTCACGCAGCGCGTCGAGGTTGCCGAGATACAGGCAATCCTGCAAGCCCAGGGCGATGCGAGCCATCGCACGGGTGATCTTGCGCGTCACGAAGGTCTCGCCGCGAAGCGGGCTCTCGTGGTTGAACAGCACGCCGTTGCAGGCGTACATGCCGTAGGCCTCCCGGTAGTTGACGGTGATCCAGTAGGCGTAGAGCTTGGCCACGGCATAGGGGCTGCGGGGGTAGAACGGCGTGCTTTCCTTCTGAGGGGTCTCCTGCACCAGGCCGTACAGCTCGCTGGTGCTGGCCTGGTAGAAGCGGGTCTTCTTCTCGAGCCCCAGCAGACGCAGGGCCTCGAGGATGCGCAAGGTGCCGATCCCGTCGGCATTGGCGGTGTATTCGGGCAGCTCGAAAGACACGCCGACGTGGCTCATCGCAGCCAGGTTGTAGATCTCGTCAGGCTGCACCTGCTGGATGATCCGTGTCAGGTTGGTGCTGTCGGTCA
>JBJXEJ010000038.1:0-2565 GCA_046154125.1 Rhizobacter sp. | reverse complement strand
CATACAGCAGCTTCAGGTGGTCGTTCAGCTCGGTCATCGTGCCGACGGTCGAACGCGAGCTGCGCACCGGGTTGGTCTGGTCGATCGCGATGGCGGGCGGCACACCGTCGACACGGTCGACCGCCGGGCGGTCCATGCGGTCGAGGAACTGGCGCGCATAGGCGCTGAAGGTCTCGACGTAACGCCGCTGGCCCTCGGCATACAGGGTGTCGAACACCAGGCTCGACTTGCCCGAGCCGCTCGGCCCCGTCACCACCGTCATCTCGCCGGTGCGGATGTCGAGGTCGAGGTTTTTCAGGTTGTGCTGGCGCGCGCCACGAATGCGGATCAGCCCCTTTTGCGCGGCCTCATCCAGCGCGTCGACGGCAGGGGATTCGAGGGTCTCGCTGCCGGGTTGGGCTTGGTCCATGGAGGGGTGCTGCAAAGAAGGCCTGTGATTGTAGAGAGGCATCCGGTAAAGCGTTGAGAGCGTGGGCATCGGCGCGTGGCACCATCTGATGCCGGCGCCGCGGCCCCCACTGCGCCGATTACCTGACCCCAACCGGAGGAACCCCATGGACTTCTTCCTCTCCCTGCTGGGCCGCAACGGCTTCCTGCCGCACGGCTACTGCTTCACCTGGTCGCCGGGCCTGCTGTGGACGATGGTCGGCTCCGACGCGCTGATCGCCGCCGCCTACTTCTCCATCCCGCTGGCGATCTTCAAGTTCGTGCGACAGCGCGGCGAGCCCACGACGAAACCGATCGCCTGGCTGTTCTGCGCCTTCATCTTCGCCTGCGGCATCACGCACCTGATGGACATCTGGACCATCTGGCAGCCCGACTACGGCCCGCAGGCACTGACCAAGATGGTGACAGCCGGCATCTCGATGGCAACCGCCTTTGCGCTGTGGCCCTTGATTCCGCAGGCGTTGAAGATTCCATCTGTCGGCCAGTTGCAGTCGGTCATCGCGTCGCTGCAGGCTGAAGTGGCGCGGCGGCTCAGCGCCGAAGACCAGCTGGCCGAGACGCAGCAAAGCCTGGCCGTCACCCTGGGCAGCATCGGCGCGGGTTTCATCGCGCTGGACCGGGGCGGACGCATCACCCGCATGAACGCCGTGGCCGAGAGCGTGACCGGCTGGCGCGAGACCGAAGCCCGCGGCCAGATCCTGTGGAAGGTCTTGCAGCGGGAAGGCCGCCCGGCGGACTACGAGGCACGCAACCCGGTGGATGTGCTGATCGAGCAGGACCCGGACATCGATCTGGCGCACCACGTGACGGCGATCGCGAGCGACGGTACCCGCACCCCGCTCGAGCTGAAGGTCGCGCCCACCTTTGCCCACGACGGCTCGGTGCGGGGCGCGGCGCTGGTCTTCCGCGACCTCACCGTGGCGGTGCGCGCGGCGGCGGAATCGAGCCGCCTGTCGGCCATCGTCGAGTCGTCCGAGGACGCGATCATCGGCAAGACGCTCGAGGGCCGCATCACCAGCTGGAACGGCGCAGCCGAGGCGATGTTCGGCTACAGCGCCGACGAGGCCATCGGCCAGCCGGTGCAGATGCTGCTCCCGCCGGACCGTGAAGCCGAGGAGATGCGCATCCTGGCCGACCTGGCGCAAGGCCGGCGCGTGCCCGCCTTCGACACGGTGCGGCGCGCCAAGGACGGCCACCTGCTCGACGTGTCCGTCACCATCTCGCCGATCCGCGATGCACGCGGCCACGTCGTCGGTGCATCCAAGATCGCACGCGACGTGACCCAGGCGCGACGTGACGCGGCCGCGCTGCGCGAGAGCGAGGCGCGGCTGCGCTTCACGCTCGAATCGGCGCAGATCGGCGATTGGGATCTCGACCTGGCCACGGGCCTGGCGCGCCGCTCGAAACGCCACGACCACTGCTTTGGCTACGAGCAATACACCGGCAACTGGAGCCTGGAGACCTTCCTGTCGCATGTGCACCGGGAGGACGTGGCCGAGGTCGAGAGCGGCTTCCGCCACTCCGTCAGCGAGCTGACGAACTGGCGGGTCGCGTGCCGCGTGGTCTGGCCCGATGCGAGCGTGCACTGGATCAGCGTCGCGGGCAGCCTGCGCACGGAGGCCGGCAAGGCCACCCACATGCTGGGCATCGTGATCGACATCACCACCCAGAAGCTGGCCGAAGACGCGCGCCTCACGGCCCAGCGGCTGGAAGCCGAGAACCGGCAGATCCAGGATGCGAGCCGCCTGAAGAGCCTGTTCCTGGCCAACATGTCGCACGAGTTGCGCACACCGCTGAACGCGATCATCGGTTTCGCCGAATTGATGCACTCGGGCGCGGTGCCTGCCGATTCACCCAAACACCACCAGTACCTGGGCCACATCGCCAGCAGCGGGCACCACCTGCTGCAACTCATCAACGACGTGCTCGACCTCTCCAAGGTCGAGTCCGGCAAGTTCGAATTCTTCCCCGAAGCGGTGCAGCTGCCTCTGCTGGTGCGCGAGGTCACCGACATCCTGCACACCGGCATCCAGCGCAAGCACATCGACGTCGGCATCGAGATCGACCCTGCGCTGGGCGAGTTGCAGCTCGACCCGGCGCGGCTCAAGCAGGTGCTCT
>JBJXEJ010000037.1:0-22638 GCA_046154125.1 Rhizobacter sp. | reverse complement strand
TCATCGATCGCCAGCTTGACCCCCAGCGCTGCCAGCGCCTGCAGCCGGTGCAGCGCTTCCTGCGCGTCCTGGATCAGGATCGATTCGGTCAGCTCCAGCTCCAGCCACTGCGGCTCGAGCCCGACTTCGGCCAGGGCATGCGCCACGCTGTCGACGAAATCGGGCTGCTGGAACTGCAGTGCCGACACGTTGATGGAGATCAGCAGCCGATGCCCGCGACCGTGCCACAGCGCGGCTTGCTGCACCGCCTGACGCAGCACCCACGCGCCGATGGACACGATGAAGCCGCTGCGCTCCGCAACCGGGATGAACTCCGCCGGCGGCACGTCACCGAGCTCGGGGTCGCGCCAGCGGATCAACGCCTCGGCACCGACGATCTCTCCGCTTTCGAGATCGACCTGCGGCTGGTAGTGCAGACGGAAGCGACCGGCGGCCAACGCCTGACGCATCGCGTGATCGAGCTTCATGCGGGTGCGCAGCTTGGTGGCGGCTTCGGCGCGCACATGGTGAAAGCGATAGCCCGCGCGGCCGTTGTCCTTGACCTCGTTCATCGCGGTGTCGGCGGCCTGCAGCAGCTCGTCGGCGCTCGCTCCGTCTCCCGGATGCAGCGAGATGCCGACGCTGCAGGTGACGGTGAAGCTGAGGTCGTCGAGCGTGAAAGGCCGCTGCATCGCTTCGAGCACACGCCGAGCACTGCCTTCGGCACCGGAACCATCGGCCGCATGGACCAGCAGCACGTATTCGTCGGCTCCGAGACGCGCAACAGAGTCGACCTGGCGCGATGTGGCCAGGAGACGCTCGGCCACTTCCATCAGCACGCGGTCGCCCATGCCGTGACCCAGCGTGTCGTTGATGTGCTTGAATCGATCCAGGTTGAGGAACAGCAACGCAAAAGGAACGCCTTCACGCTGCGCCAGCGCCAGCGCGTACTCGATGCGACTGAGCAAGGTGCGTCGGTTGGGCAGGCCGGTCAGCGCATCGGTGTGGGACAGCAGGTCGATGCGCCGGTTGGCTTCGAGGCGTTCGGTGATGTCGCGAAACGAATAGACCCGGCCGATCGTCTGCCCCCGACTGCACTGGGGAAGTGTCACGCGTTCGAGCACGCGCCCACCGATCAGCGTGACGGTATCGCTCGACTGCATCTGCGGCACACCGTCGATCGCGGCGAGGCGACGCATGTATTCAGCCGGCTCCACGACGCGGCGCAGCATCCATGACAGGATGGCATCGTCATCGCGCTGCGACAGCAGGTTCTCGGGCACCTCCCACATTGCGGCGAAACGCTGGTTGAAATTGCGGATGCGCCCGGACGTGTCGGTCACCAGGATGCCGTCCTGCGTCGACTCGAGCGTCGCCGTCAGTTCGGCGAGCCGGTCCGCGAGTTCGTCCTCGGCGCGTCGTTCGCGGCTTCGGTCATGCATCACGACCATGAACACCGCCTTGTCCGGCGGCAACACCGTGCGGGTGACGCGCCGATGCACCGTGACCAGACTGTCGTCGATGCGACGAATCCAGGTGTGCGACTCGACGCTGTCGGTCAGGCCGAGCGCGGCTTCCTGCCAGAACGCCATGTCCTCGGGTGTGGCTGCGAGATCGAGCACGTCCTGGCCATGCAGGCCCGACGCTTCCATGCCGATCAGCTCACCGGCTGCCCGGTTCGCGGCGACGATGTGCAGGTTGTCCGGATCGACCAGCCACACCGCGTCGAGCAGGCCGTCGATCAGCGCGCGTGCCGAAGCCAGCCACGCATCGCTGGACCGCTCGCGTAACGCCTGCGCCGGCTCGCCACGCAGTCGCCGCGACGATGCCGCGACAACCGGTCCCTGCGGGGTCGGTGGGTTGGGGGAAATCCTCACGCGATCGCTTCCATCTCGTGCGTGGGCTCGAAAAAGTAGCTGACCCGGGGGCGCGGCGACAGGTAGTTCAGCGTGCGCTCCGGCAGTGCCAGAGGCTTCAGGCTGCGCCGGATGCCGAGCCCGGGAGCGCTTTCCAGATTGAGGATCAGCGCCTCGTCACGAGGCACACCGGGCTCGTGCACCAGAACGCGGGGCTTCAGCGGTCGCGCGAAATTGCTTCCGACCACCAGCGCGTAACGGTCATCCGTCAGTTGCACGACCGAGCCGGCCGGATAGACACCCATCATCTTGATGAAGGCACCGAGGATCTCCGGGTCGTACTTGCTCTTGCCCTGCGCGAACATCAGCGCCACCGCCTCGTGCGGCGTGATGGCCTTGCCAGGATTAGCCGGGTTGCACAGGTTGTCGTAGCGGTTGACGATGGCGACGATGCGCGACATCAGCGCGGTGCGATCGATCAGCAACTTCAGCGGGAAACCGCTGCCGTCTATGAGTTCGTGATGCTGGGCGATGACGTTGGCTGCGCCGGCGCTGAGTTCCATGCGCCGCGCCTGGGCGATGCCGTGCGCAACATGGTTCTCGTAAAGCTTCTGTTCGGCGGCGGAATGGTGATCTTCGCGATGGCGCAGACGTTCGGGAAGGTCGGCCTTGCCGACGTCGTGCAGCAATGCACCGATGCCGAGGTCGAGCATCTCGTCCTCGGCCAGACCGAAATTGCGCCCCATGATCAGCGAGATGACGCTGACATTGACGGCGTGGGCGGTGACCTTGTCACCGGCAGCCTCGCTGAGCAGGCGTATGCACAGACCTTCGGCACCGATCATCTGTTCGATCAGGTGCTGGGTCAGCGATTCGGCGCCCTGACGCGCCGCGGCAGGCTGATTCGCCACGCTGTCGAACACGAGCTTGGAGACACGCGCGGCTTCGCTGAACTGTCGCTCGCACGCCGCCAGCGCCTCGCGCTGCGCGCTCAGCGCAGCGCGGTGGCTCGCCGCTGGGGATGCATCGCCGGTTCGCGCTGCGACGGCCGGCGAGGGATCGGCAGCGGGAGGCACAGCGCTCGCGGGCTCCACGACGTCCTTCGCCACGGGCGGGGTTCCACCGTCTGCACCGAGAGGCGACGGCCGGCTCGCGGTGTCCCAGCGGCCGGTGGTTGGCGCGACATCGCTGTCCTGCGGGCTCCAGCGCACGCACCCCAGGCCCAGCGAGCGCAAGGTGGCGATCTGGTCCAGGCTGGTGATCTTGAAGCTCGAACGCGGAAAAGGGTGCGACATCCATCCACCGTCCAGGTGGATGAGCATGCCGATCTTCAGCGCGGCGACCTCGATGGTTTCGATGACGGTGTCGGATTTCATGGGGGGCGGCGTTGCTGAAAAATCAACGCCGCATGGCCCCTTTTCGGCACGCCAGAGTGCCGACTTGAGCGCAGACCGCTTCCCGCGCTCCGGCGAAACCTCAGCCCTTTACGCTCGAAGCGGCCTGCGCCGCCCTTTCGGCGGCGGCCGCACGCAAGGCCTTGAGCTTCTCGTGTGGGTCCACCCTGGCCTGCACCTCGTGCAGCTTCATCTCGCCAATGAAACGGCTTGGCACGCCCTGGATCGTGTCGCGGCCCTTCTTGCGGCGGCGCAGCGTGCTGACCAGCAGCGTGCTGCGGGCCCGGGTGATCCCGACGTACATCAGGCGACGCTCCTCCTCCAGGCGTTCGGCCGTCATCTCGTCGTCTTCGGAGCGGAACGGCAACAATCCCTCGTTGATGCCGACCAAGGTGACATGCGGCCACTCCAGCCCCTTGGCGGCGTGCAGTGTGCTCAACGTCACGACGTTCTGATCGTCGCCCCGTTCGGCCAGGCTGATGATCACCGAGATGGTCTGTGCGACGTCGAGCACGCTCTGACGCTCGGTCTCGACCGTCAACCCGCCGTCGCTCTCGATCTCGCCACCGCAGCGCTTGGCGATCCATTCGACGAAGTCGAGCACATTGCTCCAGCGCGCGGCGGCAAGCTTCTCGCTGTCCTCGCCATCGTGCAGGTGCTGTTCGTAGCCGATGTCCTTGAGCCAGCCCATCAGCAACGCCTTCGCGTCCTCGGCACCGGTGGTGTGGCGGGCCCGGTACTCCAGGTCGTTCACGAAGCGGCCGAATTCGTGCAGTGAGCCGACGGCGCGCGCCGGCACCGCGGTGCCCAGCGATTCTGCGAACAGCGCCTCGTACAGGCTGGTCTTCCAGCGGCCGGCGAACTCGCCGAGACCGGCCAGCGTCTGCGTGCCGATGCCGCGCTTCGGCGTGCTGACCGCGCGCAGGAAGGCCGGGTCGTCGTCGTTGTTGACCAGCAGGCGCAGCCAGGCGCACAGGTCGCGGATCTCGGCGCGGTCGAAGAAGCTCTGGCCACCCGACACCTTGTAGGGCAGGTTGGCCTTGCGCAACGCCTTCTCGAAGACACGTGCCTGGTGGTTCGCGCGGTAAAGGATCGCGAAATCCCTGAAATCGATGCCGGGCCCGCCGGCGCCTCGCAACGACTGGATGCGCGCCACCGCTCGCTCGGCCTCGTGTTCCTCGCCGTCGCACTCGACCACGCGCACCGGCTCGCCGTCACCGAAGTCGCTCCAGAGCTTCTTCTCGAACAGCTTCGGGTTGTTCGCGATCACGCCGTTGGCCGCGCGCAGGATGTTGCCGGTCGAGCGGTAGTTCTGCTCCAGCGCAATCACCTTCAGGCCCGGGTATTCCTGCGGCAGCCGCTTCAGGTTGTCGATGGTGGCGCCGCGCCAGCCGTAGATGCTCTGGTCGTCGTCACCGACCGCGGTGAACAGGCCGCGCCGTCGTTCGTCGGGGTGGTCGACCAGGCTTTTGAGCAACTCGTACTGGATGGTGTTGGTGTCCTGGTATTCGTCGACCAGGACGTATCGCAGCGTGTCCTGCCACTTCGCGCGCACCTCGTCGTCCCGCCGAAGCAGCTTGTGCGGCAGGCCGATCAGGTCGTCGAAATCGACTGCCTGGTAGGCCGCGAGCTGCTCCTCATAGCGCCTCATCACGCGCGCGGCGACACGCTCGTCGTCGTCGGTCGCGGCCGCTTCGGCCGCCTCGCTGTCGAGCCCCGAGTTCTTCCAGCCGCTGATCGTCCATTGCCAGCGCCGGGCGAGCGCGTTGTCCGTGCTGGCCCCGGCTTCCTTCAGCAGGCCCAGCACGTCGTCGCTGTCGAAGATGCTGAACTGCGGCTTGAGTCCCAGGCGCGCGCCGTCCTGGCGCAGGATGCGCACGCCCAGCGAGTGAAAGGTGCTCACAACAAGATGCTTGGCCGCACGCGGCCCGATCAGCTGCTTGGCCCGCTCGCGCATCTCCTGCGCGGCCTTGTTGGTGAAGGTGATGGCGGCGATCTGCCCCGGCGCATAGCCCGCCTCGAGCAGGCGCGCGATCTTGTGCGTGATGACGCGGGTCTTGCCCGAGCCGGCGCCGGCCAGCACCAGGCAAGGGCCTCCCAAGTAATGAACCGCCTCGAGCTGCGCGGAATTGAGACTGGCAGGGGCGGATGTCACGCGACGGCGGCCAGGCGATGGAGGTCGGGCTTCAGGGCGCCACGCACAGGCAGTGCGTGACCGCTGCGAACGGCTTGCGGCCATCGACCAAATCGACGAGCCAGCCCAGGTCGTGGCGGATCGGTCCGGTCACGCTGTCGGGCAAGCTGGCCGGCACCAGCCGCAGGTCGAAGTGCGTGGCCAGTCCGGCGACGGCGGCACTCCCGAAGGCCTCGAGCACGCGTTCGAAGCGACCCGGCTCACGGTCGATGTAGACCACACGATAGTCCGGCAGCCGGCCCGACGCCGCAGACGCCGCCGGGTCGGCACCGCCCTCCTTGACCAGCTTCGCACGCAGCGCGGCCGACCGGATCGCGGCGTTCAGCCCACCGATCGTGTCGACCAGCCCGCGCTCCTTGGCCTGCAGGCCCGTCCACACCCGGCCCTGCGCCACGTTGTCGATTTTCTGCGGCGTGGTCCGGCGGGCCTGCGCCACCTTGCCGACGAAGTCCGCGTAGATGTGATCGACGCTGGTCTGCAGCATTCCGATGAAGCGTGGATCGGGCTCGCGCCGCGGGTCGCCCGCCGCACCGAGCCAGGTGGTGGACATGCCCTCGGCATGCACGCCAAGTTTGTCGATCGCACGGGAAACATTCGGCAGCAACGCAAAGACACCGATCGAGCCGGTCACGGTAGCGGCGTCGGCCATCACCTCGTCGGACGCGGTCGAGATCCAGTAGCCGCCGGACGCGGCGACGCTGCCCATCGACACCACCACCGGCTTGCCGGCCGCGCGCGTCAGTTCGAGTTCGCGTCGCACCAGCTCGGAGCCGAACACGCTGCCGCCAGGTGAGTTGACGCGCAGCACCACGGCCTTGATCGAGTCTTCCTCGCGAGCCTTGCGCACCAGAGCGGCCGTCGACAACCCGCCGACCGTGCCAGCCGACGCCTGGCCATCGACGATCTCGCCTTCGGCCACGACGACGCCGACCGCGTTGCCGGTGGCAAGCCCCGTCACGACCGGCGTGGTTCGCGCCAGGTAGGTCTCGAACGAGACCTGCCGGAAGCTCTTGCTCTCGGCGTCCAGCGCCCCGCGCTCGATCAGCATCGCGCGCAGTTCGTCGCGGGTCTTCAACGCATCGACCTGCCTGGCTTCAAGCGCCATGCGAGCTGCGTCGCCGCCTGCCGCCGCGAGGCGATCAGGGAGCGCCTCGATCAGGGCCTGGGTGCTGCCTGGCGGCAGCTTGCGCGCCGTTTCGATGCCCTCGGTGTAGGTTGCCCACAGCCCGTTGTAGAGCACGCTGTCGGCTTCCTTCGCGGCCTGCGAAGGCCCGTTGGCAATGAACGGTTCGGCCGCGCTCTTGAAGGCGCCCACCTTCACCAGGCTGACGCCCACGCCGAGCTTGTCGAGCGCATCGAGGTAATAGTTGCGCAGCCGTCCGAAGCCGTCGAGGTAGACAGCGCCCAGCGGATGCATCAGGACCTCGCTCGCCTGCGCCGCAAGGTAGTACTGCTTCTGGTCGTACCCCGAACCCCATGCGACGACCGGCTTTCCGCTTGCCCTGAAACGCTGCAGCGCGGTCGCAACGTCGCGCAGGCTGGCCAGCCCGCCGCCCTGGAAGTCATCGAGGATCAGCACCACACGGGTGATCTTCGGGTCGGTCGCCGCCGCCTCCAGCACCGCCAGCACATCTCGCAGCCGCGTGCTCTGGATCGAGTTGCCACGCAGTTGCGCGAGTGCGTTGTCGCGCACGCCACCCGACAGCTCCTCGACCAGCGGTCCCTTCAGGTCGAGTACCAGTGCAGTGTTGTCCAGCGTGACCGGGGCCTCGCGCTTGAACAGCGCGACGAGCAACAGCGCGATCAGAAACAGGAACAGCAGGTTCAGCACCGTGCGACGCGCGGCATCGATGAACCACCACGCGCGGGCAAGGCCGCGTCGCAACAGGGAGAGAGGACGCAGGGACATGGAAACTCCACTTTGAGGGTCGGCCGCGCGAGACTGTACGCGCCACCCCGTGCGGTCTCGACGACTTGACCCTGAACGGCGCGGCGGTTGCGATACTTCGGCGCGCAGGCCGGCGATCCCGACCATCACGATTCCATGCTCATGGTCAGCGCCGAAGCGGCGTTCCTCACCTTTTCGGTTGTCTCCCGATGGCTGGGCACAGGCGATCATTGACCTTCGCTATCGCATGTTTTGGATCAATTGCATTTGCACGGCCTCGCCGATTCGATACATTTTTTCTGCGGGCGACAGGCGTGTCCGACCGACCCAGCAGTGAATTGCAGCCGACCGAAGGAGACAAGAATGTCAGACGAAGCCAAATGCCCGTTCTCGGGCGGAGCCCGCAGCCAGGCCAACGCCCGCAGCGGCCAGACCAATGCCGACTGGTGGCCCAACCAGCTGAACCTGAAGATCCTCCACCAGCGCTCGGCCCAGTCCGACCCGATGGGCCGGGGCTTCAACTACGCCGAGGAATTCAAGGCCCTCGACCTGGACGCCGTGGTCAGAGACCTGAAGGCGTTGATGACGGATTCGCAGGACTGGTGGCCTGCGGACTGGGGCCACTACGGCGGGTTCTTCGTTCGACTGACGTGGCATGCCGCAGGCACCTACCGCATCGCCGACGGCCGCGGCGGAGCCGGCAACGGATCACAACGCTTCGCGCCACTGAACAGCTGGCCCGATAACGGCAACCTCGACAAGGCGCGCCGCCTGCTCTGGCCGATCAAGCAGAAGTACGGCCGCAAGCTGTCGTGGGCCGACCTGATCGTGCTGGCCGGCACCGTCGCGATGGACTCGATGGGTTTCAAGACATTCGGCTTTGCCGGTGGCCGCGCCGACATCTGGGAGCCGGAGGAAGACATCAACTGGGGCGCCGAAACGCAATGGCTGGCCACCAGCGACAAACCCGACAGCCGCTACTCCGGCGACCGCGAACTCGCCAATCCGCTGGCCGCCGTGCAGATGGGCCTGATCTACGTCAACCCCGAAGGCCCGGACGGCAACCCCGATCCGGTCGCATCGGGCCGCGATGTGCGCGAGACGTTTGCGCGCATGGCCATGGACGACGCAGAAACCGTGGCCCTGGTCGCTGGCGGTCACACCTTCGGCAAGGCCCATGGCGCCGGCGATCCATCGCTGGTCGGTCCCGCTCCGGAGGGCGCGAACCTCGAGGATCAGGGCCTGGGATGGATCAACCAGTTCGGCAGCGGCAAAGGGGTTCACACCACGACCAGCGGGATCGAAGGTGCATGGAAGCCGAATCCGACGACGTGGGACATGGGCTACTTCGACATGCTGTTCGGCTACGACTGGGAGTTGAGCAAGAGCCCGGCCGGTGCCCACCAGTGGACGCCGAAGAACTGCAAGCCCGAACATCTGATCCCGGACGCGCACGATCCATCGAAGAAGAGCCCACCGATGATGACCACGGCCGACCTGTCGCTGCGCATGGACCCGGCCTACGAAAAAATATCGCGACGCTTCCATCAGGACCCGCAGGCGTTCGCCGATGCCTTCGCACGTGCCTGGTTCAAGCTGACGCACCGCGACATGGGCCCGCGAGCGCGCTACCTCGGCAAGCTCGTGCCCGCGGAAGTGCTGATCTGGCAGGACCCGGTGCCGGCGGTCGACCATGCGCTGGTCGACGAGCAGGACATCGCGACGCTCAAGGCCCGGTTGCTGGCATCCGGCCTGTCCATCTCTCAACTGGTCAGCACGGCGTGGGCCTCGGCCTCTACCTTCCGCGGCAGCGACAAGCGCGGCGGTGCCAACGGCGCACGCATCCGCCTGGCGCCCCAGAAGGACTGGGAGATCAACCAGCCCGGCGAGTTGGCGTATGTCCTGTCCAGGCTGGAGGCCGTCCAGATGGAGTTCAACGGCGCGCATTCCGGTGGCAAGAAGGTGTCACTGGCCGACCTGATCGTTCTGGGCGGCTGCGCCGCAGTCGAGGCCGCCGCGCGGAAGGCTGGTGTCGAGGTGAAGGTCCCCTTCACACCCGGCCGCACCGACGCATCCCAGGAACAGACCGATGAGCACTCATTTGCCGTGCTCGAACCGATGGCAGACGGCTTCCGCAACTACGCAGGCAAGGGACTGGAGGATTCGGCGGCCGAACTGCTGGTGGACAAGGCGCAGCTGCTGAACCTGACCGCGCCGGAAATGACGGTGCTGGTGGGCGGACTGCGCGTGCTGGGCACCAATGCCGCCAAGTCCACCCACGGCGTCTTCACCCAGCGGCCGGAAACGCTGACCAACGATTTCTTCGTCAACCTGCTCGACATGCGCACGAAGTGGCAGAAGTCCGCCACTTGCGAAGGCGTGCTGGAGGGCCGCAACCGCGCAACGGGGGAGTTCAAATGGACAGCGACCGCCGTCGATCTCGTCTTCGGCTCGAACTCGCAGCTGCGTGCCCTCGCAGAGGTGTACGCGAGCAGCGACTCGCAGCCGTCGTTCGTGCGTGACTTCGTGGCGGCGTGGAGCAAGGTGATGAACCTGGACCGCTACGACCTGGCCTGAAGGCCGTTCGATCCACGCGATCCCGCTGGCGGGCGAGATCGCGGGAGATGCAGGGGGCGGCAGCGATGCCGCCCTTTTTCATGGAGAAGCTCGAGGACCCGCACGGGCTGCGGGCAGGCAACGCAAAATCACGGGCTTTTCCCGTTTCTCCAACGAACTTCCACCGACCTGCGCGAGACCCCGACCCATGAAACAGTACCAATGCCTGGTGTGCGGCTTCATCTACGACGAGGCCCTCGGCCTGCCCGACGACGGCATCCCCGCCGGCACCCTGTGGGCCGACGTGCCCTCCGACTGGGAGTGCCCGGACTGCGGTGTGTCCAAAGCCGATTTCGAGATGGTGGCGATCTGATGCCAGGCGCAGCCACGTCGGCCGTCGCCCCGGTGGTCATCGTCGGTAGCGGGCTGGCCGGTTACGCGGTGGCGAGAGAGTTCCGCAAGCTCGACAAGGAGACACCGCTGGTCGTGCTGAGCCGGGACCACGGCGGGTTCTATTCGAAACCGATGCTGTCCAACGCACTGGCCGGCCAGAAGACCGCGGCCAGCTTGCTGATGAAGCCGGCCGACAAGATGGCCGTCGAGCTCAACGCCATCGTGCGCGCCGGGGTGTCGGTGGAAGGCATCGATACGGCTGGGGCGCGGTTGACGCTGGCAGACGGTGAGGTGCTGCCCTACCGCGACCTGGTGCTCGCACTCGGTGCGGACCCGGTCCGCCTGCCTCTGTCCGGCGACGCGACTGACGCTGTACTGTCGGTCAACGACCTCGACGACTACGCCCGATTCGCTGAGGCACTCGAAGGTAAGCGCAGCGTCGTGATCCTCGGCGGCGGGCTGATCGGCTGTGAATTCGCCAACGACCTGCTGCATCGAGGCATCGCGCCGACCGTGCTCGACGTGGCCGATCGGCCGCTGTCGCGCCTGTTGCCGGGCGAAGCCGGCGAATGGCTGCGCAGCCGCCTTGAGGCGGCCGGCGTGACCTTTCGCCTCGGCGTGGCGGCCAGCCGCGCCGACCGTGGCGCTGATGGCGGCGTGGCACTCGCGCTGAGCGACGGCAGCACGCTGCGCGCCGACCAGGTGCTGTCGGCGATCGGCCTGCGGCCGCGGGTCGCGATCGCCGACACGGCCGGACTCGCCATCGGCCGAGGCATCATCACCGACCGGCTACTCGCCACGTCGGCGCCACACGTGTATGCAGTCGGCGATTGCGCCGAGGTTGCGGGTCTGAACCTGCCTTACGTGATGCCGCTGATGCAGCAGTCGCGGGCACTTGCAGCCACGCTGTGCGGCCGACCGACGCGGGTGTCGTACCCGGCGATGCCGGTGCTGGTGAAGACGCCGGCGTGCCCGACCGTCGTTTGCCCACCGCCGCTGGGTGCAGCCGGACAATGGCGCGTGACCTCAACCGACGAGGCATGCGAGGCACGGTACGTCAGCCCCGAGGGGAGACTTCTGGGCTTTGCGCTGCTCGGCACGGCCACCTCGAAGAAGCAGGCGCTGGCGGCAGAGGTGCCGGCCTGGTTTGTCGACTGAGCCGGGAACCCGGAAGCGCGTTGATCAACCGCCTCGCTGGACCGCCTGTTCGGCCTCCTCTGCTGCCTTGCGCAGCTTGACGCATTCGGCATCCCCTGCATGTGCCACCTGGGCGCATCGTTCGTTGATGCAGAGCGACCGGGCGATGAACCCCCGCTTTCCGCAGGTCTCGCGCAGATCCGCGACGCCCGGCTCGGCGGCAGACGGCATCTGCGGCGTCTGCGTCACAGCCACCGCAGATGCCGGCACCGGCGCGGGCGCCTTTGCCGGAGACCCGGCCTCGGGCGGAGGCGCGAGAGACGTCGCGCCGCTCGAACGCGCTGACGACAGCGTCGCGGCTTTCACCGCGGATGCGGCTGCAGACACCTTCGACTTGCCATCGCGGACTTTGGCAACCGGTGCGGGAATCGCCTCCTCGGCGTTGCGCCTGACGGGTTCCGGATTCGAAACATGCGAGGCATCGGTCGTGGAAAGGACCGGGGCTGCCTGTACCGGCTTCCGAAGATGCTGCGTGCCCCCGTAGACGACCATCAACAGCAGCATGCCCCCGAGGATGGGCCACATGCGGTTGATGGAGACCGCGGGGGGTCGACCGGGCGCTGCCTGCGTTGATTTCATCAACGGGTCGGGCGCGGCCCCCGACGCGGGGATCGTTGCGGAAACCTGAGCCGTCGGGTGCACACCAGCGGGATTTACCTTGACGTTCACCGTCGAAGGGGACACTCGCTCCGGTGGGGTTGTGGACGGCACAGGAATCGCGCGCTTCGCGGACGCCGGCACCTCGGGCACCCGCAGCTCGGCTGGGAGAGTCAGCATCGCCGGGGCCGCATTGCCATCGGCCCGCGCACTGGTGCGACCCGACAGGACCCGCGCGCAGTTCAGGCACGGGTCAGCAAGACGAGCGAGGTGATGGCCGCAGATCGGACACTTCATCGGGGTGTGCCGGCGCAAGCAAGGGCTCGCGCATCTGCGTCCATTTCGGCATCGGCAGGGCCGAACTTGAGGCCGGCAAAGCCGGCGCGATCGGCCCGGGTGAGCCAGTTGGTCAGTCAGATCGCCAGCGGGTCCACGTCGACAGCCCAGCGCAGGATGCGCTGCTCGGCCGTGCGCTGGCGCCGCATCGCATGCAGCGCGGGCAGCCAATCGGCCAGAAAGCGCTGCAATGCTGCCCGCGATGCCGACTCGACCAGCAGCTGCATGCGTTCGACATTGGCCACCCGCGCGATCGGCGTCGGCACCGGCGAATAGCAGGTGACCGCCGCACTGCCTGTCGCTGATTCGGCCGCTCGAGCTGCAGCCTGCAGGAAGCTGCGTGCAGCGTCCACCGTGGTTGCCTCGGCGCGCAGCAGCGCGAGATGCGCATACGGCGGCAGACCGGCGGTGCGACGTTCGGCCAGCTGAGAGGCCGCAAATGCCTCGAAATCATGGGTGCGCAGCGCGGCATAAAGGGCGTGCTGCGGATGCCATGTCTGCACCCACATCTCGCTGGCGGCCGACTGAGCGGCATCGCGGCCGGCACGGCCGGCCGCCTGCATCAGCAGCGCAAACAATCGCTCGGGTGCACGAAAGTCGCTGCTGAACAGCGAGGTATCCGGGTTGACCGCAGCCACCAGCGTGATGCGCCGGAAATCATGCCCCTTGGTGATCATCTGCGTGCCGACCAGCACGTCGACCTCGCCTGCATGCACCGCGCCGAGCTGCGCTTCGAGCGCTCCCTTGCCTCGCGTGCTGTCGGCGTCGATGCGGGCGATGCGTACCGGGCGCCCATCCGGATGCCTCAGCAGCTCACCCAACTGCTCTTCCAGACGCTCGGTACCGCGACCCATCGCAGCGATATCGAGGTTGCCGCAGTCAGGGCAGGCACGTGGCACACGTTCGGTGAACCCGCAGTGGTGGCAGCGCAGCGTGCGGTCGAGCTTGTGGAAGACGCGCCAGGCACTGCAGTTCGGGCAGCCGCTCTTCCAGCCGCAGTCGCCGCAGTGCAACACCGGGGAATAGCCGCGGCGGTTCAGGAACACCAGGCTCTGCTCGCCCCGGGCAATGCGTTGCTGCAGCGCAGCCAGCAGCGGTGGAGAGACCGCACTCCCACCCTTCACGTGCGGCTGCAGGTTCATGTCCACCAGACGCACCGCCGGCAACGTGCCGCCGCCGATGCGGGCCGGCAGCGACAGGCGCCGGTAGCGGCCCTCCTCGGCACGTTGCCAAGTCTCGAGCGAAGGGGTGGCCGAGCCCAGCAGCACCATGGCGCCTTCGATCTTGCCTCGGTAGACGGCCAGATCGCGCGCCGAGTAGCGGGCACCCTCCTGTTGCTTGTAAGACGGATCGTGTTCCTCATCGACGATGATCAGCCCGAGCCGCGGCATCGACGCAAACACCGCGAGCCGCGTGCCCAGCACCAGATCGGCCAACCCGAGGTGCGCGGCCAGCCAGCTGCGAAGGCGCTGGGCCGGCGTCAAGCCACTGTGCATGGCCACGATGTGACGCCCTGCGAAGCGTTCGGTGAAACGTGCTTCGAGCTGCGGCGTCAGGTTGATCTCGGGCACCAGCACCAGCACCTGGCGGCCATCGGCCAGTGCCTGGGCTGCGGCGCGCAGGTAGATCTCGGTCTTGCCGCTGCCGGTCACGCCGTGCAGCAGCACGGTCGGGGCAGTTTCCGGAGACTCTTCGAACACGGGTTCCCCGGGGCAGCCGGGCATGGCCATCAGCGTGGCGAGCACCTCGGTTTGCGCCGTATCGAGCTCCGGAACGGCTCCACACACAGCGCCGGCTCGGGTACCCGCGGGCTTGCCATGTGACAACACCGACAGGGCCTTGTGCAAACGCGCGATGCGTTGTCGCACCTGGCCGTCGTCGAGCTTGCGCAGCTCGGGCGGCAGCACCGACAAGGCGACCTCGCCGATGCCACGCTGGTAATAGCCGGCCGCAAACTCGATCAGACGGCGCCAGGTCTTGCCAAGCGGCGCCAACGAGGTCAGCGCGTGCAGCAGCGGCTTGACGGCGAGGGTGGCATCCACGGTTTCGAGCTCGGCGTCTGCGTGGTCCGACCAGACGATGCCAGTCACTTCGCGGTGACCGAGCGGCACCCGAACCAGCGTTCCAGGCGCCAGCGCCGGGTCGCCGAGATAGGTCAATGGCTCTCGCAGGGCCGTGTGCTGAGGGGCGTCCACCGCAACCCTGAGGCGGACGGGTTCAGTCATCGCTGTCAACCCCTGACTTAAATGCCAAAGCTAGAGTTCTTCTGAGACAAACCCCATAAGCCCCTGATTTGACTGCACTTTTCGACCTGTTCACCAAATTTGTGGATAACTTTGTGGGCAACCCTCTCAAACCATCGCTAAAGCGTTGATTCATCGGGTGCCGCCTTGCGTTGCACACTTTCGCGGCAAGAGGGGAGGGGTCAATCAAATCAACGACTTAGCGAATTTTGAAGAATTTCTTGTGCTGCACCGCAGCAGCATTTGGAGGTAACTGAGGGAGCACGAAAAATGGGGATAAGTCAATGGCTGAGCACTTACTCACCTGCGAATTCAGGCTGTAAAACGCTGTTGGCCGCTTGAACCGGCAGCACGCGGACAGTCAGCGAGGCTGGCGCAAGCGGCGTGAAACCTCGTGCACGGCATCGACCAGAACAGTGACACTCTCAGGCGGCGTGTGCTGACTGATGCCGTGCCCGAGGTTGAAGATATGGCCATCCACCTGACCATTGCTCGACGCGCCGGGCGCACCGAAGCTTTCCAGCGTCTTGGTGACCTCGGCGCGGATCTGCTCCGGATTGGCGAACAGCACGTTCGGATCGAGGTTGCCCTGCAGCGCGACACGATGACCGACGCGCGCTCGCGCCGACTTGAGATTGACGGTCCAGTCCAGGCCGAGCACGTCTGGTCGCAGATCGGCCATCTCCTCGAGCCACAGCCCGCCACCCTTCGTGAACACGATGTGCGGGATGCGCTGGCCGTCGTGTTCCTTCTTCAGTTGTCGAAGAACTCGCTCGGTGTAGGCGAGGCTGAACTCCTGGAAAGCGCCATCAGCCAGCACGCCACCCCAGCTGTCGAACACCATCACCGCCTGCGCGCCGGCCTCGATCTGGGTGTTCAGGTAGAGCGCCACCGCATCAGCGTTGACAGCAAGGATGCGGTGCATCAGGTCGGGACGGCTGTACAGCATCGTCTTGACCAGGCGATAGTCATCCGAGCCGGCGCCTTCAACCATGTAGCAGGCCAGCGTCCAGGGACTGCCCGAAAAACCGATCAACGGCACGCGACCGTTGAGCGCCTTGCGAATCGAGGTGACCGCGTCGAAGACATAGCGCAGCTTGCCCATGTCGGGCACCGCGAGCTGGTCGACCGCCGCTTCGTCACGCACGGCGCGCTCGAACTTCGGCCCCTCTCCCAGCGCGAAGCTCAGGCCGAGGCCCATCGCGTCGGGCACCGTCAGGATGTCGCTGAACAGGATCGCCGCATCGAGCGCATAGCGATCGAGCGGCTGCAGCGTGACCTCGGTCGCGTAGTCCGTGTTGGTGGCCAGGCCCATGAAGCTGCCGGCCTTCGCACGCGTCGCGCGGTACTCCGGGAGGTATCGACCGGCCTGGCGCATCAGCCAGACGGGCGTGTGCTCGGTGGGTTGGCGCAGACAGGCGCGCAGGAAGCTGTCGTTTTGCAGTGGTGCGTACATCGAGGAATTATCACGCTCATAATTTCGTCGACTTGCCGTTTCCGCCCCGGGAAAACACAGGGCCCCACAGGAGCAGACCATGCGCGCCGACACCATCCTCCACACCATAGGGCACACCCCGCACATCCACATCAACCGGTTGTTCGGCTCAAGTGCCCAGGTGTTCATCAAGAGCGAACGCGCCAACCCTGGCGGCTCGATCAAGGACCGCATTGCGCTGGCGATGGTCGAGGCAGCCGAGGCGGCGGGTCTGCTCGGACCGGGCTCGACGATCATCGAGCCCACCTCGGGCAACACCGGCGTCGGGCTGGCGATGGTCGCTGCCGTCAAGGGCTACAAGCTGGTGCTGGTGATGCCGGAAAGCATGAGCATCGAACGACGGCGCCTGATGCTCGCCTACGGCGCCACCTTCGAATTGACGCCACGCGAGAAGGGCATGAACGGCGCCATTGCCCGCGCGACCGAGCTGGTCGCCGCGACACCTGGGTCGTGGATGCCGCAACAGTTCGAGAACCAGGCCAACATCGACGTCCACGTGCGTACCACCGCGGTCGAGATCGCCAACGATTTTCCCGAGGGCATCGACGCGCTGATCACCGGTGTCGGCACCGGTGGACACCTCACCGGCTGCGCGCAGGTCCTGAAGGCAAAGTGGCCGAAGCTGAAGGTCTACGCCGTGGAGCCGGCCGCCAGCCCGGTGATCAGCGGCGGCAAGCCCGCGCCGCACCCGATCCAGGGCATCGGCGCAGGCTTCATTCCGAAGAACCTGCATACCGCTCTGCTGGACGGCACGATCCAGGTGGAAGCCGAAGCAGCACGGGAGATGGCACGTCGCTGCGCACGCGAGGAGGGCATGCTGGTCGGCATCTCGTCAGGGGCCACGCTGGCCGCCATCGCGCAGAAGCTCCCCGAACTGCCTCCAGGCGCCACCGTCCTCGGCTTCAACTACGACACGGGCGAACGATACCTGTCGATCGAGGGCTTCCTTCCGCTGGAGTGAACACGCCGAGCAAACGAACCTGACGATCCGGACGTGGGACGCCCACCCCTTCCGCGCGCCAAGCCTGGCCGGACGGCCGAGTCATGCGGTCGCAGTAGCATGAGGTCATTCGACACATCAGGAGCTTCCCATGTTGCGCAGATTTTGGCTCGCCGTTTTGGCCCTGACAGCGACGCTCGCGTTGAGCGGATGCGGCTACAACCAGTTCCAGAAGCTCGATGAGGAAGTGAAGGCCAGCTGGGCCGAGGTGCTGAACCAGTACCAGCGGCGCGCCGACCTGATTCCCAACATCGTCGCCACCGTCAAGGGCGAGGCCAATTTCGAGCAGGAAACGCTGACCAAGGTCATCGAGGCGCGTTCGAAGGCAACCAGTATCCAGGCCACGCCTGAGCTGATCAACGATCCGGCGGCATTTCAAAAGTTTCAGGCTGCTCAGGGCGAGTTGACCGGCGCACTCAGCCGCTTGATGGTGGTGGCCGAGCAATACCCGAACCTCAAAGCCAACCAGGGCTTCCAGGACCTGCGGGTGCAGCTCGAAGGGACAGAGAACCGCGTGACGGTGGCGCGCAACCGCTACATCAAGACCGTGGCCGACTACAACGTGCTGGCGCGCAGCTTCCCCAGCAACCTGACTGCGATGGCGCTGGGCTACGCGGTCAAGCCCAGCTTCGCGGTGCAGAACGAGGCTGAGATCTCGAAGCCGCCGGCTGTGAATTTCGACAAGCCTGCGTCGAAGTAGCGCCGGCGATCATCTGATAGCCCGCTGCAGAATCGAACCCCATTGATCACGTCGACGAGCGCCCACTTGTCCGGGCGCCGGCACCGCTGCGCTCATCTGGCGGCAGTGGTTCGTTTGGCGATGCTGCTGGTTGGGTTCATCGGGCTGTGGATCAGCGGCCTGGCCAGGGCACAAGACGTGCTGCCGGTGCCGCCCCTCGCGGCGCAGGTGATCGATCAGACCCGCACGCTCGACGAGACGCAGCGAGCGACGCTGGCAGCCAAGCTGGCCGCGATCGAGCAGCAGACCGGCACTCAGATCGTCGTCCTGCTGGTGCCGAGCACCTTGCCCGAAGACATTGCCGCCTACAGCCAGCGGGTGGCGGACACGTGGAAAGTCGGCCGCCGCGGCATCGGTGACGGATTGGTGATCATCGTTGCCAAGAACGATCGGCGCGTGCGTATCGAGGTGGCCAAGGCCCTGGAGGGCGCCGTTCCGGACCTGGCGGCCAAGCGCGTGATTGACGCACAGATCACCCCAGCCTTTCGTGCCGGGGATTACGCTGGCGGCCTGAATGCGGCGATCGACCAGCTTGCCGCACGAATCCGGGGTGAAGCCCTGCCCGCGCCGCAGCAGCCCGAGGCACGCGGAAGCGGTGGGCGCGGCGGATTGAATCTGGACGCGCTCGCGATCTTCTTTTTCGTTGTTGTGCCCATGGTCGGGGCACTGCTGTCGAAACTGCTCGGACGCAGGCTGGGATCGCTGGCCACGGGAGGGGTGGCTGGTGCGGTAGGCTGGTGGCTCACCACGAGCCTGCTCATCGCCGGAGGAGCTGGCGTGGTGGCGTTGGTGATGGTCGGCATCTTCGGCATCGGATCGACTCGCGGCGGGCGCGGCAGCGGCGGGCCTCCGATCATCTGGGGCGGAGGAGGTGGCTGGGGTGGTGGCAGCAGCGGGGGCGGAGGCTTCAGTTCAGGCGGTGGCGGTGATTTCGGCGGCGGCGGCTCCTCCGGCAACTGGTAGCCCTGACTGCCAACGGACATCAACGACGTGAACAAGCTCATCCGCATCCTGAAACACCGTTGGCTGGACGAGACCGACGCCCGCCATGCGCTCGGCAACGACGCCTTGCGTTGCATCGAGGAACGGGTCGCCGCCAGCGAGCGCACCCACACGGGTGAATTGCGCGTGTGCGTCGAAGCGGGGCTGCCGCTCAGCTATTTATGGCGCGGTGCGACCGCACGTGAACGCGCGATTTCGATGTTTGGCAAGCTGCGTGTGTGGGACACCGAGCGCAACAACGGCGTGCTGATCTACCTGCTGCTGGCCGAGCACCGCATCGAGATCGTTGCCGACCGCGGCATCACGCAAAGGGTGCCAACGACCACCTGGCAGGAAATTGCCGACGCGATGGCGGCCGCGTTCCAGGCGCAGGAGTACGCGCGAGGCGTGCTCGATTCCGTCGACCGGGTGGGTGCGCTGCTGGAAAGGCATTTCCCAGTCGACTCCAGCTCTGCCAACCGAAATGAACTGCCGGATCGACCAGATGTCCGTTGACACGACAGGGTCTCGACTCCTCCCTCCAGGGTCGAGACAAAAAAAACCCGCCACGGTGGGCGGGTGACTTTCACGTCGTCGTCGCTGTTTCTACTTTTTCCGGAATTTTCGCAGTGCTGCGATCTGTGCGGCCATCGCGGCGAATTCGCCTTGCGCTTTCGCGAAGTCGATGTCGCTCTTGGCGTTCTTCATCGCCTCTTCGGCTCGCTGCTTCGCTTCGTTGGCCTTGGCCTCGTCCAGGTCATGTCCACGGATCGCGGTGTCGGCCAGCACGGTGACCGTGCCTGGTTGCACCTCGAGGATGCCACCCGCCACGAAGACGAACTCTTCCGCGTCGTTGTCGGCGCGAATGATTCGGACGGCGCCCGGCTTGATACGGGTGATCAACGGCGTGTGGCGGGGGTAGATGCCCAACTCGCCCATCTCGCCAGGCAAGGCGACGAACTTGGCCTCGCCGGAGAAGATGGACTCTTCGGCAGATACGACGTCTACGTGGAGTGTGGCCATGCTGATGTTCCGTTAGCTTGAGGAGGAGGACAAGTAAGCAGCAATCGGTGGACTGACAGAAGGACGCGCAGAACTGGACTCACGCCAGCCGAGCGGGACACTGCCGCAAGCTCACCAATGCAATGCTTACTGCATCTTCTTCGCCTTTTCGAAGGCCTCGTCGATCGTTCCGACCATGTAGAAGGCTTGTTCCGGCAGGCTGTCGCACTCACCGGCCACGATCATCTTGAAGCCGCGGATCGTTTCCTTCAGTGTCACGTACTTGCCTGGCGAACCGGTGAACACCTCGGCGACGCTGAAGGGCTGGCTCAGGAACCGCTGGATTTTCCGTGCACGCGCCACGGCCAGCTTGTCTTCCGGCGCCAACTCGTCCATGCCCAGGATGGCGATGATGTCGCGCAGTTCCTTGTAGCGCTGCAGAACCGACTGCACTGCGCGGGTGGTGTCGTAATGCTCCTGGCCGACCACGTTCGGGTCCACCTGGCGGCTGGTGCTGTCCAGCGGGTCGACGGCAGGGTAGATGCCCAGCGAAGCAATGTCACGGCTCAACACCACGGTGGCGTCCAGGTGGGCGAACGTGGTGGCAGGCGACGGATCGGTCACGTCATCCGCTGGCACATACACCGCCTGGATCGAAGTGATCGAGCCAACCGTGGTTGAAGTAATACGCTCTTGCAGGCGGCCCATTTCTTCGGCCAGCGTCGGCTGGTAGCCCACGGCCGATGGCATGCGGCCCAGCAGTGCCGAGACTTCCGTGCCGGCCAGCGTGTAGCGATAGATGTTGTCGACGAAGAACAGCACGTCGCGGCCCTCGTCGCGGAACGATTCAGCGATGGTCAGGCCGGTCAGCGCCACGCGCAGACGGTTGCCCGGGGGCTCGTTCATCTGGCCGTAGACCATGGCCACTGTGCTCTCTTCCAGCTTCTCCAGATTCACGACGCCCGAGTCGGCCATCTCGTGATAGAAGTCGTTGCCCTCGCGGGTACGCTCGCCCACACCGGCAAACACAGACAGGCCGCTGTGCGCCTTGGCGATGTTGTTGATGAGCTCCATCATGTTCACGGTCTTGCCCACGCCGGCGCCACCGAACAGGCCCACCTTGCCGCCCTTGGCAAACGGGCAGATCAGGTCAATCACCTTGATGCCGGTTTCCAGCAGTTCTTGCGACGGGCTCAGCTCGTCATAAGCCGGGGCCTTGCGGTGGATGACGGCGGTGAGCTTCTGGTCCACCGGGCCACGTTCGTCGATGGGGTTGCCCAGCACGTCCATGATGCGGCCCAGCGTGGCCGTGCCCACGGGCACGGTGATGCCGGCGCCGGTGTTGGAGACCATCAGGCCGCGGCGCAGGCCGTCGCTGGAGCCCAGCGCAATCGTGCGCACCACGCCGTCGCCCAGCTGCTGCTGCACTTCCAGTGTCAGCGCGGTGCCGTCGAGCTTGAGCGCGTCATAGATGCGCGGCATGGCGTTGCGGGGGAATTCAACGTCCACCACGGCACCGATGCACTGGACGATCTTGCCTTGGGCGAGTTGGGTGTTCGACATGATTGAGATCCTTGAAACTGAATTCGAATGGGGTGTCGGTGCGGGCGCGCCTGCGTCGGTGCAGCCGCTCAGCCCGAGATGGCGGCGGCGCCGCTGACAATCTCGGACAGTTCTTTGGTGATCGAGGCCTGCCGGGTCTTGTTGTAGATGAGCTTGAGCTCACCGATCAGCGTGCCCGCGTTGTCGGTGGCCGACTTCATGGCCACCATGCGCGCACTTTGCTCACTGGCCATGTTTTCGGCCACGCCCTGGTAGACCAGGGCTTCCACGTAGCGGGTCAGCAGGTCGTCAATGACGGTGGGCGCATCGGGCTCGTAGATGTAGTCCCAGCCGTATTGCTTCTTCTCGGCTTCGCTCTGTTCCAGGCGCGAGGCCGACAGCGGGAGCAAGGGTTCCACCAACGGCTCTTGCTTCATCGTGTTGATGAACTTGGTGTAGCAGAGGTAGACCGCGTCGATCTTGCCTTCGACAAAGGCGTCGAGCATGACCTTGACCGGGCCGATCAGCTTGTCCAGCTGCGGTGCGTCACCCAACTGAACGGCGTGGCTGATCACCGTGGCGCCGATGCGGTTGAGGAAACCGAAGCCCTTGTTGCCCAAGGCCACCGTGTGGATGGTGGCACCGGTGGACTGCACTTCCTTCATCTTGACCGTCAGCGCACGCAACACGTTGGTGTTGAGGCCGCCGCACAAGCCTTTGTCGGTGGTCACCACGATGAAGCCCACCGCCTTGGGTTTGCCCCCGGCCTTGACGACGTCACGCATGAACGGGCTCTTGTACTCAGGATTGGCCTGAGACAGGTGCGCCGTGATGTTGCGGATCTTGTCGGCGTAAGGACGCGCGGAACGCATGCGTTCCTGCGCCTTGCGCATCTTGCTCGCGGCAACCATTTCCATGGCCTTGGTGATCTTCTTGGTGTTCTCCACCGATTTGATCTTGCCGCGTATCTCTTTGCCGACCGCCATGGTCCGTTCTCCTGGAAAGGGTCAGTGGCTTAGAAGGATTTCTTGAACGCAGCGATGGCGCCAGCAAGCTCTTCTTCAGCGCCCTTGTCCATGGCCTTGTCGTTCTCCAGCTTGGCCAGCAGCGCAGCGTGGCTGCTCTTGAGGTGCTGGTGCAGGCCGTGCTCGAAGCCCAGGACCTTCTTGACGTCGATGTCGTCCAGGAAACCCTTGTTCACCGCGTACAGCGTGGCGGCCATCAGGCTGATGGGCTGCGGGCTGTA
>JBJXEJ010000036.1:0-19482 GCA_046154125.1 Rhizobacter sp. | reverse complement strand
TCGCCGACGGCAATATCGTTGTAGTTCTTGAGCTTGATACCGCATTCAAAGCCTTCCTTGACCTCGCGCACATCGTCTTTCATGCGCTTGAGCGAATCGAGTTCGCCGGTGTAGATCACCACGTTGTCGCGCAGCAGGCGGAAGCGCGCACCACGCCGCACCAGCCCCGCCGTGACCATCGAGCCGGCCACCGTGCCGATCTTCGACGCGACGAACACCGTGCGGATCTCGGCCGTGCCGATGACTTCCTCGCGCTGCTCGGGTGCCAGCATGCCGGTCATCGCTGCCTTGATCTCGTCGACCGCGTCGTAAATGATGTTGTAGTAACGGATGTCGACACCGTTGTGCTCGGCCAGCTTGCGCGCACCGGCATCGGCACGCACGTTGAAACCGATGATCACGGCCTTCGACGCGATCGCGAGATTGACGTCGCTCTCGCTGATGCCGCCCACAGCGCCGTGCACCACCTGCACCTTGACCTCGGCGGTGCTGAGCTTGAGCAGCGACTGCGCCAGCGCTTCCTGCGATCCCTGCACATCGGCCTTGATAATCAGGGCCAGCGACTGCGCGGCACCTTCGCCAACGTTGTCGAACATGTTCTCAAGCTTGGCGGCCTGCTGCTTGGCCAGCTTGACGTCACGATACTTGCCCGAGCGGAAGGTGGCGATCTCGCGGGCACGACGTTCGTCGGCCAGCACCATGAACTCGTCACCGGCCTGCGGCACCTCGGTGAGGCCCTGGATCTCGACCGGAATCGACGGCCCGGCTTCGGTGATCGCCTTGCCGTTCTCGTCGAGCATGGCGCGCACGCGGCCGTAAGTCGAACCAGCCAGAACCACGTCCCCACGCTTCAGCGTCCCGGACTGCACCAGCACGGTCGCGACCGGGCCGCGGCCCTTGTCGAGCTTGGCTTCTATGACGAGGCCCTTGGCCATGCTGTCCTTCGGCGCCTTCAGCTCCAGCACCTCGGCCTGCAGCAGAACCTGTTCCAGCAGGTCGTCGATGCCCTGCCCGGTCTTCGCCGACACCGGGACGAACGGCGACGAACCACCGAACTCCTCAGGCACCACTTCTTCGGCGACCAGTTCGCTCTTCAGTCGTTCAAGGTTCGCGCCGGGTTTGTCGATCTTGTTCATAGCCACGACCAGCGGCACACCCGCCGCCTTGGCGTGGGCGATGGCTTCCTTGGTCTGCGGCATCACGCCATCATCGGCCGCCACCACCAGGATCACCAGGTCAGTGGCCTTCGCACCACGGGCTCGCATCGCCGTGAAAGCGGCGTGACCCGGGGTGTCGAGGAAAGTGATCATGCCGCGTGGCGTATCGACGTGGTAAGCACCGATGTGCTGCGTGATGCCACCGGCTTCGCCCGCCGCCACACGGGCGGTGCGGATGTAGTCGAGCAGAGATGTCTTGCCGTGGTCGACGTGACCCATGACCGTCACGACCGGCGCGCGCGGCAGCAATTCATGTTCGGATTCGCCTTCGACATCCTCCTCGAGGAAGGCATCCGGATCATCGAGCTTGGCGGCCAGTGCCTTGTGGCCCATCTCCTCGACGAGGATCATGGCCGTTTCCTGGTCGAGCTGCTTGTTGATGGTGACCATCTGGCCCAGCTTCATCAACTGCTTGATGACCTCGGAGGCCTTCACGCTCATCTTGTGAGCCAGATCGGCCACGCTGATGGTTTCAGGAACGTGAACCTCCTGCACCTGCTGCTCGACCGGCGCCACGAAGCTCGACACCGACCCGTCGCTCCGCTCACCACGACGACCACCACGCGGCGCACGCCAGCCGGCACGCGCTCCTCCCGGAGCGTCGTTTCGCGTCTTGAGGCCACGCCTCTTCGCTGCGTCGTCGGCCCAGCTGGACGACAATTTCTCGGACTTGACGGACTTCTTGTCTCCAGGCTTGGCAACCACGGCGCCGGGAGCACCTGGCGCCGCAGCAGGCTTGTGGATCGTGCCCTTGATGCCTTCCTTGCCGGCCTCGACAGGCTTCGGCGCTTCTTCCGGCTTCTTGGCGTTGAGCACCTTCTTCGGTGCCGACATCATGGCCCGGATGGCGGCGGCTTCGTCCTCAGCAGCCTTACGGCGCTTCGCAAGATCGATCGCACGCTGCTTGTCTTCGTCGACCACGTCTGCGGCCTTGATCACGCGCAGAACGGATTTCACCGGCTCGACCACGGCCGCCGGGGCTTCCGGCGCAGCCTCGACAGCGGCAGGCGCCGAGGCTTCAGAGCCGGAGCTGCGGGCGGCTTCGACAGCTGCAGCGGCAACCGCGGCAGCTGCTGCGGCCTTGTCGGCCTCGACGCGAGCGCGCGCCTCGGCCGCCTCGCGCTCGAGACGTTCCTGTTCGTCACGCTGACGCTGACGCTCGGCCAGTTCAGCCTCCTGCTTGCGCAGCAATTCGGCCTGAGCCTGGGCTTCGTGCTCCAGACGCATCAGTTCCTCGTCATTGACCTCCGGAACCTCGACCGTCGGCTCGGCGTTGGCCGGCGCGTCGTCGCGCTTGATGAAGGTGCGCTTCTTGCGGACCTCGACCTGAATGGTGCGCGCCTTGCCGCTCGAATCCGCCTGCTTGATCTCGCTGGTCGACTTGCGGGTCAGCGTGATCTTCTTGCGCTCGGCGCCAGCGGTGCCGTGGGTGGCACGCAGGTAGTCAAGCAACCGCTCCTTGTCGGAGTCGGTCAGGGCATCGTCCGTCGACGCCTTGCTGACCCCGGCAGACTGCAATTGATCGAGCAGTGCAGCGGCGGGGCGATTCAGCTCAGCGGCGAGTTGGGCGACGGTGGTCACGGCCATTGTGGATTTCCTTGCTTGGTTCTAGCGGTACGGCGTGCGTGCGAAACGGGATTCAGTGGCTTGAAAATGAATCAGGTGGTGAACCAGTGTTCACGTGCCTTCATGATCAGCGCCTTGGCCTTTTCATCATCCATGCCGGAAATTTCAATCAACTCGTCGACCGCCAGGTCGGCCAGATCGTCGCGCGTGTGCACGCCACCATCGGCCAGCTTCGGGATCAACTCGGGGTCGAGTCCTTCGAGGTCGCGCAGGTCCTGCGAAACATCGCTGACGCTCTCTTCGCGGGCGATCTCCATCGTCAGCAAGGCGTCCTTGGCACGGGTGCGCAACTCGTTGACGGTGTCTTCGTCGAAACCCTCAATCTCCAGCATTTCCTGCATCGGCACGTAAGCGACCTCTTCCAGGCTGGAGAAGCCTTCGGCGATCAGGATGTCGGCGACCTCGGCGTCGACGTCGAGCTTGTCGACGAACAGCTTGCGCAGGCTGTCGCTTTCGACGGCCTGCTTCTCCGAAGACTCTTCAGCCGTCATGATGTTGATGCGCCAGCCGGTCATCTCGGAGGCCAGTCGCACGTTCTGCCCACCTCGACCGATGGCGATGGCGAGGTTTTCCTCGTCGACGACGACATCCATCGCGTGTCGCTCTTCGTCGACCATGATCGACTGCACGTTGGCCGGAGCCAGCGCACCGATGACGAACTGTGCCGGATCCTCGGACCACAGCACGATGTCGACACGCTCGCCGGCCAGCTCGTTGGTGACCCCGTTGACGCGCGAACCTCGCACGCCGACGCAGGTGCCGATCGGATCGACACGCTTGTCGTGCGACTGAACGGCGATCTTGGCGCGGGAGCCCGGATCGCGGGCGCAGGATTTGATCTCGAGCAGGCCCTGCTCGATCTCGGGCACTTCCTGAGCGAACAAGTCGATCATGAAACCGGGCGCGCTGCGCGACAGGATGATCTGCGGTCCGCGCAAGGTCGAGTCGACCTCGAGGATGTAGGCACGAACGCGATCACCGATGCGCAGGTTTTCCTTGGGGATCATCTCGCTGCGACGCAGACGCCCTTCGACGCGACCCGACTCCACGATCACGTCTCCCTTGTCCAGGCGCTTGACGGTGCCGACGAAGATCTTCTCGCCCCGAGAAAGGAAGTCGTTGAGCAGTTGTTCGCGCTCGGCATCGCGGATCTTCTGGAGGATGACCTGCTTGGCAGCCTGTGCACCGATGCGACCGATCGATACCGACTCCACCGGCTCTTCGATGTAGTCGTCGACCTCGATATCGGGAATCTGCTCGAGAGCCTCGAAGTGAAGAATTTCGGAGTCCGGCAGTTGCAGGCCGGCTTCATCGGCGACCACATGCCAGCGCCGGAAGGTCTCGTAGGCACCGGTGTCGCGGTCCACGGTCACGCGCATGTCGACCTCACCGCCTTGCAGCTTCTTGGATGCCGAAGCCAGGGCCGCTTCGACAGCGCCGAACACGACTTCGCGATCCACGCTCTTCTCGCGCGAAATGGCATCCACCAGCATCAACAGTTCGCGATTCATCGTTTGCGGTCTCCATCCATCTCGTTAGCGGCCGACTCGACCTGCTCGGTCGGCACCTCCACAGGCGCCGCAAACCGACGCCCCTTGAAATCAACCACTGGAACCAGCCGGGCTTCCCGCACTTCGTCGAACGCGAAATCCAGCGCCTGATCGAGCCCGTCGGCCTGAAAGACCAGGCGCCACCCCTCTCCCAACGGCTCCAGGACACCCTGGAAATGCTTGCGACCCTTGAAGGCCAGCTTCAAAGCCAGGTCGACGCGTTCGCCACTGAACCGCAGAAAATCGGCAGGCTTCTTCAACGGCCGATCCAGTCCCGGGGACGACACCTCCAGTCGCTCGTAAGCGCAACCTTCGACTTCGAGCACGTGCTGCAACTGGCGAGTGACCCGCTCGCAATCATCTACGGTGATGAACCCGCCGACAGACTGCGCAGTCGAGATGGCCGGCTTGTCGATGTAGACACGCAACACTCCCTTCGGAGTGCGTTCGGTGTCCACGAGGTCGTACCCCAACCCGGTCACGGTCTTGTCGATGGCCAGTTGCCAGTTCATCCCCGCTCGATTCCTCGTCTGTTTTCGAACGCCGCCGGGCTGGAACTCCCGGCACGCGGCCTGAATGAAATAACCGATCGAACAAAAAAAATGGGCTGGAAAAGTCCGCCCATGGTGTCTTCTCTGTCTACTCGGAAAACCGGAATTGTACCTTGCGGGAGTGCTACCGGCAACACCCCCGTGCTGTCAAGAGCGGGCAGTCAACAGCGATTCGACGATCACTGGCGAACTGCCCCCTGCCCCGACTCAGATCACCAGTTGGCCTCCCGTTCCGGCGTGGCGCCGATGCGGTGGACGGACAGGTCGGCCCCTTCGTATTCCTCTTCCAGAGTAAGTCGCAGCGATGTGACTGCCTTCAGCCCACCATAGACGATCACACCGGAGATCAGTGCCCACAGCACGCCCAGCAGCGTGCCAAAGACTTGCGCGAAGAGGTTCACTCCACCCGCACCACCCAGCGCCTGGCTGCCAAAGATGCCGCAGGCGATGCCGCCCCAGGCTCCGCACAGGCCGTGGAGCGGCCACACGCCCAGCACGTCGTCGATCTTCCAGCGGTTCTGCGTGAGAGTGAACATCGACACGAAGATGGCGCTGGCGACGCATCCCACCACAAGCGCTCCGGCCGGGTGCATGACATCGGAACCCGCACACACCGCCACCAGACCCGCCAACGGTCCGTTGTAGGCGAAACCGGGGTCGTTGCGGCCCAGCAGCACCGCCACCAGCGTGCCGCCGGCCATCGCCATCAGCGAGTTGACCGCAACCAGACCGGAAATCTTCTCGATGGTCTGAGCACTCATCACGTTGAATCCGAACCAACCGACTGCCAGCACCCAGGCCCCGAGCGCCAGGAACGGAATGCTCGACGGCGGATGCGCGCTGATGCCTCCGTCCTTGCGGTAGCGGTTGCTGCGCGCACCCAGCTTCAGCACCGCGACCAGCCCGACCCAGCCGCCGAAGGCGTGCACGACCACGCTGCCAGCGAAATCGTGAAACTCCGCGCCGGTCAACGCCTTGATCTGACCTTGCACGCCGAACTTGCCTCCCCACACGACGCCTTCCAGCAGCGGGTACGCAATGCCCACCAGTACCGCAGTGGCGATCAGCTGCGGACCGAAGCGCGCGCGCTCGGCAATCCCGCCCGACACGATGGCGGGTATGGCCGCCGCAAAGGTCAGCAGGAAAAAGAACCGGACCAGTTCGAAGCCGTTCTTCTGCATCAGCGTGTCGGCGCCACTGAGAAACCCGATGCCGTACGCGACGGTGTAGCCGACGAAGAAGTAGGCGACGGTCGACACTGAAAAGTCGACCAGAATCTTGACCAGCGCGTTGACCTGGTTCTTTTTGCGCACGGTGCCGAGTTCGAGAAAAGCGAATCCTGCGTGCATCGCCAGCACCATGATGGCGCCCAGCAAAATGAACAATGCGTCTGTGCCTTGCTTGACCTGATCCAAGATGAACTCCAGCGGGTGCTTTGCAACGGTGCCCCATGCACCAATCAACCAATAAACGCACCAACTAAGCAAGACCTGTTCCCTGAATGGTGCTAATTTACGCACCAATCCACTGCAATTTCAGTGAGTCGCACCGGCACGGCTCGCCTCAACGCACTTCATTAGTGCCTTGCGCACTCCTTTGCATCTCACGGAAGTTCGGGAGCTATCTCCGTCGCGTGATCCACGAGCGCACCGAGGATGTCCTCGCTGCGCTCATCGGCTCCGCCCTCGAACCGGCCGCTGAGCTGATCGATGCGCTCGAAGAAGGCTTCGAGCGTCAGGCCGCCGCCGGCTCCGCCGTGCAGGCGCTGGACACGGTGTTCGAGCCACCTCTGCCGCTCGGGGTCGGTCAGGGTGTCGGCGAAGTTGCGGGCGCGGTAGCGGAACAACAATTCGGCCAGTCGCTCATCGGCAAAAACCGGATGCTGGCTGGCCAGCGCCTGCGGATCGAGCACGCGCAGCCGTTGCAGGATTCGCCTGTCGTCGTTGCCGACGAAGCCGCCGTAGAGGTCTTCGTCGACATCGGGGGCCGATTCGGTTGGCGGCCGTGCGAACACCTCCGGCCACAACCCCGCCAACGATGCGGCCAGCTGCGCCGCAACTTCGGCGAACCCGCGCGCCTGCGCGACGTCGACGCCCCATCGCGCCGCCATTCCGGCGCTCAGCGTCTTCAGGTTGGCGATCACCACCGGCGACTTGTTCAGATGAATCGTCTTGATCGGCAGCCGCGTCACCCCCTCGGGAAGCGCGTCGGCACGCGAGAACATGCGCTGGCGGATCGTGTCGGCATTCAGCCCGCGAAGCATGCCGGGGTCTTCGGCCAGGTCCCAGACGATCACCTCGTTCTTGTTGGTCGGGTGCGGCGACAGCGGCCACACCAGCGCGATGCAGCCGCGATCGGGTGGGTACATGCCCGACACGTGCAGGAACGGCTGGCCCATTTTCTGGGCGCTGGCCATCTCGTCGACGACCGCATCCTTCCTGCGCAGGCGCAGGCAGAAGTCCCACAGCTTCGGTTGCCGGTCCTTGATGAGCCGGGCCAGCGCGATGGTGGCGCGCACGTCCGACAGCGCATCGTGCGCGGCTTCGTGCGCCAGGCCATTGGCGGCCGTCAGGTGTTCGAGCTTGAACGAAGGCCGCCCATCGTCGTGCTTCGGCCACTGGATGCCATCGGGCCGCAGCGCGTAGGCGCAGCGAACCACGTCCAGCAGATCCCAGCGCCCGCACTGGTTCTGCCATTCGCGGGCATACGGGTCGATCAGGTTGCGCCAGAAAAGGAAGCGCGTCACCTCGTCGTCGAAGCGGATCGAGTTGTAGCCGACACCCACGGTCCCCGGACGCGCGAGCTGTGCCTCGATCGTGGCAGCGAAGGCGTGCTCGGGGACACCACGCTCGGCGCAGACCTGAGGCGTGATACCCGTGAGCAGGCAACTCTCGGGGTCGGGCAGGCTGTCGAGCGGCGGCTGGCAGTAGAGCGTGACGGGTTCGTCGATCTCGGTCAGATCGGCATCGGTGCGCACGCCGGCGAACTGCGCCGGGCGATCGCGACGCGGCACCACACCGAAGGTCTCGTAGTCGTGCCAGAAGAAGCTGAACAGGTCCATGGACTGCAACATACCACCCGTCCACAATGGTCCGCATCACCGCCAGGGGAGTTGCCATGAAACGAGTCCACGCCACAAGCAGGTCGCCCTCCGCACCGAGGCACGCCTTCGCAAAGACGATCAAGACCTTCACGACCGGCAGCGGCGCCGAAGGCAGCTACTACTCGCTGCCTTCGCTGGCGAGGATGTTCCCCAACGTGGATCGGCTGCCGTTATCGCTGCGGATCGTGCTGGAAAGCGTGCTGCGCAACTGCGATGGCAAGAAGGTGACGACCGAACACGTGGAGCGGCTTGCAACCTGGAAACCGAACGCCGAGCGCAGCGACGAGATTCCGTTCGTCGTTGCCCGCGTGGTGCTGCAGGATTTCACCGGCGTGCCGTTGCTGGCCGATCTGGCCGCGATGCGCAACGTCGCCGCCGCGATGGGCAAGGACCCGAAGACCATCGAGCCGCTGGTGCCGGTCGACCTGGTCGTCGACCACAGCGTGATGATCGATCACTATGGCAACAAGAAGGCGCTCGACCTGAACATGAAGCTCGAGTTCCAGCGCAACCGAGAGCGCTATGAATTCATGAAGTGGGGCATGCAGGCCTTCGACACCTTCGGCGTCGTGCCCCCGGGCTTCGGCATCGTCCACCAGGTCAACCTCGAGTACCTGGCGCGCGGCGTGCACAAGACGCCGAAGGGCCGTCCTAACGCCGGCGTCTACTACCCCGACTCGCTGGTCGGCACCGACAGCCACACGACGATGATCAACGGCATCGGTGTCGTCGGCTGGGGCGTCGGCGGCATCGAGGCAGAGGCCGGCATGCTAGGCCAGCCGGTCTACGTCCTAACGCCCGACGTCGTCGGTTTCGAGCTGACCGGCCGTCTGCGCGAGGGCGTCACCGCCACCGACCTGGTGCTGACCGTCACCGAGATGCTGCGCAAGGCCAAGGTCGTCGGCAAGTTCGTCGAGTTCTTCGGCGAGGGCACGGCCAGCCTCGCGCTGCCCGACCGGGCAACGATCGCCAACATGGCCCCGGAGTACGGCGCGACGATGGGCTTCTTTCCGGTCGACGGGAAGACCATCGACTACTTCAAGGGCACTGGCCGCACGAAGAAGGAGATCGAGGCGTTCGAGGCCTACTTCCGAGCGCAGAAGCTCTTCGGCGTGCCCAAGCGCGGTGACATCGACTACAGCTCGGTGGTGGTGCTCGACCTCAGCCATGTCGCGCCCAGCCTGGCCGGGCCGAAGCGGCCACAGGACCGCATCGAACTCGGCCAGGTGAAGGCCCAGTTCACGTCGCTGTTCAGCCAGCCACCGACCCTGAACGGATTCAACCAGCCGGCGGCCAACCTGTACTTCCGGCATCTGGTGCGCTCCAGCGATGCCGACCGCGGAGGGGCCCCCGCCACCGCGCCCGCCGATGTTCCTGGCGCGGCTCGCGATGTCGTCGAGATGTCCGGCAACCGCCCCACGCTGGAAGCCGCGCTGTCCGAAGCCGCATCGACGCAGCCGGCGAGTGCTGAGGTCTCGATCGGCAACGGTGACGTGCTGATCGCCGCCATCACCTCGTGCACCAACACCTCGAACCCGAGCGTGCTGCTGGCCGCGGGCCTGCTGGCGAAGAAGGCGGTCGAGGCGGGACTGAAGGTGCAGCCGCACATCAAGACCTCGCTGGCGCCGGGCTCGCGCATCGTCACCGAATACCTCGAGAAAGCCGGGCTGCTGCACTACCTCGAAAAGCTCGGCTTCTACCTCGCGGGCTACGGCTGCACCACCTGCATCGGCAACGCTGGCGACCTGCGACCCGAGTTCAACGAGGTGATCACCGAGAACGAGCTGGTGTGCGCAGCGGTGCTTTCGGGCAACCGGAATTTCGAGGCGCGTATCCATCCCAACCTGAAGGCCAATTTCCTGGCCTCGCCACCGCTCGTGGTGGCCTACGCCATCGCCGGAACAGTGCTGAAGGACCTGATGACGGAACCGCTCGGCAAGGGTCGAAAGGGCCGGAACATCTACCTCGGCGACATCTGGCCGACCAGCGACGAGATCCATGCATTGATGAAGTACGCGATGAACGGCAAGGCATTCAGGAAAAACTACGGGAAAGTCGCATCCGACCCCGGCAAGCTGTGGGGGAAGGTGGACGGAGCGATCGGTCAGGTCTATGACTGGCCGACTTCGACCTACATCGCGAAGCCGCCCTTCTTCGAAGGCTTCACGATGCTGCCGGCGCAGGCTGCGGCTGGCATCGTCGGTGCGCGGGCGATGGCACTGTTTGGCGACTCGATCACCACCGACCACATCTCGCCGGCCGGGTCGATCAAGGAAGACTCACCCGCCGGCGCCTGGCTTGGCGCGCACCATGTCCTGAAGGCCGACTTCAACAGCTACGGCTCACGACGCGGCCACCACGACGTGATGGTGCGCGGCACCTTCGCCAACGTTCGCATCAAGAACCTGATGATTCCGGCGCGTGCCGACGGCTCGCGCGAGGAAGGCGGCGTGACGGTGCTGCAGCCGTCGGGCGACAAGCTGTTCATCTACGACGCGGCGATGAAGTACATGGCGGCCGGCGTGCCGACGGTGATCTTTGCCGGTGAGGAATACGGCACCGGCTCGTCGCGCGACTGGGCAGCCAAGGGCACCGCGCTGCTCGGCATCAAGGCGGTCGTGGCCCGCAGCTTCGAGCGCATCCACCGCAGCAACCTGGTTGGCATGGGCGTGCTGCCACTGCAGTTCAAGGGCAGCGACAGCTGGCAGACGCTGGGCATCCAGGGCGACGAGCTGTTCGACATCGAACTCGCCGTCGACATCCAGCCGCAGCAGGACGCGACGCTCGTGATCACCACCGCGGACGGCAGGAAGAAGCGCGTGCCGCTGACACTGAGAATCGACACGCCGATCGAGGTCGACTACTACCAACACGGCGGCATCCTGCCCTTCGTGCTGAGACAGTTGCTGGCGGGCTGACTGCAGACTTCGCAGCGCAGGAAGACTCAGCCGAGCGCCCTGCCCCAGGCCGCGGGATCGAAACCGACCAGCAACCCGCCCGGATGCTCGACCACAGGGCGCTTGATCAGGCTGGCCTGCACGGCCATCAGCTCGCGGGCGCTGGCCGCATCGCGCACAGCCGCCTGCTGCATCGCGTCCAGCTTGCGCCAGGTGGTGCCCTTGCGGTTCAGCAAGGCCTCCCAGCCGACCGCACCCATCCACACGTCGAGTTGCGTCAGCGGCACGCCCTGCTTCTTGTAGTCGTGGAAGTCGTGCGCGATGCCGCGCACCTGCAGCCAGGCACGCGCCTTCTTGACGGTGTCGCAGTTCGGAATGCCGTACAGGGTGATGGTCATGAGGAAGACGAAAGGTTGATCATTCACGCATCGACCAGCACCGGGGGTCGGGCCCGAAGCCGACTTCGGTGACGTGACCGAGCGTGTCCGGCGCAGTACCGATCGACACCTGGAACCACTGGCAGAACGGCGTTTCGTAGCGATAGTTCCAGACGACGATGTGCTGCCTGCCGATCGGGAAGGTCGTTGACGGGTGGCCCAGTCGCCGGATGACTTCGTCCTGCGTCTGGCCAGCTTGCACCAGGAAGAAGTTCTTCTCGGTGAGCACCTGTTCCCAGGCCAGGAGCCGGCCGTCAGCATCGAAATCGACCATGTAGGTGTGCTTGCCGGCCGGGCCGCGCGCAAACTCGAGCCGCTGCGGCGCCTGCGAGGTGCCGGTTGGCGGTCCCATGATCGACACCACCTCGGCTGCGGTCGCGCCGCGCGGCAGAGCCGACGGCGAATAGGCCGCACAGCCCGCAAGCGACGTGATGACGCCGGTGACCCAGACCAGCGCCCCGCGTCGACCCTCGCTGCAGCGGTCCACCGAGGGCCGACGAGGCGGCCGGTCGCTGGAAGGGGACACAGGTTGGTTGGGCGGCATGTTGATCTTCCTAATTCGACCGTGGCGCGAACGGGCCGGTGGGTTCGCCAACCCTACACTCCAACGCCCCGGAACCGCCAGCCCACGTCATGGAATCGATCTGCGAATTCTCCACCCCCCTCGGACACGGCATCTGGACCGTCGACACCGGCTATCAGCGACCGAGCTTCGACGCGGCCTACCTGATCGTCGAGCAAGGCCGGGCGGCCTTCATCGACTGCGGCACCAGCCATTCGGTGCCGCGGCTGCTCGCGGCGCTGGATGCAGCCGGTGTATCGCGCAATGCGGTGGACTGGGTCATTCCGACCCACGTGCACCTCGACCACGCTGGAGGCGCCGGGGCATTGATGGCGGCGCTGCCGTCCGCGCGCATGGTCGTGCACCCGCGCGGAGCGCGACACCTGATCAGTCCGACTGCGCTGCTGGCCGGCGCCCGGGCGGTCTACGGCGAGGAGGCGGTCCAGCGCGCCTACGGCACCGTGGTGCCGGTGGCAGCCAGCCGCGTGATGGAAAGCGCCGACGGCCTGGTGATCCACCTGGCCGGGCGGCCGCTGAAGTTCCTCGACACCCCGGGCCACGCCCGGCACCACCATTGCATCTGGGACGAACGCAGCCGCGGCTTCTTCACCGGTGATACCTTCGGCTTGTCGTACCGCGAGTTCGACACGCCCGCCGGCATCTGGCTGCTGCCGACAACCACCCCGGTGCAGTTCGATCCCGCGGCATTGCGCACATCGATCGAACGCCTGCTGGCCGAACAGCCGTCGTGCATGTACCTGACGCATTACGGTCGCGTGCCGGTCATCGGCGCACAGCAGACGATCGATGTGCAGCAGCTGGGCCGTGACCTGCTCGAACAGGTCGACGAGGTGGTGGCGCTGGGCAGGCATGCCGCCGATCTGGCGCTGCCCGCCGACCAACGCCACGAGATCCTGCGGAGCGGCCTGACGGCGCTCTATCTGAAACGCGTGGAAGGGCTCGGATGCAGGATGCGGCGGCAGCAGATCCTCGACCTGCTCGAGATGGACATCGAACTCAACGCACAAGGCGTCGGGGTGTGGCTGGACGCAAAGCGCTGAGACACGCGGATCGCTCACGCACAGCAGCCTCGCGTGGGAGCGGTGGCGGGCGCATCCCCGCTGCAAAGCGATTTGCAGCATCGGCAGGCTGACTTACGATTGCTGGCGAAACAAACGACATCAGGAGATCCCGCATGGACTCATCCACTCAGAACGTCGCTCCCGGCACACCCGCCACACGATCGGTGCCACGCGCAGCCTGGATCGCCGGCGGCCTGCTGTGCCTGCTCACGGCCGGGCTGGCCGGCGCGTGGGTGACGAAATCGGTTGATTCCTCATCCGCCGCTCCGGCGGCCACGCTGATGGCCGAAGCAAAGACTGCCCCCGCTGCTGTACCCACGCCTGGCAACGCTGCCTGTCCGAACTGCGGGGTGGTTGAATCGGTGACTGCCGTCAAGCAGAAGGGCCAGGGCACCGGCCTCGGCGCCGTGACCGGCGGCGTGCTGGGAGGCGTGGTGGGCAACCAGTTCGGCAGCGGCAGCGGCAGGACGGCGATGACGGTGCTCGGTGCCGTCGGCGGCGGCGTCGCAGGCCACGAGGTCGAGAAGCAGGTGCGCAGCGAGACCCACTTCAACGTCAAGGTCCGCATGGACGACGGCACGATGCGGACGTTCCGCCGTACCCAGACCCTGCCCGTCGGCGCCTCCGTGAAGGTCGATGGTGACAACCTGAGCGTCATCCAGAACAAGGCGCCGTGACACGGCATCCCGCAGTGCAAGCAGATGTGTCTCAGCGCGAAGGCGCCGCCGCAGCAGCAGGCTCGACACGCTGCTCACGAATGGGCACATTGACCAGCGCCGCGCCGACCGCCAGCAGGATGTCGACGTACCACATCCAGTCGTAGCTGCCGGTCCACTCGAAGGCCTTGCCGCCGAAGTAGGCGCCGAAGAATGCGCCGATCTGGTGGATCAGGATCGCCACGCCGTACAGTGTGGCCATGTGCGATGGGCCGAAGAACTTGGCAACGAGGCCCACCGTCGGAGGCACGGTCGACAGGTAGGTCAGGCCCATCACGGCCGCGAAGACCAGCATCACCGCCTCGGACTTCGGCGACAGCAGGAACACCAGCACAGCCACAGCGCGTGTGGCGTAGATCCAGCTCAGCATCGTCTTCAGTCGCCAGCGCCCGCCGCCACTCGACATCAACCAGCCGATGCCGATGCTGCCGATGATGTTGAACAGCCCGATCGCGCCCAGCGCCCAGGCGCCCAGCGCCGGTGACAACTGGCACGAGGCCACGACCCCTGGCAGGTGCGTCGCGATGAAGGCAACGTGGAATCCGCAGACGAAGAACCCGGCGCACAGCAACCGATAGCTGCGGTGCGCCAGCGCACGCGACACGGCCTGCCAGGTGGTATCGGTTACCTGCTGACCGGGCGCCGGCGCGGCCAGGTGCAAACCGTTGCCACGCAGCAGCCAGGCGGCGGGCAGAGCGAGCAGCGTGAGCGCACCCAGCACGTGCAGCGAGGCCACCCACCCCGCCGCCGCGGTGACACCCTGCGCCAGCGGCGCGAAGACAAACTGCCCGAACGACCCGCCGGCATTGACGATGCCGCTGGCCATGCCGCGCCGCGCAGGGGTGATCAGGCGGGTCGTCGCCGCCATCAGCACCGACGGTCCGGCCATGCCCGCGCCGCCGGCCGCCAGCACGCCGATCGCGAAGATCAGGCCGGCGGTGGTGGTCATGTGCGGGATCAGCGCGGTACCGATCGCCACCATCAGCACACCGCAGACGATCACTCGACCGGCTCCGATGCGGTCGGCCACCATGCCGGCGAAAGGCTGCGTGAGGCCCCACCACAACTGACCAAACGCGAACGCAAGGCTGATGCTGGCGAATCCGAGGCCGGTGTGGGTGTTGATCTGGCCAAGGAACAGCCCCATCGACTGGCGCGCACCCATCGTCAAGGCAAAGCAGCCGCCCGCGGCGAGCAGAACGACGCCCAGGCTCAGGGTCCGGGGAGCGGATCGTGTCATCGGGTGGCGCGGCATCGCGGTCGCGGGCGAAGAAACATCCAGGCATTGTCGCGATGGGAGTCGCGCTACGCTCGCACCCTTCGATAACCCCCACCGATCCAGGAACGACGATGAGATTGCTCCACACCATGTTGCGCGTTGGCGACCTGCAACGCTCTGTCGACTTCTATACGCGCGTGATGGGCATGACGCTGCTGCGCACCACCGACCGGCCCGATCAGAAGTACAGCCTGGCCTTCGTCGGCTACGGCTCGAACCCGCAGCATGCCGAGATCGAGCTGACCTACAACCACGGTGTCGACCACTATGACCTCGGCACTGCCTACGGCCACATCGCGATCGCGGTGGCCGACGCCCACGCCGCCTGCGCGGCCATCAAGGCGGGTGGCGGCGAAGTGACGCGCGAGGCCGGCCCGGTTGCCGGCGGCAGCACGGTGATCGCGTTCGTCACCGACCCCGATGGATACAAGCTCGAGTTGATCGAACGCGCAGACTGAGCGAGGCGCCGGGGATGATCAGCCCCCGCGCAGCGCCCCGGCCTCCTTCGCGAGCCGCGTGATGCGCGCCCAGTCGCCTGTCGCGACTGCCTCCGACGGCGTCAGCCACGAACCTCCGCAGACACCGACGTTGGGCAGCGCCAGAAACTGCGGCGCCGTTTCGAGCGTGATGCCCCCGGTCGGGCAGAACATCACATCGCCGAACGGGCCACCCAGCGCCTTCAGCATCGGAATGCCACCGGCCGCGGTGGCCGGGAAGAACTTCAGGAAGTCGTAGCCGTCGGCGTTCGCCTGCATCACTTCGCTGCCGGTGGCCACGCCGGGCAGCAGCGGCAAGTCGAGGTCGCGGCAGGCCTGGCCGATGCTGCGAAGGTATCCGGGACTGACGGCGAATTGGCAGCCTGCATCCTTCGCCGCCTTCGCATCGGACACGCTGCGCACCGTGCCGGCGCCGACGATCGCACCGGGCACCGCGCGGGCGATGGCTTCCATGCATTTCAAGGCGACCGGGGTACGCAAGGTCACCTCGAGCACACGCACCCCGCCATCGACCAGGGCCTGCGCGAGCGGCACCGCATCTTCAACACGGTGAATGACGATGACCGGGATGACCGGGCCGAAGGCGGCGAGTTCGAGCGCTTGCATCGATGGAACCTCGTGAATGATTTCGTACGGAGCGGGAGTGCCAGCCATCAAAGCCAGGTGATCGCCCCCTCTTCTGCGGTCAGCACATTGCGGCGCATGCCACCGAACAGTTCGCGGCCGAGACCGTGGGCGTTGATCGCGGTCTGCTCGGCGGACAGCACGGCTTGCTCGCGCGCGGCCCAGGTGGCGGCATCAACCAGTGCTTCGAGTGTGCCGGCGTTCGAGTCAAGCCGGATCACATCGCCGGTGCGCACCTTGCCGAGCGGCCCGCCGGCCAGCACCTCGGGGCTGACATGGATGGCGGCCGGCACCCTGCCCGACGCACCGCTCATGCGGCCATCGGTCACCAGCGCGACCTGGAACCCCTTGCCCTGCAGCACCGCCAGCGGCGGCGTCAGCTTGTGCAGCTCGGGCATGCCGTTGGCACGCGGACCCTGGAAACGCACCACCGCGACGAAATCGCGTTCCAGTTCGCCGGCCTTGAAGGCCGCCTGCAGCGCCTCCTGCGTGTCGAAGACGATGGCCGGTGCCTCGATGGCGTGCCGGTCGGCCGGCACCGCCGAAGTCTTGATGACCGCCCGGCCCAGGTTGCCGGTGAGCAGCGCCAGGCCACCGTGGTCGCTGAACGGATCCGATGCCGGGCGAACGATGTCGTCGTCGGCATTCTCCGACTGGGCGGGCGGCAGATCGCGCCAGGTCAGCGCACCCGCCGCATCACGTTGCGGCAATCGGGTGTAGTCGCGCAGACCGCCGTCGGACACGGTCGCCACGTCGGCATGCATCAGGCCGGCCTCGATCAGTTCACGAATCACATAACCCGGACCACCAGCCGCCTGGAACTGGTTCACGTCGGCACTGCCATTCGGGTAGACGCGCGCCAGCAGCGGCGTCGCGTGCGACAGCTCGGAAAAATCATTCCAGTCGATCACGATGCCCGCCGCCCGCGCCACCGCCACCCAGTGGATCAGGTGGTTGGTCGAACCGCCGGTGGCCAGCAGCGCGACCATCGCGTTGACGATCACGCGCTCGTCGACGAGCTGGCCGATCGGCGTGTAGCGGCGCGCCTTCACGAGGCCGAGCACGGTGCGCACCGCGTCTCGGGTCAGTGTCTCGCGCAGTTCGGCGTGCGGGTGCACGAACGCCGCGCCCGGCACATGCAGGCCCATGGCCTCGAGCAGCATCTGGTTGCTGTTGGCGGTGCCATAGAAGGTGCAGGTGCCGGCGCCGTGGTACGCCGCCGATTCGGCCTGCAGCAACTCGTCGCGCCCGACCAGACCTTGCGCGAACTGCTCACGCACCCGGCCCTTGGCGTTGTTGCTGAGACCGGTGCTCATCGGGCCGGCCGGCACGAACACGCACGGCAGGTGGCCGAAATGCAGCGCACCGATCAGCAGTCCCGGCACGATCTTGTCGCACACGCCGAGCAGCAAGGCAGCATCGAACACATCGTGCGTCAGCGCGATGGCGGTGCCCATCGCGATGGTGTCGCGCGAAAACAGGCTGAGTTCCATGCCCGGCAGGCCCTGCGTCACGCCATCGCACATCGCCGGCACGCCGCCGGCCACCTGCACCGTGGCGCCGAGCCGGTGCGCCTCGGCACGGATCACCGCCGGAAAGCCCTCGTAGGGTTGATGCGCCGACAGCATGTCGTTGTAGGCGGTGACCACGCCGATGTGCGGCGCCCGTTCGGTCACCACGCGCAGCTTGTCATTGGGGGGCAGCGCCGCGAAGGCATGCGCCACATTGGCGCAGCCCATGCGATCGGAACCGCGCGGACGCTCGCCGGCGGCGGCCACGCGGGCGAGGTAGGCCAGCCGGGTGCATGCGCTGCGCTCGAGGATGCGCTGGGTGACCCGGGCGACGGCGGGGTTCATCGGCATGGACGACTCTCCAGGCTGCGGCGACATCACCGCAGTTCACAGTGTCGCAGCCGCTTGCATCAACCGCGCCAGCATGACCCCGCTCAGGGTCTCCGACGGGACCCTGCCCGACCCTATCCGGGCGCCGCTGCCGCCCGCGCCCACATGGCGCGCACCTGCGCCAGATCGGCAACCGTGTCCACATCGACGAGAACGCCCGGATCATCGACCTCGATGGCCTGCGCCGGGTAACGCGACACCAGACGCCGCGCACCTTCATCGCCCTGCAAGCGGATCAGCTCCGAGTACAGCTCGGCGCTGAAGCCCACCGGGTGACCGCGACGCCCATGATGCTGCGCGTAGGACACCGCATGGTCGCGCAACGCATGGGCCACCCGCAGCAGGGTCGACGACTGCAGCATGGGCATGTCGCCAGGCAGCACCAGCCACCCGCTGGCGTTCGAACTCGCCGAGACTCCCGCCGCGATGGATGCACCCATGCCGAGCCGGGCGTTCATTGCGCGAAGGTCGCCGCGGTCCTCGACCGGGCGTCCGGATGCCGTCTCGAGCACCACGATGTCCTGTCTCGCCACATACCGGGTGGCTTCATCGACCAGCGATTCGGTGGTGACCACGATCAGCGGCAACTGACTGCCCATCGCCTGCGCCAGCGTCGCACCCAGAACGCTGGTGGCACCCAGCGGCTGGCTCAGCTTGTGTCCGGCATCCTGGAACCGCGAACCGAGGCCAGCCGCCAGCACGATGATCACGGGGCCGGAACTCATGCGCACTCTCTCATCGTTCTTTTCATGGTGGGGTGCAGGATGGAAGCAGCATCGGCTTCGCGCCAGAGGGCCATCACTTAAGTCCTTCCCCGCAGAGAAAATATGTATCCACCGGTGACGGGAACGCATCGCAGGCCGATTCCTATACTTGACCCATGACCCACATCGCCGACCTGCGCAAGAGCTACGAGCGCGCCGAACTCGACGAAGGTGCCTCGCTCGCCGACCCGCTGGAGCAGTTCGAACTGTGGCTGCAGCAGGCTCTGGCCGCCGAGTTGCCCGAGCCCAACGCGATGACCCTGGCCACCGTGGGGCCGGATGGTCGCCCGTCGACCCGCGTCGTGCTGATCAAGGGTTGCGATTCGCGCGGCATCGTCTGGTACACCAACTACGAGAGCCGCAAGGGCCGCGAACTGGCCGCCCATCCGCAGGCGGCACTGCAGTTCCACTGGGTCGAACTCGAACGCGTGGTGCGCATCGAAGGCCGTGTCGAGAAGGTCGATGCCGTCGAGTCGGATGCCTATTTCGCCTCTCGGCCGCTCGACTCGCGCATCGGCGCCTGGGCTTCGCCGCAAAGCGAGGTGATCTCGTCACGCGCTGTGCTGGTCGCCAATGCAGCGAAGTACGGCGCCAGGTTTCTCCTGAAGCCACCTCGCCCGCCGCACTGGGGCGGCTTGCGCCTGGTGCCCGACCGCTGGGAGTTCTGGCAGGGCCG
>JBJXEJ010000035.1:0-2880 GCA_046154125.1 Rhizobacter sp. | reverse complement strand
CATGTAGGTGGATGGATCGCGGAAGCGCACCTGGCGCACCACGCGATGCGGGTAGCTGATCTTGCTGTGCGCGCCGGCACCGATGCCGAGGTAATCGCCGAACTGCCAGTAGTTCAGGTTGTGCGCGCAGCGATGACCCGGTCGCGCGAAGGCCGAAACCTCGTAACGCAACAGGCCGGCCGCCTCGGTGGCCAGCGTGATGCGGTCGAGCATGTCGAAGGCGATGTCGTCATCGGGCACCGCCAGATCGCCGCTGGGCGGGTGCTTCGCGAACAGCGTGTTCGGCTCGATCGTCAGGTGGTAGATCGACAGGTGCGGTGGTTTGAATGACAGCGCCGTGGCGAGGTCGGCCTCCAGTTCGGCCAACGTCTGCCCAGGCAGCGCATACATGAGGTCGAGGTTGTAGGTGTCGAAGGCATCGCTCGCCTCGGCCAAAGCCGCCCTCGCCTGGGCACCGTTGTGCGCACGGCCCAGCGAGGCGAGCTTGGTGTCGTCGAAGCTCTGAACGCCCACCGACAAGCGTGTGATACCCGCCGCCCGGTAGCCGCGAAAGCGATCGCGCTCGAAGGTGCCCGGGTTGGCCTCCATCGTGATCTCGCAGCCGGGCTCCAGCGGCAGCCGGGCGCGGATGTCGGTGATCAGCTGCTCGATGCGATCGGGGGGAAACAGGCTCGGCGTTCCGCCGCCGATGAACACCGTGTGGATGCGCCGGCCCCAGATGAATGGCAGCGCGGCTTCGAGGTCGCAGCGCAATGCGTCGAGGTATCGGTCAAATGGCAGCGCCTCCGAGCCCTCCACGCCATCGACCGCTCGACGCTCGTGGGAGTTGAAGTCGCAATAAGGGCACTTCTTCAAGCACCAGGGCAGATGCACGTACAGCGACAACGGCGGCAGCGCCGCGAGGTTCAGGGTGCCGGGGCGCAGGTAGCGGGCCAGCAGTTGGTTCGGGTCGACGTTGACCGCTGCCGACGCCGCTTCGGCGGAATCGGCCGACACGATCAGGGGCATGGCGGTGCGTTCAGCCAAGGCCCCAGACCTCGCGCATCTGCCGCAGGATCTCGCGCGATGCGAGGCCGCGGTGGCTGCGCTCGTTCTTGTCTGCGGGGCTCAGCTCGGCGACCGTCTTCTCCAACTCGGGGATGTACAGCACCGGGTCGTAGCCGAAGCCGGATTCACCGCGCGGCGCAGGCCAGATCACACCGGCCCACCTTCCCATCGCCACCAGCGGCTGCGGGTCGTCGGCCGAGCGCACGGCGACGAGCGCGCAGACAAAACGTGCGCTGCGCTGCGTCGCCTCTGAAAACGCAGACAACTTGGCGAGCAGCACCCGGTTGTTGGCCGCATCGCCCTTCGCCTGGCCGTGGTCTTCGGCATAACGGGCCGAGCGCACACCCGGTGCGCCGCCCAGCGCATCGACGCAGAGCCCGGAGTCGTCAGCGATGGCTGCGCTCCCCGCGCGACGAGCCGCATGGCGCGCCTTCGCGAGCGCGTTTTCGATGAAGGTCAGGTGTGGCTCCTCAGCCTCGGGAATGCCCAGGTCGCACTGGCGCACCAGCAACAGGCCGAGCGGTGCGAACAACGACTGCAGTTCGGCCAGCTTCCCGGCGTTGTTCGAAGCCAGCACCAGCTTCATCGTGTCACAGGCCGAGCGCCTGGCGCTGCGCGGCCACCAGTTGACGAATGCCCTGGTCGGCGAGTTGCAGCAGGCTGTCCATCTCGGCGCGCGAGAAGGACGCGCCTTCGGCTGTGCCCTGCACTTCGACGAATCCGCCGGAGCCGGTCATCACCACGTTCATGTCGGTGTCGCAGGCCGAGTCTTCGGTGTATTCCAGATCGAGCAGCGGTGTGCCGTCGACGATGCCGACCGATATCGCCGCAACGAAATCTCGCAGCGGAGATGCGGCCAGCTTGCCTTGCGTCAACAAGCCCGCCACCGCATCGTGTGCCGCCACAAAGGCGCCGGTGATCGCTGCGGTGCGGGTACCGCCATCGGCCTGGATCACGTCGCAGTCGAGCGAGATCGTGCGCTCACCGAGCGCCTTCAGATCGAACACGCAACGCAGCGAGCGGCCGATCAGCCTCTGTATTTCCTGAGTACGCCCGCTCTGCTTGCCCTTGGCCGCCTCGCGGTCGCTGCGGGTGTGTGTCGCGCGGGGCAACATGCCGTACTCGGCGGTGACCCAACCCTCGCCTGAACCACGCTTGTGCGGTGGCACCTTCTCTTCCACCGAGGCCGTGCACAGCACCTGGGTGTCGCCGAACGCGATCAACACCGAACCCTCGGCGTGTTTGGTGTAGTGCCGCGTGATGCGAACCGGCCGCAACGCATCGACGCCGCGCCCTTGCGTGCGTATGAAACTCATGACTGAACCCTCAGGTTTTTTTGGGTGACGACGAGCGCCGGATGGCGTCGTTGATTTCCTTGATCGACCGCTCGATCTCGGCATCGTCGAGATCGTCGATCACATCGTGGCCAAGCACGCTGGCCTGGATCGTGGAGGCGAATACCTCTTCGCCCAGAGCCTGTGTCGACACGCCGGCCGCACCGGTCGGGGCTTCGGACGCTTCCCACTCGATGGCCATCACCGACACGTTGTCGCACTTGGGTCCGCCGTTGCGCAACGCCTGCTCCACCAGTTCAGGCACCGACTCGGTGATCAGGTGCTGGGCCAGCTGTTCGGTGATCGACGCGTCGGTGACGGTGCTCCACAAGCCGTCTGAGCAGAGCATCAGCCTGTCTCCGCCTTGCAGCAGGAAGGGTCCGGCGGTGTCGATCACCGGCTTGCCCGGGCTGCCCAGGCAGGTGAACAGCACATTGCGGTTCAGGCGCTCCCGCATCGGCACCACCGAGTGGAGTGCATCCTGAAGTTCGGAATAGGA